>JAOUIH010000004.1 GCA_029884165.1 Gammaproteobacteria bacterium | reverse complement strand
CTGATCGGCAATTTTGTCCGGATGCCCCTCGGAAACGGATTCCGAGGTGAAGAGATAGGATTCACTCATGGATTGGATTCTGTTGTGGATTCGGCGGCGGATTGTACCCCATGCCGGTCTGGCCGGACCATCGTGGATTTGTAACTCCCTGTATCCCGGGCCCAAAGTCGCGCCGAGATATGATGCGGCAAGTGGGACGTCGGCTTGCGGGGTCAGGGTCAAACAGGGAAAATGCTCCGGCGCAAGCCCGCCCCGCTGCGCCTGAACTAACCATAATACGACCGCAAGGGTCAGCGACAGGAACCCATGTCACAGCAAATGAGCCGTACGCCGGTTACCGGCGAGCCTTCCCGACGCGATCTCGCCAACGCCATCAGGGCTCTCAGCATGGACGCCGTCCAGGCCGCGAATTCGGGCCATCCCGGCATGCCCATGGGAATGGCCGACATCGCCGAGGTCCTCTGGAACGATCACCTGAAGCATAACCCGGGCAACCCGCTGTGGTTCGACCGTGATCGTTTCGTGCTCTCGAACGGGCATGGCTCGATGCTGCTTTACAGCCTGTTGCACCTGACCGGCTACGCACTGAGCATGGACGAGCTGCGCAATTTCCGGCAGTTCGGCTATCGGACTGCCGGGCATCCGGAACGAGAGCAGGATCTTGCGATCGAGACGACGACGGGTCCGCTGGGCCAGGGCATCAGCAATGCCGTCGGCATGGCGCTGGCGGAAAAGAAGCTCGCCGCCGAGTTCAATCGCCCGGGCTACGAGATCGTCGACCATCGAACCTGGGTTTTCGTCGGCGACGGCTGCCTGATGGAGGGCGTCTCGCACGAAGCCTGCTCGCTCGCAGGTACGCTGAAGCTCGGCAAGCTGATATGCCTGTACGACGACAACGGCATATCGATCGACGGCGAGGTCCGGGCCTGGTTCTCCGACGACACGGCAGCGCGCTTCGAGGCCTACGGCTGGCAGGTCATCAAGAACGTCGACGGCCATGACAGCGAGTCGATTTCCGGCGCCATTGACGCCGCGCTCGCCGACGGCGAGCGGCCGTCCCTGATCTGCTGCAAGACCGTCATCGGTTTCGGTTCGCCCAACAAGCAGGGCAGCGCGAGTACGCACGGTGCGCCGCTCGGCCCGGACGAGGTTGCAGCGAGCCGGGCACAGCTCGGATGGGCGTACCCGCCCTTCGAGATTCCTGCGTCGATCGCCAGGGCCTGGGATAGCCGCGACCAGGGCGCGGAGGCGGAGCAGGCCTGGTCGGGCCTGTATGAAGGCTACCGCAAGGCACATCCCGAGCTCGCTGCGGAATTCGAGCGTCGCATGCGCGGTGAGCTGCCGTCGGGCTGGAAGGACTTCGCAGACCGCTCGATCGCCGAGATAGACGCGGCCGGCAAGAAGATGGCGACCCGGCAGGCGTCGCTTGTTGCCCTGAACGCGTTCGCGCCGGCTTTGCCGGAGCTGATCGGCGGCTCGGCCGACCTGACCGGCTCGAACCTGACGAAGCACGACAGTTCGACGGCCATCTCGGCGGATGCCGCCGGCGGCAACTATATTTATTTCGGCGTGCGCGAGTTCGGCATGACCGCGATCTGCAACGGTCTCTCGCTGCACGGCGGACTGATTCCTTACTCCGGCACCTTCCTGACCTTCTCCGACTATGCGCGCAATGCATTGCGTATGGCGGCGCTGATGAAGCTGCGGAACGTACTCGTGTATACGCATGACTCGATCGGCCTCGGGGAGGACGGGCCCACGCATCAGCCGGTCGAGCACATCGCAAGCCTGCGGGTCATGCCGAACATGCGCGTGTGGCGGCCCTGTGATGCGGTGGAGACGGCGGTAGCCTGGCGGGACGCGATCCAGCGCCAGGACGGTCCGACGAGCCTGGTGCTCACGCGGCAGGGCGTGCCTCACCAGCCGCGTACGGCGGCACAGCGAGCTGCGATAGCACGCGGAGCATACGTATTGCGGGAACCCGAGGGCCGCCCGGATATCATCTTGATCGCGACCGGCTCCGAGGTTGCGCTTGCCGCGGACGCCGCAACCGAGCTCGCGAAGCGGGGAGTATGTGCGCGCGTCGTGTCGATGCCCTGTGTGGAGTTGTTCCAGGGCCAGGATGCTTCTTACCGGGACGAGGTACTGCCGCCTTCCATAACGACACGCATCGCGATAGAGGCGGGTGTGACGGACTGCTGGTGGCGGTGGGTCGGACCGGCCGGCCGCGTGATTGGCATCGACGGCTTTGGCCTGTCTGCGCCAGCGGAGAAACTGTTCGAACACTTCGGCTTTACCGTCGACAACGTGCTGCGCGTCGCCGGCGAAATTCTAGGTAGCGGGAAGCGGGGCTAGACCCTGTCCGGCCCAACGTCAATTCAGGAGAATGCAATGACCATCAAGATCGGCATTAACGGGTATGGCCGAATCGGCCGAAACATGCTGCGCGCGTTATATGAGGGTGACAAGCGCTCGGAGTTGGAGATAGTCGCCGTTAATGACCTTGGAGACGCGAAGACAAACGCGCACCTGACCCGTTACGACACGGCGCACGGCAAGTTCCCGGGTACAGTCTCGGTCGACGGGGATTACATGGTGGTCAACGGCGACCGTATTCGCGTGCTGGCCGAGAGGGACCCGGCCAAGTTGCCGTGGGGCAAGCTCGGTGCAGAGATCGTGCTCGAGTCGACCGGCATATTCAGCAGCCGCGAGGCGGCGTCGAAACATATCGCCGGCGGTGCGAAAAAGGTGATTATCTCGGCTCCTGCCAGTGGAGAAGTGGACGCGACCATTGTCTATGGAGTAAATCACGGCGTCCTGAAGAAGTCTCACACCGTGATCTCGAATGCATCGTGCACCACGAACTGCCTGGCGCCGCTCGTAAAGCCATTGCATGAAAAGATCGGCGTCAAGCACGGCATCATGACCACGATTCATGCGTACACGAACGACCAGGTACTCACGGACGTATTTCACAAGGACCTTCGCCGCGCGCGCTCGGCGACCATGTCGCAGATCCCGACAAAAACCGGTGCGGCTGCGGCCGTGGGCCTGGTGCTGCCCGAGTTGGCGGGAAGGCTCGATGGCTTCGCGATGCGCATTCCAACGATTAACGTATCGGCGGTAGACCTGTCGTTCGTCGCGAACAGAGAAACGAGCGTCGAGGAGATCAACAAGATCCTGAAGGAGGCCAGTGAAGGTGAACTGAAGGGCGTGCTGGCATACAACGACGAGCCGCTGGTTTCGATCGACTTCAATCACAATCCGGCTTCCTCGATCTACGACGCGTCGCTGACCAAGGTCATGCAGGGAACGCTGGTCAAGGTGATTTCCTGGTATGACAACGAATGGGGCTTCTCGAACAGGAGGCTGGATACGGCCATCGCATTCGCCAAGGCCCGCTGATCTCGCTTACGGGCACCCTTAGCTACAGCCGTACTCCGAGGAAACGACGGCCATGCTGCGCATGACAGATCTCGATTTACGGGGCAGGCGCGTCCTGATACGCGAAGACCTCAATGTGCCGCTGAAGGAAGGCGTCATCACCAGTGATGCACGCATCCAGGCGGCGTTGCCGACGATACGGGCGGCCCTCGATGCCGGTGCGGCGGTGATGCTGATGTCGCACCTCGGCCGACCCTCCGAGGGCAAGTTCGATCCGGCCTTTTCGCTGCAACCGGTGGCAGTACATCTGGGCAGGCTCCTCGGCAGGGACGTGCCGTTGGTGGCGGACTGGATCGAAGGAATCGAGGTCGAGCCGGGCCAGGTCGTGCTGTTCGAGAATACGCGCTTCCTGAAAGGCGAAAAGGCCGATGATGAGGCGCTTGCCCGCAAGATGGCGGCTCTTTGTGACGTCTTCGTCATGGACGCATTCGGCACGGCGCACCGTGCCCAGGCGAGTACGCATGGCGTTGCGCGCCACGCCCCGCTGGCATGTGCCGGACCGCTCCTGGCCGCAGAACTCGACGCATTGTCGAAAGCGCTGAAGGAGCCGGCCCGCCCGGTCGTAGCGATCGTCGGTGGCTCGAAGGTATCGACCAAGCTCACGGTCCTCGAGGCACTTGCCGGCATCGTCGATCACCTGATCGTCGGCGGAGGCATCGCGAACACGTTCATCGCAGCCGCCGGCCACGGCGTGGGCAGGTCGCTGTACGAAGCCGACATGCTGGACACCGCACGCGCCCTGGCGACGAATACCAGCGACCGGGCCGACATCCCGGTTCCCGTCGATGTTGTCGTAGCGGACGAATTCTCCGCAACGGCGACGGCGACGGTGAAGAGAGTCGACGAAGTGAGCGGCTCGGAGTTGATACTCGACATCGGCCCGGAAACCGCACGGCGATTTGCGAAAATCATTGCGCAGGCCGGTACCGTGATCTGGAACGGGCCCGTCGGCGTTTTCGAATTCGACCAGTTCGGCGAGGGTACGCGCGCCTTGGCCGAGGCCATCGCCGACAGCCCGGCATTTTCGATTGCCGGCGGCGGGGACACGCTTGCGGCGATCGACAAGTACGGAGTCTCGGATCGGATTTCCTACATATCGACCGGCGGCGGCGCCTTTCTCGAGTTCGTTGAAGGCAAGACGCTCCCGGGCGTCGCCGTGCTGGAGGAGCGCGCCAGGGCGAGCTGATTCAGGCCGGCGACGGCCAGGGACCAGTGATGGCCAGCGTGAGGCCGCGTTCCTGGATGTTGACGAACAGCAGTTTGCCGTCCGGCGAAAAGCAAGCGCCGGCCAGTTCCGAGCTCGTGTAGGCATTGTCTGCAAGCGGATACTGGCTGCCTGCCGGAGAGATGCCGACCAGTCCGCAGTGAGTCGCAGTGTCCTCGCAGATGACCAGATCGCCCCAGGGGCTCATCGTCAGGTTATCGGCATTGCGCAGCACGCTGTCGCTCGTCGATTCCGCCAGCAGTCGCAGTTGCCCGGGCCGGCGGTCCTCGTCGCGCGTGCCGTCGGCCGTGCTCAGCCGGTATTCGAACACCTGTCCCAGTCGCGATGGCCCGCCGATCGTTGCGGTCATGAACAGGCTGCCATCCGAGTAACTGAGCCCCTCGCCTCTCGCGAAGCAGGCGGCGCCGGCCTCGAAGCCGCGATAGCGCAGGTCGTCTACATCCGGATCAACGTCGTCGAGGTCGATCCAGCGAGTTTCCATCCACTCGTTCGGCAGCATGCCGCGCGGATCGAACCAGTTGCGGGTATCGAAGGACGGTTTCTTGCGGACGGCAAGCGCCTGCAGCCTGCCTCCCTGCGCCAGTGCCCCGGGCTGGTTCGGGATGTACCGGTACAGGAGGCTCTGGTGCTGGTCCTCGGTCAGGTACACGATGCCCGAAGCCGGGTTGACGGCGGCGGCCTCATGCTCGAATCGCCCCATTTCACGCAAAGGGACCGGCTCGGCCGGGCCGGTGGCGCTGCTCGGTACTTCAAAGACATAGCCATGGCGCCGGTCACGATGGACGACCGACAGCCTGGCGAAATCCGTACCGGGGCCCGTGAAGCATTCCTCGCAGCTCAGCCAGCTGCCCCAGGGCGTCGGGCCGCCGGCGCAGTTGTACTCGGTGCCCGCCAGGCTCAGGTGCCGGCGCAGCGTAGCGCCGGATTTCGGGTCATAAACGATGGTCGTCGTGCCGCCGTTGCCGGGCGTCAGGCCCGCGCCCGGATCGTAAACCTGGGCCGGGTCGATGCGGCCGATAAGTTCCAGGCCGGGCCCGAAGGGCCCGCGTTCCGGCAAGGCGGGGTGATTCTCGTGATTGCAGACTATGACGATGTTGCCGTCGTCTCCGGGAAAGGCGGCCATGCCGTCCGCCTGCGCCGGCACGAGCAGCCCATCGTCCATCCGATCGCCCCGGGTAGACACAATGCGGTAACCGAATCCAGCCGGCAGGTCGAGGATGCCCTGCGGATCCGGCACCAGGGGGCCGAAGCCGCCGGTCGTTCGGGTGCTCGCACGGGTCCGCGGGCTAATGGCGGCAAGTGCGATTCCCTGCAAGAAATGCCTTCGGCTGAGCATGGCGTCTTCCCGGTCGACCGGACAAGTATCGCGGAACGAGGTGCCGGCGGCCTAGCGAAAATCGCGGCATTCGCCGCCGGGCTTGTGCAATAATCCGCGGCCATGTTACGCAGAACGAAAATAGTCGCGACGCTCGGCCCGGCCACCGATGACCCGAAAGTCCTGCGCAAGGTCATCAACGCCGGTCTCGACGTGGCGCGTATCAATTTCTCACACGGTAACCGCGACGACCAGCGCAAGCGGGTCGAGATGCTGAGACAGATCGCCGCCGATTGCGGGCGCGACGTCGGCATCATGGGCGATCTCCAGGGGCCAAAGATCCGAGTGCGGCGCTTCGCCAAGGGCATGGCGATACTGAAGGACGGTGCGAAATTCTTTCTCGACCCGACGCTCGGTGAAATGGACGGGAACAAGAAAGGCGTCGGCGTTGCCTACGATAACCTGCACCGGGACGTAAAGCCCGGCGATACGCTGTTGCTGAATGACGGCCAGATCACGCTTACCGTCGACTCCATCGAAGGTGCGCGGGTGCTGACGACGGTCGTGAATGGCGGCACGCTGTCCGATCACAAGGGCATCAACCGTCGCGGTGGCGGGCTGTCTGCGCCGGCACTGACCGAAAAGGATCGGGAAGACATCCGGTTCGCGGCCGAGCTCAAGCTGGACTTCCTGGCCGTGTCCTTCGTGCGCCGTCCGGCTGACGTGACGGAAACGCGCCGATCGTTGCGGGAAGCCGGCGGTCATGGCCTCATCGTTGCCAAGATCGAGCGAACCGAGGCTGTCACGTGCATCGACGAGATAATCGACGCTGCCGACATCATCATGGTTGCGCGCGGCGACCTTGGCGTCGAAATGGGATATGCCCGGCTGACTGGCATGCAAAAGCAGTTGATACGCCGCACGCGCCATGCCAACAAGGTCGTGATCACCGCTACCCAGATGATGGAGTCGATGATTCATAACCCTATCCCGACTCGCGCGGAGGCATCGGACGTCGCGAACGCCGTCATGGACGGTACGGATGCGGTCATGCTCTCCGCGGAGACGGCGGTCGGGAAATATCCGGTCGAGGTCGTTGCGGCGATGAGCGAAGTCTGTCGCGGGGCCGAGGAATATTCGCTCCCGCGCAGCGCCGCCAGCCATCGCATGGACGACCGGTTCCGCGCGGTCGACGAAGCGATAGCAATGGCCGTGATGTACACCGCCAACCACATGAATGTGAAGGCAATCATCGCTCTGACCGAGTCCGGTTCCACGGCGCTTTGGATGTCACGCATCCGCTCGGACATTCCAATCTATGCCTTCACGCCGCACGAAGTCACGAGCCGCCGGGTCACGCTGTACCGGGGCGTCTATTCCGTGCCGTTCAACCTGCAGCACACCGAGGTCGGGCCGCTGTACCGGGATATTTTCGCGACCCTCCTGACCCGGAAGCTGGTCGAAATCGGCGATCTCGTGATATTCACCAAGGGTGACCTGACCGGCGTATCCGGCAGCACCAACTCCATGAAAATCATCCGGGTTACGGCGCCCGACTGACAGAGAGTCGTTGCGGATGCTCGCGAAATATCTGACGCGCGGCCTTGCCGGATTGTTGATCATCGTGGCGCTGGCAACGATTGGCACCTTTTTCCTGTTGCGGGCCAGCCTGCCGGGGCTGGACGGGCGGGTCATGGTGGCCGGCATCACGGCGCCGATCAGCATCGAGAGAGACGCCGCGGGTATCCCGACGATTCGAGCCGGGAGTCGCGAGGACCTCGCCTTCGGGACGGGTTTCGTTCACGGCCAGGACCGTTACTTCCAGATGGACCTGACCAGGCGCCAGGCCGCCGGCGAACTGTCCGCACTCTTCGGTGCCGTCGCCCTCGAGCTGGACAAGCGTAACCGTCTGCACCGATTCCGCAGCAGGGCGAGCGACGTCATCGCGACTATGACCGGCGCGGAGCAGGCCTTGATGAATGCCTACGTCGCGGGCGTCAACGCAGGGCTCGCGAACCTGGCCGCCCGGCCATTCGAGTACTTCGTGCTCCGCGCCGAGCCCGATCCCTGGACCATCGAAGATACGCTGCTGGTCGTCTATGCCATGTTCATGGAACTCAATGACGAGCGTGCCGCCCGGGACGTCAGCAGGGGCTTCGCGCGGGACGTGCTGCCGGGCGATGTCTTTGCATGGATGTATCCCGAGGGAACCGAGTGGGACGCGCCGTTGCTGGGAAGTCCCAGGGCGGTCCCGCCGGTCCCCGCGGCCGACCGTTATGACCTGCGCGGTACCCGCGTCGTCGGGGCTCGATCCAGTCGCGGGGATGCCGAAGCACCGCTGCCCGGCAGCAACAACTGGGCCGTGGCTGGCAGGTTGACCGGCGACGGCAGGGCAATCGTCGCCAACGACATGCATCTCAACATTACTGCGCCGAACATCTTCTACCGGGCACGCCTGGTGGGTACCGGGCCAGCTGCCCGGGACGTTACCGGCGTGACGCTGCCGGGCACACCCGTAGTCGTCGCCGGCAGCAACGGGCGGGTTGCCTGGGGATTCACGAACAGCTATGGCGACTGGTCGGACGCGGTGCTGCTGCATGCCGGTGACGAACCGGATACCTACCTTGACCAGGGCGGTCCTCGTGCAATCACGACGCACCTGGAGCGAATCGATGTGAAGGGTGGCGAGCCGGTCGAATTTTGGGTTCGGGAGACGCAGTGGGGCCCAATCCTCGACGATGTCGAATTCGGCGGGGGCGAGCTTGTCGTCAGCTGGATCGCGCACCATGCCGCGGCCGTGAATGTCCGGCAGCTGGAACTCGAGACAGTGACCAGCGTGTCCGATGCCATGGCCATCGCGAACGGCATGGGCATACCGCCACAGAACTTCGTCGTGGGTGATGCGGACGGCAATATCGGCTGGACGATCGCCGGCCGCATACCGGTTCGTGGCCCGGCTGCCCGCGAGGTGCCGGCCGACTGGAGTACGGGTGGTGGCTGGTCGGGCTGGCTCGAACCGGAGCAGTACCCGCGCGTGCTGAACCCTGCTTCCGGACGTATCTGGACAGCGAACGCCCGGGTGGCCGATGGCGAGGCCCTCGCGCTCATAGGCGATGGCGGCTACGACCTCGGTGCGCGTCAGCGCCAGATTCGCGACGGGCTGGCTGAGCGGGAGCGTTTCGTTCCGTCCGACATGCTCGAAATCCAGTTCGACAATCGCGCGTTGTTCCTGATCCGCTGGCGGGAGCTGCTGCTCGAAATACTCGATGACGGCGCGGTGGCCGGCAACCAGGCGCGCGCGGAAATGCGCAAGCTGGTGGCAGACTGGGTGCCACGGGCCGAGGCTGGTTCCGTGGGTTACCGCCTGGTGCGGAGCTTTCGTGCCGAGGCGCGCGAAATGGTGTTCGACATGCTGATGACTCCGGTGCGCGCCATGCACGGCCCGGATGTCAGGCTCCGTATCAGCAACCAGTTCGAGGCGCCGCTCTGGCAGCTGGTTACCGATCGGCCGCCGCACCTGCTGTCGGACGACTTCGCCAGCTGGGAGCAGCTTCTGCTGGCGGCGGCGGACCGGACCCTGCAGGATCTCGAGCAGAACTACGGCGACGATCTCGCCGCCAGGACCTGGGGCGAGCGGAACATGGCGGACATCAGGCATCCCTTGAGCCGGGCTCTACCCGCGCTATCGGGCTGGCTGGACATGCCACGCGAGCCACTGGACGGCGACTGGAACATGCCGAAGGTCCAGGGTCCGTCCTTTGGCCCGTCGGAGCGATTCGCCGTGTCGCCCGGCGCCGAACAGGACGGATACCTCCACATGCCGGCCGGCCAGAGCGGCCACCCCCTGTCGCCTTACTACCGCGCCGGGCACGCCGACTGGGTGCGCGGAACCCCTTCCGAATTCCTGCCGGGCGAGGCCCGCCACGCGCTGCGGCTCGTGCCCGAAGGCTGATCGGGGCTCCTCGCTTGTTCCGGCGGCGGGCAGCGTGGATACTGGTCACAGACTGATTGATCACGGAACACACATGGCTGATTCGAAGTTCAAGGGCACCAGCAGGTACGTCGCCACCGATGACCTGATGATGGCGGTCAACGCCGCAGTTACGCTTGAAAGACCGATACTCATCAAGGGCGAACCCGGCACTGGCAAGACCCAGCTCGCCGAGGAGGTTGCGGCGGCGCTTGACCGGCCACTGTACGAGTGGCACATCAAGTCCACGACAAAGGCCCAGCAGGGTTTGTACGACTACGATGCAGTTGCGCGGCTACGCGATTCCCAGCTCGGCGACAATCGTGTGCACGACATCGCGAACTACATCGTTCGCGGCAAGATATGGGAAGCGTTCGCATCGGACGTTCAACCCGTGTTGCTCATCGATGAAATCGACAAAGCGGATATCGAGTTTCCGAATGATCTCCTGCGCGAACTGGATCGCATGGAATTCTACGTTTACGAGACCAAGGAGCTGGTCAAGGCCACACACCGGCCAATTGTCGTCATTACAAGCAACAACGAAAAGGAGCTGCCGGACGCTTTCCTGCGTCGCTGCTTCTTCCACTACATCAAGTTCCCGGATACGGAGACGATGGAGAAGATCGTCGATGTGCATTTTCCGAACCTCAAGAAGATGCTGCTAAAGCAGGCGCTGGAGGTTTTCTACAAGGTCCGCGAAGTTCCGGGCTTGAAGAAGAAACCGTCGACGTCCGAGCTGCTCGACTGGATCAAGCTCCTTCTCGCCGAGGATATTCCTCCCGAGGCGCTGCGCGATTCTGAAAACCGCAAAGCCATTCCGCCATTGTACGGCGCTCTTCTCAAGAACGAGCAGGACGTACACCTGTTCGAGCAACTCGTATTTCTGGATCGTCGCTCGCGTACGCAGTAACGAATGCTAATCCGGTTCTTCTTCATGCTGAGAGAGGGCGGCCTCAAGCCGTCGATCACCGAGCTGCTTACGCTGCTGGCTGCCCTGAAGAGTGGAGTGGCCGGGTATAGCGTGGAGGATTTCTATTTCCTGGCGCGGGCTGCGTTGGTGAAGGACGAGTCGCTCTACGATCGCTTCGACCGGATCTTCGGCGCCCATTTCAGGGGGGTCGAGGCCAACTTCCGGGCCCTGGCAGGCGAAGTCCCGGAGGAGTGGTTGCGCCGCCAGGCGGAATTACTGCTGAGCGAGGAGGAGCGTGCGCAGATCGAAGCCATGGGCGGGTTCGAGAAGCTCATGGAGGCGCTGCAAAAAAGACTCGAAGAACAGGGCGAGCGCCACGAGGGTGGCAGCAAGTGGATAGGCACGGCCGGAACGTCACCGTTTGGTGCCTATGGTTACAACCCGGAGGGCGTGCGTATCGGCCAGGCGGGTTCCAGGCACCGCAGTGCGGTCAAGGTATGGGACCGCCGCGAATTCAGGAATCTGGACGACACCGTCGAGCTCGGTACGAGAAACATAAAGGTGGCACTGCGCCGGCTGCGCCGGTTCGCGCGAGAAGGTGCTGCGGACCAGCTCGACCTGGATGCGACTATCGACTCGACAGCGCGCAATGCCGGGCTGCTCGATATCAAGATGGTCCCCGAACGCCACAACGCGATCAAGGTGCTGCTTTGCCTCGATATCGGCGGCTCGATGGACGACCACGTACGCATTTGCGAGGAGCTCTTTTCCGCCGCGCGCACGGAATTCAAACACCTGAAGCATTACTACTTTCACAACTTCATTTACGAGAGTCTGTGGAAGGACAATCGTCGCCGGCATTCCGAACGCGTCCCGCTATCGGAGATCACGCACAAGTATGGTCCGGACTACAAGTTGGTCTTCGTAGGCGACGCTACTATGAGCCCTTACGAGATCGTGTATCCCGGCGGCAGCGTCGAGCACTGGAACGAGGAGCCCGGCGCCATCTGGATCAAGCGTCTCCTGAAGGCGTATCCGAAAGCGATCTGGCTCAATCCGGAGCCACGGGCGCGGTGGGACTATACGCCGTCTATCAAGCTAACCCGCGAATTGATGGAGGACCGCATGTTTCCGCTGAGCATCGGCGGCATCGACGACGGCATCAAATCGCTGCATTAGCGACAGCGGCCGCCCGCCATCCAGCCGGCAAGACCGGCGCGCTTGCGGAGCCCTTCGAACCTCGATTCGCAACTGCATGTTTCAGGAAAGCCGACCCTCCTGTCGGCGCCCCGGTCGCAGGGCCTAGTTGGTCTCGGCGCCGGCGATTTCCGCAAGGTCGGTCAGCAGCTGTGCCGAGTGCGTTTCGGGATCAACCTTTTCATAATGAATGGCGATCCGGCCCTCCGGGTCGATCACGAAGGTCTGGCGCTTGGCGATCGAGATGCCGAGCATGCTGGATCGCACACCGTAAGCATCCACCGTGGTCCCTTCCGTATCCGCGAGGAGCGGGAACGGCAAGCCATACTTGTTAGCAAACTCCCTGTGCGAGGATTCGTCATCGAGACTGACGCCCATGACCTGTGCGCCCAGTTTCCGGAACTTGAATATGTCGTCCCGGAATTCGCAGGCTTCTGTGGTACAGCCGGGCGTATTGTCCTTGGGATAGAAGTACAGCACTACCCACTGGTCCCTGTAGTCTTCCAGCGAATGCAGCTGCCCGTCCTGGTCGCGAAGTTCGAAACCCGGGGCAGGATCGCCCACTTTCGGTGTATCTGCGACAACGGCTGGCCCGACGCTGAGCAAGAATATGGCGGTGGCGAGTGCTGAAACGACACGAATCATTGCGATGATCCTTCTTCCGCGAGGACGGGATTTGTGGAAAGTGATAAGACCGTACGCATTGGTAGCGGTTCCGCGACTTATAATACTGCACACCGATGAAAAGTCAGACAGACAAGCCGATTACAGGACTGGTACTGCCCGGCGGCGGGGCCCGGGGTGCCTTCCAGGTCGGAGTCCTGCGCGCCATTGCGGACATGATGCCGCACGGCTCGGTGAATCCTTTTGCAGTGCTCAGCGGCACATCGGCCGGCGCCGTCAACTCGGTGGTCTTGGCGAGCCGCGCCCGCCGTTTCAGGGTCGCCGTCGCCGAACTGCATCGGGTCTGGGGCCACTTCCGCAGCGGCCAGGTCTTCAGGGCGGACGGCTGGACGATGTTCAAGAGCAGCGCGCACTGGCTTTCCGCGATCGTGCTCGGCGGCAATCTCGTAGGGGCGCCGCGCTCGCTCCTGGATAATGCGCCGCTGCGGACCTTGCTGAGCCGGAATGTCCGGTTTCCACGTATTCAGGACTCCATCGACCGGGGATATCTCAAGGCCGTCGCGGTGACCGCGGCAGGTTACAGCTCGGCTCGCTCGACCACTTTCTTCCAGGCGTCGCCCGGAGAGAGGGAATGGTCTAGGACACGCCGCGTCGGCGTACGCCGCAGCCTCAATCTCGACCACCTGATGGCGAGTATCGCGGTTCCGCTAATATTTCCCCCGGTGCGCATCGAAGGCGAGTTTTTCGGGGACGGGGCGATGCGACAGGCCACGCCGCTGAGTTCAGCGATACATCTCGGCGCCGACCGCATCCTGGTAATCGGTGTCCGAAACGAGACCGGGGACCCAGTGGGTGACCCGAATCAGCCCCAGCCGCTTCCGTCGTTCGCCCAGATTGCGGGCTACATGCTCGATACCCTGTTCATGGACGGCATGTATTCGGATCTCGAACGCATGACCCGCCTCAACCAGGTGATCGATTCCGTTCCCGAGGATCGGCGCACGGGCGCGCTGCGGCGGATTCGTCCCATCGATACGATGATCGTCGTCCCCAGCCGGGACTTGCGAGACATAGCCGAGGAGCATCGCAACGAAATGCCCTTGCCGGTACGCGCGCTGCTGCGCGGCGTCAGTGGAAGAAGTCGCGAAAGTGCCAGCCGTTTGCTCAGCTTCCTGTTGTTCGAGCAGGGGTATACGCAGGCGCTTATCGATCTGGGCTATAAAGATGCGATGGCCGTCATGGACCAGCTCCTCGCCTTCGTAACGGGCCGGGACGTGCCACGCCTGTTTGCTCCCGACTGGGTACGCAAGGACCTCAGTCTGCCCGCGGATGAGCCCTGATCAGACCAGGAACGCGGCTCCCAGGCCGAGGAAGCTCATGTATCCGACCACGTCGGTGACCGTCGTCAGAACGACTCCCCCCGCGAGTGCAGGGTCGACTCCGATTCGCTTGAGCGCGAGGGGCACCGCAAAACCGGCGCCCGCCGCGACGACGAGATTCATGCCCATGGCACCGGCGATCACGGCGCCGATGCGCCAGTCGCCGAACCAGAGGTAGGTGAACACCGCGACCACGCTTGCCCACAGGACGCCGTTCAGCACTCCTACGAAAATCTCCTTCTTGAAAATTCCGCCTGCATTCGAACGGTCTATCTGGCCGAGCGCAATCGCTCGCGTCATGATCGTCAGGGACTGCGTGCCGGCAATTCCCCCCATGCTCGGAACAACCGGCATCAGTACAGCCAGCAGCACGATCTTGTCGAGAGTAGTCTGGAAGAGGTCGACGACGGAAGCGGCGATGAATGCCGTGGCCAGATTGATACCCAGCCACAGCGCACGTCGCCCGGCGCTTCGCGCGGCCGGCGCAAACATGTCGTCTTCCTCGTCCAGGCCTGCCGCGCCCATGAGTGAGTGCTCGGCTTCCTCCCGAATGACGTCCACGACATCGTCGACCGTGATGCGGCCGACCACGCAATTGCGGCGGTCCGTCACCGGTGCCGATAGAAGGTCGCGGTTTTCGAACTCCCGTACGACATCCTCGGACAGCGCTTCCGCCGGGATAGGGTAGACGTCCGTCAACATGATTTCCGAGACCGTTCGCTCCGGGTCGGCGGTAAGCAGGCGTGATAGCAGCAGCGCGCCCCGATATTCATTGTCCCTGTTCACGACGAAGATCGAATCGGTGCCGTCCGGCACGCCGCCGCGTACCCTCAGGTAACGCAATACGACTTCGACCGTCACGTCCGGCCGGACCGTGACAATGTCGACGTTCATCAGGCCGCCCGCGCTGTCCTCATCGTAGGACATGACCTGGTGCAGACGTTCACGGTCCTGCTGGTCCAGGGACCGAAGCACTTCCTGCGTCAGCGTCTCCGGCAGTTCCGCAACGAGGTCTGCAAGGTCGTCCAGCTCCATGCCGTCAATGGCGGCAATAAGCTGTGCGGTGCCCATGCCTTCGATCAGGCCGTCACGGACCTCATCGGCGACCTCCACGAGCACGTCACCCTCACGCTCGGAGTCCACCATGTCCCAGACGACCGCGCGTTCGCGCAAAGGCAGCGACTCGAGGAGACGGGCGAGTTCCGCGGTATGCAGGCTGGCGACAAGCGCCCGCGCCGAACGCATACGGCCACTGGCAAGTCGCTCGCGCAGCTTCGCAAGGTTCGACTGCTTCTGGTTCCTGTCTTCCATACCGCCCGCCAGGTCTGTGTCGGTTACCGGGCAAGCGCGCCGGCAAGCCTCGATTCGAGCGGAAGTGTAGCGGTCTTCGGTGGTCAGGGCACGTTCGGTCCGTGCCGTGCCTGGCCGTCAGTCCTTGCTGCCGGCGCGCTGCCCGAGCTCGCAGTGACGGGACAGGACAGGGTCGTGGGACTGCTTTAATGCTGTGACGAGCTTCTCCGTCATGTAAACGGAACGGTGCTGGCCGCCTGTGCAGCCGATCGCAACCGTTAGGTAACCTCGGTTGAAGCTGACGTATTCGGGTATCCAGCGAATGAGGAACGAGTGCACATCGTCGAACATCTGTCGGAACAGCTCTTGCGATTCCAGGAACTCCTTGACGGGCTGATCCAGACCGGTCAGGGGTCGCAGTTCGGGCTGCCAGTAGGGGTTTGGCAGGCAACGCAGATCGAAAACGAAGTCGGCATCCGCTGGTATGCCGTGCTTGAACCCGAAAGATTCGACCAGCACCGACAGCATATTGGATTGCCGGCGGTCGACGCGCTCCCGGATCAGGTCGGCCAGCTCGTAAACGCTGGAGCGGGTCGTGTCGACAATCAAGTCAGCGGCATTGATGATGGGCCCGAGCAGCGCTCGCTCGTTGTCTATCGCCGCACGCAGCTCGGTTCCGTCGACAGACAGCGGGTGCCGGCGCCGGCTCTCGCTGTAACGCTTCAGCAGGACGTCGTCGCTGGTCTGCAGGAATAGCAGGTCGGTCTGCGTTCCCTGGGCGCGAAGTTCCTTGATCAGCCGTGGCAGCGACTCCAGGTCTTTTTGCGGATTGCGCGCATCCACTCCTACGGCTATCCGGTTGACGCTGTTACTGCCATCGGTCAACTCTTTCACCAGTGCATTGATCAGTGCGGCAGGGAGGTTGTCTATGCAGTAATAACCCAGGTCCTCTAGGACGTGCAGTGCCACGCTCTTGCCGGAGCCCGACAGGCCGCTGACTATGATCAGGCGCATCTTCTCGTCCACGGTCTACTGCTCCTGCTTCTGGCCGCGACCTTCGCCCAACTCTTCTGCAGCGGCTGTCGACTCGCCATTGACCATGGCCTTAAAAAGCTCGCTGCTACTGGCGGACCGGCGCAGTCTCGTACGGAGTTCCTCGTCGTCGAGAAGTGTCGTGATGAACGAAACGTTTGCGCGCTGGGAGTCATCCAGTTCTTCCGGAACGACCAGTCCAAAAACGATGTCGACAAATTCGCCATCTGTAGAGTCGAAATCCACCGGCGAGGACAGTTTCATCAGCGCGCCATGGCTTGTAGCCAGATTCGGAATGCGACAATGCGGGAAAGCGGTACCCTTGCCGATACAGGTCGAGCCGAGACGCTCACGCTCGACGAGCTTGGCGAAAATTTCCTCGTGCGGAATCTCGGGTACCTGGCGCGACAACAATTCACTCAATATTTCAAGAGAGTGCTTCTTGCTTCGGGCGTGCGCATTGCAGAGCACGCTATCCGGTTTGATTAGTTCCAGGAGTGTCATGTCCGTGCTTGGGCGCAAAGCGATTCTGGAGTGCTGCGCCATAGGGGGGAGCCACCCGGAAGGTGGCTCCGGGAGAAGTAGCCTGTCAGCCGAATTGGCGCTTGCCGGCATCTCTGGCGTGGTGATCGACCATTTTTTCCTTGTATTTCTTCACCTGTCGGTCCAGTTTGTCCACGAGAGCGTCGATGGCCGCATACATGTCTTCTTGAGTTGCGTCGGCATAAATCTTGCCACCGTTGACCGCGACCGTAGCTTCGGCCTTGTGCCTCAGTTTTTCCACGGTAAGGATACAGTGAACGTCGGTTACCAGATCGAAATGACGTTCGATCTTTTCCAGCTTGCTGGTGACATAATTACGAAGCGCGTCAGTTATCTCGACATGGTGACCGGTGACGTCTAGCTGCATTGTTGTCTCCTGTTGTCATGATTTCGGACAGTCGGGAAGCCCTCTCGCCAGCCTTTCGGTCTGATCACTCCCGCGGTCCGTGTTTGAACCGGAGCCAGGAAAAACCTGGCCAGTACTCCTGTGCGTAGAACAACCTACACCGGTGGCCGGGCCTTACGGTCACTCGACGAAGGAATCTTCATTGCTTCCCTGTACTTTGCCACCGTCCGCCGTGCAACCGAAATACCTTCATTGGCCAGTATCTTGGCAATCTTGCTGTCGCTGAGCGGCTTGGCAGGATTTTCTGCCCCGATTAGGCGGCGAATCTTCGCGCGCACGGATGTCGACGACTGGTCTTCGCCGTCGGTCGTTGACAGGTGGCTGGAGAAAAAATACTTGAACTCGAATACGCCGCGCGGCGTATGCATGTACTTGTTGGTAGTAACGCGTGAAACAGTCGATTCGTGCATGCCGATCGCTTCCGCGACATCTTTCAATACTAGCGGCTTCATCGCCTCATCGCCATGCTCGAGAAAGTCCCTCTGGCGTGCCACGATGGACGTTGCGACCTTGAGCAGAGTCTCGTTTCGAATCTCCAGGCTGCGCACCAGCCAGCGCGCCTCCTGCAGCTGAGATCGCAATACCGCATGGTCACCGTTGCCGCGCAACAGTTCGGCATACCTCTGGTTTACGGCGAGCCGCGGTATGCCCGATGAACTGATTTCGACCTGCCAACGGTTGTCGACCTTCCGGACGAATACGTCCGGTACGATATATTCCGTCGCTGCCGGGCTGACGGCCAACCCGGGCTTCGGGTTGCAGCCCTTGATCAGAGCGAGAGCGTGCTCGAGTTCGTCTTCGGTGCAGTTCGTACGCCGGCGGAGGTCCGTGTATTGCCGGTCGGCAACCAGGTCGAGGTGCTCGCGAGCGATATCCGTCGCGAGGGCCAGCCCCGGTGTCTCCGCATCGAGCTGTCCGAGCTGCAGCAACAGGCACTCGGCGAGATTGCGCGCGCCGACGCCAATCGGGTCCATCCGTTGGACTTTGGCCAGCGCCCGCTCGATCTCCTGCAGCGTAATGCTGGTGCCTGGATCGATGCTGTTTGCAATGTCGTCGAAGCTGGCAGTCAGGTAGCCGTCGTCATTTATGGCATCGATGAGCGCTTCGCCGATCAAGGCTTCGCGCGGCGTGAAGTCCTCGAACTCGAGCTGCCAAAGCAGGTGCTCCCGGAGCGTCTGGCCGCTGCGATCCGCGTATTCGTTGACCGGCCCGTCCTCGCCGTTCCAGCCGCCGTCCTGGATCCGCTCAGCCTCGCTGGCCTGCCAGTTTTCTTCGGCCCGGATGATTTCAATCTCGGCAGTGGTCTCGGGCTCTGTCCGGGGGGCGTCCGGCAGATCCTCCATCTCCAGCATTATGTTTTCTTCGAGCGCGTCCTGAATCTTGGCGCTCAGATCGAGCAGCGGCAACTGCAGCAGCTGTATGGCCTGCTGCAGTTGCGGCGTCATCGTCAGTGTCTGGCCGAGTTTAAGTTGCAGGGATGGCTTCAGCATGCGCAAGTGCCTGTCCCGAACCCGGTTTTGTCTGCCCTCTGAATCAGAGTTTGAACTCCTGTCCCAAGTACACCTCTCTGACGTGGCGATCTGCCAGGATCTCGTCCGGCGCGCCGGAGGCGATGAGAGTTCCGTCGTTGAGTATATAGGCGCGCCCACAAATTCCGAGGGTTTCCCTCACATTATGGTCTGTGATCAGGACCCCGATATCGCGGTCGGACAGATGCCTGATTATCCTCTGGATATCGAGCACGGATATGGGATCCACACCCGCAAACGGCTCGTCCAGCAGAACGAAGCGTGGATTCGCGGCCAGGGCGCGAGCGATTTCGACACGGCGCCGCTCGCCCCCGGACAGGCTGATGCCGAGGCTCGCGCGAACATGGCCGACGTGCAGTTCGTCCAGCAACTGGTCGAGTTCCTGCTCACGACCCGCCCGGTCCAGGTCGTCGCGATTCTCGAGGATCGCGAGGACGTTCTGTTCGACCGTCAGCTTGCGAAAAATGGACGCCTCCTGCGGAAGGTAACCCAATCCGAGCCGCGCGCGCTGGTGCATCGGCAACGGAGTCACGTCTTTCCCGTCGAGCAGAATCCTGCCCTTGTCGGCCGAAATGAGCCCTACGATCATGTAGAAGGCGGTCGTCTTCCCGGCGCCGTTAGGGCCGAGCAGGCCGACGACTTCACCGCTGCGGATCTCGAGCGAAATTCCCTTGACGACATCCCGGAACTTATACCGTTTCGAGATGTCCTGGACGCTCAGGATGCTCATCGAGGCCGGCCACCATCCCCGGGCGGCCCTTCCGGGCCGGGTTCGGGGTCGGCCGGAGCTACCTGTTCTGCGTCGGTCGTGCCAGCGTCGGATTCGACCTTTTCGTCGGCCTGCGCGTCCGGTTGGCGCGCTCGCGGCGTGTAGGTGATCTTGACGCGATCCTCGCCGGAGGCGGCGGCTTGCGCTTTGATGCGCTGCTCGGCGAGGTTGTAAACGAGGTAGTTGGACGAGATCTGGTTGCCACCCTCGGTAATCACGGCGTTCCCGGAAAATTCGATCACGCCTGCGGCGAAATCGTAATCCACGCGGCCGGCCTCGGCATAGGTGTCTTCCCCGCTGCCCGGCCGCCTGACGCGAAAGGTCGCCGGCGAGCCGCTCAGCGTGCCCAGCTGGAGCTGGTGGCCGCTGAACTTGAGGTCGGCGGAATCGCATTCTATGTGGCCGGTATCGGTATCGATAATGACGTTGCCCCTGAATTCCCACACGCTGTCCTCGAAATCCAGCTTGCTGGCACGGCCGTGATCCGCCTGAACGCCCAGTGGCCCCTGTGTCAGCCTGAGCCCTTCGAACAACAGCATCGAATTCTTGCCATCGTAGTTCGTGGAGTCGGCGTCCAGGGATATTGGAAGCTGAAGATCGTCTATTTGCGCATGAATGCCTGCCGCTGGCAGGACGCAGACCAGCCACAGCAATAGTCGGGGGCGCATTACGAAAAGTGTCGTCATCGTCGGCTCAGTCACCGGGCTCCGGCGTGGTTCGCGGCACGAATTTTCCACTGACATGCGATTTGAGCTGCAGCTGGTTTTCCCGCAGTAATGCTAGCATGCCGGTTGCGGTCAGGCTCCCGTCGCCGACGCGAATCTCGACACGGTCCTCTGTTTCAGCCCGGTATTGCTCGGGCATAAGCTCGAGCGTCTCCGTACGGATCTCCGTCGCCTCGCCCGCGAATCCCTCGTTGCTCCGTGCGACAACGTCCCCCTCGAGGAACAGTATCTCCTGGTTCCCGGTTACTACAGCGCTCTCAGCATTGACAGTCCAAGGTATTTCCGATTCTGGAGTGTAGTGGATTTCGACATTTTGAAATTCGACGCGGTTCTCACCTATTTGCTCGGCATACTCGGCTCGGATCTCGTACAGCAGGTCACCTTCGTCGTCCGTTCCGAGGATACGGGCCGAGCGCAGGTAGAACCCGCTCTGCAGGGCAGGCGAGGCGATCTTCTCGTCGTCGTCGCGTTCCAGCGAGGACGACAGGTACCAGCTACCGGCAGCCGCGCCGATCAGGAGCGCAAACCCGGCCAGGCCTTTCGGCGTCATTCGAGCGGCTCCTCGATGTTCTCCCGGGCCGCGAGCACAAGATCGCAGATTTCGCGCACTGCACCGAGTCCGCCGGAGTGCGTGGTCGTAAAATCACACATATCCTGCACTTCGACATGTGCGTTTGCGACGGCTATCGATATGCCGGCCCGCCGCAGCAGCGGAATATCGGGCACGTCGTCCCCGGCATAGGCGCTGAGCGCGCCGGGGATGTTCAGGTCCCTGAGCAGGGTCTCGAAGGCCTCGATCTTGTCGTCGCAACCCAGGAACACGTGGGAGACGCCGAGTTCCGCCATTCTCTTCTCGACGGCACCGGAGCGGCGGCCGCTAATGACGGCGACCTGGATTCCAGCCGCCAGGAGCATGCGTATTCCGTAGCCATCCTGCGTGTGGAAGGCCTTCGTCTCGATGCCGTCATCCGACAGGTAAAAACGTCCATCGGTGAATACGCCGTCGACGTCGAACGCGACGAGCCGGATTCTGCTGAGCCGTTGGTCGAGATCGCCGTCACTCACATGACACCTGCCCTGAACAGATCGTGAACATTGAGCGCGCCCACCAGCCGCCGTTCGTGGTCGACGATCAGTAGGCCGGTAATCTTGTGTTCCTCCAGCAGGTGTACGGCTTCCGCAGCGAGGATATCGGCGGTCGCGGCCTTGCAGTCCACGTGCATGATGTCCTTCATTAGCGTCTTGTGCACGTCGACGCCCGCGTCCAATGCCCGCCGCAGGTCACCGTCCGTGAAAATTCCGAGCAGCCGCCGCTTGTCATCGACGACAGCCGTCATGCCGAGTCCCTTTTGTGACATCTCGACCAGTCCCTGGCTCAACCGCGTTTCAGGCTTGACGGCCGGGACCTCGTCGCCCGTGTGCATCACGTCGCCGACCCGCAGCAGCAGGCGCTTTCCGAGAGTGCCGCTGGGATGGGACAGTGCGAAGTCCTCGGCAGTAAAGCCGCGCAGCTCGAGCAGTGCGACTGCGAGCGCGTCACCCATCGCGAGCGTCGCAGTCGTGCTGGCGGTCGGGGCCAGGTTCAACGGGCAGGCTTCCTCGTCGACGCTGACATCCAGATGAACGTCGGCTGTTCGCGCGAGCGTCGATTGCGGCCTGCCCGTCATCGAAATCATCTTTGCGCCCATACGCTTGATGAGCGGCAGGATGATGACGACTTCCTCCGTTTCCCCGGAGTACGAGACGGCGAGCAGAACGTCCTGGGCCGTAATCATGCCGAGGTCGCCGTGGCTGGCTTCCGCAGGGTGAACGAAAAACGCCGGCGTGCCCGTGCTCGCAAGCGTGGCTGCTATCTTGCCGCCGACGTGGCCGGACTTGCCCATGCCCGTGACAACGACCCGCCCGGTGGTTTCGAGGCACAAATGGCAGGCCGCGGCGAAAGACCCGCCCAGGCGTTGCCCCAGGCGACTGACTGCGCGCGACTCGATGTCGAGCACCCGCCGGGCGAGGGCGACCAGTTCCTGCTGGGACAGCGCTTTTGGCACAGCGACTCCGAAATGACCGGCCTGCCGCCAGTTTATACGTTTCGGATGATGACGTAGCTGAAATAGGACAGGAAGGCAACCAGCAGCGAAGCGCCCTCCAGCCGGTTGATCCTTCCTTTGCCGTCGTATTCGTAGGTCATCGCGAACAGCACGAGGGTGAAGGCGACCATCACGAAGATGTGCAGGGACAGGACGCTGGGGGCGAGTGCGGCGGGCTGGATGACCGTCGCGATGCCGACGACTGCCAGCAGGTTGAAGATGTTCGAGCCCACGATATTACCGATCGCCAGGCCATACTCGCCGCGAATGGCGCTGACCATGGAGACGGCCAGTTCGGGAACGCTGGTGCCGAGCGCCACCAGCGTAATGCCTATGACTATCTCGGTGACGCCGAGGTCGCGCGCGATCTCGATCGCACCGTCGACAAGTAGTTCTGCGCCGCCGAGCAGCATCGCGAGGCCCAGCACGAGCCAGACGACCGCTGACCGTGTCTTGACGTGCTTGGGAATTTCGGCATCGTAGTCTGCCTGCATCGGGTCGGCGGTCGACGATCGGAGGCCGAGTCTCGTCAGCCAGACCATCACGATGATGAGGCCGGTCAGGAGCACCAGGCCGTCGACGCGGCTCAGGTAGGTATCGAGAAACAGTGACACGGTCAGGAGGGTCACCGCCAGCAACGCCGGCATCTCGCGCCGCAGCGTGGCCGAGGTCAGCTCGATCGGGCGGATCAGGGCGATGCCGCCGAGGACCAGGCCGATGTTGGCGATATTGGAACCGATCGCATTGCCGACGGCCAGGTCGGGCTCGTCGCGCAGCGCAGCGACCACCGACACGAGGACCTCCGGTGCCGAAGTCGAAAATGCAACGACAGTCAGACCGATCAGGATCGGCGTCACGCCGAGGTTCCTGGCCAGCGCCGCGGCACCGTGCACGAACCTGTCCGCGCCCCATACCAAGAGGAACAGGCCGGCAATGACCTCGAATAGATTGCCCAACATAGAATTATTGCGCTTCGCTCGGCTGATCGGAGTCCCGCGACGGCCGGCCAGAAGCGCCGGGCCCGGGCGGGCTGCCAATAATACACAAAGCCGGAGTCGCGTTGGACTTCCGGCTGTTTTTGTTACACTGCGCCGCAATCCGCTACCGACCCTATGGTCCGACCAATGAATCCCGAGGAAATCCGCCGCCTGCTCGAGTCCGGTCTGCCGGGCGCCGAGGTCCGCGTCCTGAGCGACGACAACACCCATTACCAGGCGATCGTCGTCAGCGCGGCCTTTGCCGGCGTGCGCCCGATCGCCCGGCACCAGATGGTATACCGGTGTCTCGGCGGCCTGATGGGCAACGAGATACACGCGATGTCGATTCGGGCGCTGACGCCGGAGGAATGGCGAGCGCAGGCCGGCTGACCGGCGAGGCCCCGTCATGGACAAGCTCCTGATCACCGGCGGCCGCTGCCTCGAAGGCAACGTCAATATTTCCGGCGCCAAGAATGCCGCGCTGCCGATACTGGCCGGAACCTTGCTCGCCTCCGAGCCGGTCGTCGTCAGCAACGTGCCGCAGCTCCGGGACGTCGCGACAACCCTCACCCTGCTGCAGAGTATGGGTGTCATGGCGACGCTGGACGAGCGCCTGGATGTCGAAATCGACGCCCGGGACGTGTCCGAGCGGCGGGCCCCTTACGACCTCGTGAAGACGATGCGGGCTTCCATACTCGTGCTCGGGCCCCTGGTCGCCCGATACGGCGAAGCCGACGTGTCGCTGCCCGGGGGCTGTGCGATCGGCGCGCGGCCGGTCGACCTGCACGTACGGGGCCTGCGGGCGATGGGTGCGCGCGTCAGCGTCGAAAAAGGGTACATTCGCGCCAGGGCAGACCGCCTCAAGGGAGCCCATATCGTCTTCGACACGGTTACGGTCACCGGTACCGAGAACCTGTTGATGGCGGCGACACTGGCTGACGGCGAGACCGTGCTCGAAAACGCGGCCCGGGAGCCCGAGGTGACCGACCTGGCGAACTGCCTGACGAACATGGGCGCGAAAATCTCCGGAGCGGGTACCGGCACGATCCATATCCAGGGTGTGGACGAACTGGGCGGCACGCGCTACCGGGTGATGCCGGATCGGATCGAGTCGGGCACCTACCTGGTGGCGGCGGCGATGACCGGCGGCAGGGTACGCCTGCAGAACGCCGATGCCGGTACGCTGGAGGCGGTGCTGCTGAAGCTCGCGGAGGCGGGCGCGATCATCTCGTCCGGCGCCGACTGGATCGAACTGGATATGCGGGGCCGCCGTCCCCGCGCGGTGGACGTAAAAACTCGCCCGTATCCGGCGTTTCCGACCGACATGCAGGCGCAATTCTGCGCCCTGAATGCCGTGGCCGAGGGCGTTGGTACGGTGACCGAGACCATTTTCGAAAACCGGTTCCAGCACGTGCTCGAGCTGCAGCGCATGGGCGCGGACATCCGGATCGAGGGAAATACGGCTATTTGCACTGGTGTGGAACGCCTGACGGCGGCGCCGGTCATGGCGACCGACCTGCGCGCATCCGCCGGGCTCGTGCTCGCCGGGCTCGCGGCTGAGGGCGAGACCCTGGTCGACCGGATCTACCACGTCGACCGGGGGTACGAGCGCATCGAGGAAAAACTGAGACAGCTGGGCGCCGACATCCGCCGGGTGCCTCGATGACCCGGCTGCACGCGCCGGCAGCCGGCGGGCGTTAGCGGCCGGGCCGCTCCGCGACGGTCAGCGTCGCGCGGAAGCGCTGCCCGTCTCTCCAGCCGCCGATTTCGACCTCCTGGCCCGGTTCGAGGCCCGCGACCAGCAGCAGGGCCTGCTGCCGGGTACGAATCGCTTCGCCGTTTATCGACAGGATCACGTCGCCGCGCCGCAGGCCGGCATCGGCTGCCGGCCCGCCGTCGATCACCCGGTTCAATACGATGCCGAGGTCCGGTTCGAGGCCCAGTCCCTCGGACTCCGCCGACGTAAGCTCCTCGGGCTCGAGGCCGACCCAGCCACGAATGACCCGCCCGTCGCGTTTGATCGCGTCGACGACGCCGCGGACGAGGTCGACCGGGATCGCAAAGCTGATGCCTTCGGTACCCGCGTCCTGTGCGAGGACCGCCGTATTGATCCCGACCAGCTGACCGAGGCTGTTGACCAGCGCCCCGCCCGAATTGCCCTCGTTGATGGCCGCGTCCGTCTGTATGAAGTTCTCAAAGGTCATCAATTGCAGCAGACCGCGCCCGGTTGCACTGACGATGCCCTGGGTCACGGTACGGGTGAGCCCGTACGGGCTGCCGATGGCAAGCACGACGTCGCCGATGCGCAGCTGGTCGGACCGGCCGAGCGGGACCGCCGGCAGGGCGCCCATGTCCACCTTGAGCAGGGCCAGGTCGGTCTCGGCATCGAATCCGACGACCGTCGGTTCCGCGATCCTGCCGTCGGCTAGCTGCAGGCGGATTTCGGCTGCGTCAGCTATTACATGGTAGTTCGTAACGAGGTATCCCTCGGAATCGATGACCACGGCCGAGCCCAGGCTGGTATTCAGCTGGAACCGTTCGCCGGGGTTGCCGCCATCGTTCGACTGGGCGAGCCGCCGTGTATAGACGCTCGCGACCGCCGGCGCACTCCGATCGACGGCGTCCGCGTAGCTGGCCGGCGACAGGGGAGGGGCAGCGCCGGGATCCAGCACCGGAAGGAGTTCCGGCCGCAGCAGGACGACGACAAACGCCGCCGCGAGCCCGAACACCACGGATTGCAGCAAAAAGAGAAATACCTGCTTGAATCCAGCCACCCGCGGTCCCTGTCTGATCCGGTTACGGGTAGCGGGATACGCCGCCGCCCGGGTCTTCCTCTGCCTAGCCAATATTAAGAGGCACTGTGTATAATGCCTCGCTGGTTCCGCACCAAGTCCCGCGCGGTCCTCCAGAAACCAGGCCGGGGCTGTTGCAAATCTACCAGTTTTCGAAGAAAGCAAAAAACCGTCCTTACGAGAAGTTGAGCCAGCACTGATCAGGAAACTCTCGAGCGACAAGCGCAGCGCCGAAAATCCGGTTTAGCGGCCGTAACTTCGTTCTCGGCCCGGAACAGCGACTCGCGAGAGAAATCTGACAAAGCTGATCACAGCCCGCTCGTGGCGGTGTATTGGAGTGCAAAATGTCCGAAGCTGACGTTGACCGCAACAGACGCCATTTCCTGACCATCGCAACGGCCGTTACCGGCGGAGCCGGGATCGCACTGGCTGCCATTCCCTTCCTGTCGTCGCTGAAGCCCAGCGCCAGGGCGCAGGCCCTCGGGGCACCTGTCGAGGTTCCGCTCGGCACGCTGGAGCCGGGCGAGATGGTGCGCGTGCTCTGGCGCGGCAAACTGGTGTTTGTCGTTCGCCGCAGCCAGGAGATGCTCGACCGTCTGGGCAAGGCCGTCGATTTCCTCCGTGATCCCAATTCCGAGGAAGTGGGTATGCAGCCGGAATATGCCGCGAACGAGTATCGCTCGGTCAAGCCGGAATACCTGGTGGTCGAGGGTTCCTGCACGCACCTCGGTTGTGCGCCGCTTGCCCAATTCGAGGTTGGTCCGGCGGAGGACTGGTTCGGCGGTTTCTTCTGTCCCTGTCACGGATCCCGCTTCGACCTGGCCGGGCGCGTGTACAAGGGGGTCCCTGCCCCGACGAACCTGCGCGTGCCGCCGTACAGGTACATACAGGACGATGTGATCATGATCGGCGCCGAGTCGGGAGGAGCGTAATGGCACGCATCGAGTCAGAAATCGGCAAGCCGCAGGGCGGCTTCATGAAGTGGATCGACGATCGTTTCCCGTTCACGGAAACGATGCGCTATCACGCCACCGAATACTACGCGTCCAAGAATTTCAACTGGTGGTACATATTCGGCGTCCTGGCGATGGTCGTGCTGGTCATCCAGCTCGTAACCGGGATCTTCCTGACGATGAACTACAAGCCGTCGGCCGAGGACGCGTTTGCATCCGTCGAATACATTATGCGCGACGTCGAATGGGGCTGGCTGATTCGGTATATGCATTCGACCGGCGCATCCTTCTTCTTCATTGTCGTGTACCTGCACATGTTCCGGGCGATGCTGTACGGTTCCTACAAGAAACCGCGCGAGCTCATCTGGATCATCGGCATGCTGATCTTCTTCGTGCTGATGGCGGAAGCCTTTGCGGGTTACCTGCTGCCCTGGGGCAACATGTCCTACTGGGGCGCCCAGGTGATTATCTCGCTGTTCGGCGCTATTCCATTCGTCGGTGAGGCGCTGGTCGAGATCATCCGCGGGGACTACTCAATTTCTGATATCACGCTGAACCGCTTCTTCGCGTTGCACGTGATTGCATTGCCGCTTGCGCTCATCGCGCTGGTATTCGTGCACATCGTTGCCCTCCACGAGGTCGGGTCGAATAATCCCGATGGAGTAGAAATCAAGGAGCACAAGGGACCCGACGGCAAACCACTGGACGGAATCGCCTTTCATCCGTACCACACATCCAAGGACCTGGTCGGGATCGTCGTGTTCATGATGGTGTTTTCGGCCGTCATGTTCTTCTCTCCCGACATGGGTGGCTACTTCCTGGAGCATGCAAACTTCGAGCCGGCAAACTTGACCGCGACTCCGGAGCACATTGCCCCAGTCTGGTATTTCACGCCGTATTACGCAATCCTCCGCGCTGTCCCCGACAAGCTGTGGGGAGCTATCCTGATGGCAGGCGCCGTGCTGCTGCCGTTGTTCCTGCCATGGCTCGACCGCTCTCGCGTGAAATCGATCCGGTATCGCGGCTGGATCTACAAGGTCGCCCTGGGACTGTTCGCATTAAGCTTTATCGTGCTCGGCTGGCTCGGCCTGCAGCCTGCCGAGGGGCTTTACGTGCAGATGGCCCGTGTCTGCTCCGTCATCTATTTCCTGTTCTTCATATTGATGCCGTATTACACGACCATCGACAAGACGAAGCCGGTGCCGGACAGGGTGGTATACCATGGTTAAGATACTCAAAACCTCGACGATCGCTGCGACGCTGTTGCTGGGCGGCCAGGTTCTGGCCGCGGGTTCTGCGCTGGATTTGCACAAGGCGAATAATGACCCCGATAACAAGCAGTCATTGCAGCGCGGTGCACGCAACTACATGAACTACTGCTCGGGCTGCCACTCGGCCCAGTACGTTCGTTTCAACAGCATTGCGAGAGACCTCGAAATTCCGGAAGACCAGGTGATTGCCAACCTGATGTTCAATGCGGAAAAGACCTTCGAGACGATCACGGTGAACATGCCTGCGGATGATGCCGCTCGCTGGTTCGGCCGAACGCCGCCTGACCTGTCACTGATGGCACGCGCAAAGGGAACGGACTACGTGTTCAGTTTCCTGAAGGGGTTCTACATAGATCCCGACAGCCCGACCGGTGTCGACAACCTTTACCTCGGCGGCACCAGCATGCCGCACGCGCTATGGGAGCTGCAGGGTTTCCAGGCCGCGGTGTTCGTCGAAGGTGAGCCGAACCAGGAAGGGCTTCGGCCGATGGTATTCGAGCGCTTCGAACCGGTCAGCTCGGGCAGTATGTCGCCGGAGCAGTTCGATGAATTCGTGCGTGATACCGTTAATTTTCTCGAATACATCAGCGAGCCGATTCGAGCCACGCGGCGTGTGCTCGGTGTTTGGGTCCTGATATTTCTCGGTTTCTTCTTTATCGTTGCATCTATGCTGAAGAAGCAGATCTGGAAGGACGTACCGAAGTAGCGCAGCAACCTGCGCAGGCAGTTGCCGCCACGTTCCAGCTTATGTCCAAGAGGACTGCATAATGGCAGTAATTGCCAACCGACGATCCGTTATGACACTTTATTCGCGCCCGACATGTATTCACAGCCACCGAACCCGCCTCGTACTGGCTGAGAAAAATATCAATATCGACATCGTGAATGTGGATGGCCCGGATCTGCCCGAAGATCTGATGGACCTGAACCCCTATCATTCAGTGCCGACACTGGTTGACCGCGATCTTGTGTTGTACGACTCGAGAGTAATCATCGAGTACCTCGATGAGCGCTTTCCTCATCCGCCGCTTATGCCGGTCGACCCGGTGACCCGTGCCCAGTTCCGGCTGGCATTGTTCCGGATCGAGACGGACTGGTATTCACTCGCAGAGCAGTTCGAAAGCGATGGTGAGCGGCGGCTGGCCGCCAAGCCGAAGAAGATGCTGCGTGAAAGTATCCTCGCTTCGGCCGAGCTTTTCGATGCGGGCCGCTATTTTCTCAGCGACGATTTCTCTCTCGTCGATTGCACGATTGCGCCAGTGCTCTGGCGTCTTCCGGCATACGGTATCGAACTCGGATCGCAGGCCAAGCCGATCGAGCGCTACATGAAGCGCGTCTTCGACCGCCCTTCGTTCCAGGAAAGCCTGACCGAACTAGAGCAGGAAATGCGGCTCTGACGCAGTTTCCCCCCGGGGCGGGCTCCTGCCTGCCGCACGCACCGGGCCTGTTTTACTATCGGCTTGATTATCGGTGCCGGTTTATTTCAGGATAACGGGAAATCGAGTTCCGAGTATCACGTGACCAGCAGCAGTCGCTCAAAACGCCCGTACCTGATCCGCGCGATGCACGAGTGGATGGGCGACAGCGGTTTCACGCCGTACGTCGTCGTCGATGCGGCCGTCGAAGGTGTCACCGTCCCGGGTGAGCACGTCAAGGACGGCAAGATCGTGCTGAATATCAGTCATACTGCCGCTCATAATCTCAAGCTCGGCAATACCGCCATTAGCTTTCGTGCCCGATTCAGCGGTGTAGCTTTCGACGTGTGGGTGCCGATCGCGGCAGTGCTCGGGATTTACGCCAAGGAGACCGGGCAGGGAATGATCTTTTCGCATGGCGAGGATTCCCCGGATCCCTCGGACCCGACCGACGACATGGAGTCTACGCGGGGCGGGCGCTCACACCTTCGCGTCGTCAAGTAGACAAACACTCGCCGTCAACCGGCGCCGAGCAGCGCCGTGTCAATCAGGTCGCAGAGGCAGTGGATCACAAGCAGGTGAACCTCCTGGATTCTCGCAGTTCTCTTCGCGGGAACCCGGATCTCGACGTCTTCGCCCGACAGCAGCCCGGCCATACGACCGCCGTCCCGTCCGGAAAGTGCAATGACGCGCATGCCTCGCTCGTGAGCCGCGACAATCGCCCTGTTCACGTTTTCCGAATTGCCAGACGTCGAGATAGCAAGCAATATGTCGTTCCCGCGCCCGAGGGCGCGCACCTGCTTGGCAAAGATGTCCTCATAGGCATAGTCATTCGCAATCGATGTCAGCGTCGACGAATCTGTCGTCAGCGCGATCGCGGGCAAACCGGGTCGCTCCATCTCGAAGCGATTCAACAATTCCGATGAAAAATGCTGGGCGTCCCCGGCCGAACCGCCGTTGCCGCAACTCAGGATCTTGCCATCGTCGAGGAGTGCCTGGCCCATCAGTTGTCCGGCGATGGCAATGCTCGCGCTGACCGCGTCTGCTGCCGCCTGCTTGGTGGAGATACTCTCCGCGAAATGCTCACGTACTCGTGTCTCGGCGTCCATCGATGTCCTCTGTCGAATGCTCAGGCCGGCGGCCGGAATGCGTCGCGCAGCCATTGTATATTGGATTCGCCTTGTGTCGGTCCGTCCATCGCAATCACGTCGAATCGGGCAGGATTCCTGGCGTAACCCGGATTAATGCCGAGAAACATCGCTGCGGCCGCCGTTAGTTTGCGTTGTTTCCTGCCATCGATCGAATCCGCGGCCGATCCGTAACGGCCCGGCCTGCGGTAGCGGACCTCGACGAATACCAGGCATTCGGCGTCACGCATGACCAGGTCAATCTCTCCGAGCCTGCAACGAAAATTACGGCAGACGACATCGAGGCCCTGGTCGCAAAGAAATTCGAGGGCGACCTCTTCCGCGGACCTGCCTACAGATCCAGTGTCGATCCTGGCCACGCCGCATCTGTATCGCTGGTGCCCGTGGCCTCCGGCTCATCGAGCACGGCCAGTTCGTCCGACCGACCCGGTGCCGGAAGTGGTGCCGGATTGCCTCCCTTGAAAACGCCCCACGCCAGGCGCCGGTGCACGCGGCCTGTCTCATCGAGGTACAGCTGTCCCGTCGCCCCACCTATTTCGCCTATGCTTCCCGAACGGGAGACGAACAGTTCGTTGGCGAGTTGGTAGGCATCGTAGCCCATTGCGTGCAGCCGGCCGAGGCGCCGCTGGGCCGGCCAGTATTCGGCGTAATGTGTTGCGAGTTCGGCCTGCCACGGCGCGGGCGCAACGATCCACGGTACGTCGGCGAACATTACGCCGTCCAGGTCGGAGTCGGAGCGGCCGTCCATCCCGTAGATCCGGGACGTCGAATACACGGGCACGTCGCCCGAGTAATGGAACTTGAGCTGCGACTTCAGCAGCCGGCCGGCCGGCGCGGCCGCGGCGAGAAATATGAAGTCCACGTCCTGGCGCCTGCGTGGGTCGAACTGCAGCGGGCTGCCGATATTGGCGCGAAGGCGACGATAGCGCTGAACGCTGTCGGCAAGCCCCATCAGGTTTTCGATCTCAAACGAAAAATCCTGCGCGTCCGGCTCGTAGCTGCGGTATTCGAGCAGCGTCCCACCGTGCGACTCGAATTCCGTCGCGAAACTCGTCAGCATGCGCCGGCCCCAGTCCGTATTCGGGACGAGCGCGACTCCGAGCGCGTGGCCGTCGGCGGCCGCCCTGGTCGCCGCCGATACCGCCTCGTCTTCCGGTGCGAGCGAGAACTGGTACATGCCGGGCGGAACGAATGCATTATCCGGCAGGTAATTGAGTGCCAGCACCGGCACCGGCAGCAGCGATTCGCCCGCGAGCGCTATTACCGAGTCGCGCAACAGCGGTCCGACGACAAAATCGGCTCCGTCGACGACCGCTTTTGAATAAGCTCCGCGCACTCCTCCCTCTTCGACGTCGTAGACACGTACCTGCTGCACATCGTCGAAGCCAACGGCCGCGGAATAGTAGGCTCCGAAGAATCCGTTCTGCACCGCACGTCCGGCGGTCGCGTTGCGACCGCTGAGCGGCAGGAGCAGCGCAATCTGGCGCGGGTACTCGCGGAGTCCCCGGTCCGGGAGTTCGAGGCCGGCAACGATTTCGATGGCCGGATGGTCGGGGTTCGCCTGCCGCCATCGCAGGACGCCGTTGCTCCAGCCGATGCCTTGCTGGCCCGTCGACGTGGCGAGAGCACCCAGGGTCAACCAGCCGCGCGTCAGCTCGTCGACGGCAATCTCGGAGGCCTGGCGCAGAACCTGCGGGCTGCTGACCGACAGACCGGCCCACAGGCGTTGCCGGTTCACGGTCACGCCGTCCGGGTCGTCGAGCCACTGTTCGCGACGCAGGTACAGATCGACAGCGCGGAGCGGATCGCCTTTCTGGAACCATGCATCGGCCCTCAGTGCCTCGAGCCTGGCCCGGTGCCTGGTGGGCAGGGCCTCTGCACTCATCGGTTCGAGCAGCGCCAGCGCGCTGTCGGGTTTGCCTTCCCAAAGCTCGATGGCCGCGCGGTCGGTCGTCCATAGCCAGCGCAGGTCTCCGGCGGCTGGCGGGGCGACTTCGCTCAATGCGCCGCGGGCGCGCCGCCCGTCGCCCGCGTCGAGCCACTGCTCCACGGCGAGCAGCGTCAGGCGATCGCGTTCCTCGCCGGCGCGCGCGCTCGCCAGCCCGATGTAGGCCGCCGCAGCGTCCTCGTGACGGCCCTGGCGGGCCAGGCTCTCGGCACGACGTTCCGCCTGGCTGCCCGTCCTGCCGGCGAAATCCGCCGAAGCGCAAGCCGTGGCCAGCGCGGCGGCGATCAGGATGAGTCCGAGGTTACGTAATAGTTTCACATGCTTGCCCATAGCATTGCTTGCGCGGCCAGCCGTACAGCGGGCACGATGGCATCCGGTTACTCCCTGTCCGCAGCATATCGGCCAAGAAGAGTGAATTCGAAACACGGCACGCTGTTCGTAGTCGCGACGCCGATCGGCAATCGCGACGACCTCTCTCCCCGCGCCCGGCAGGTGCTGGGCGCGGTCGATCTGATCGCCGCCGAGGATACCCGCCGGACAGGTCGATTGCTATCGCATTTCGGCATCAAGACGCCGCAAATATCCCTGCACGAACACAACGAAGAGCGCGCTTGCCGGCGTGTCCTGGACGAGCTTCTCGCCGGTGCGTCCGTTGCGCTCGTCAGCGACGCCGGCACGCCGCTCATCAACGATCCGGGCTTCCGGCTGCTGGAGAGCGCACACGAACAGGGCCTCTGCGTATCGCCCGTGCCGGGGCCGAGCGCTGTTGTCTGCGCACTCTCGGTCGCGGGCCTGCCTACGGACCGGTTCTGTTTCGAGGGTTACCTCCCGGCCAGGCGTGAGGCCCGCCGGGCTGTGCTCGAGGAGCTGCGCAACGAGCCGCGCAGCCTCGTTTTCCTGGAAGCCGTGCACCGGGTTCGCGAAATGCTCGCCGATCTTACGGAAATCTTCGGAGCCGATCGGCCGGCATTCGTCGGCCGGGAGCTGACCAAGCTGCACGAGCAATGCGTGCGGGCCACGCTCGGCAGGCTGCTGGAGCTGCTGGACTCGGGCGAGATTCCGGCAAAAGGAGAGTTCGTCGTCGTCACTGCGGGCGCCCGGGGTGCATCGAGCGAAGTTGCTGCCGTCGGCGTCGACCAGCTATTGCTGGAGCTGATCCCGTTGCTGCCCGGCAGCCAGGCGGTCGACATCGTTTCGCGGCTCACCGGCCAGCGACGCAACGACGTCTATCGGGCGATGCTCGCGCTCAAGGGCGCCGTGCGCGACTGAGCATCGGCCAGCCGGCGGACTCGACCTCAGGCGACCGGGCGAAGGGAGCCTGGCCAGAGGAACAGTATCAGCAACGGCGGGACGAACGGGATTGCGCGCTCGAACGGGTCGCCGGGCATCGTAGCCAGGTCGATGAGGACAGCCATTGCGGCGTTCCCTGCCTCGGCGGGCGCAAATGTACCGAGAACGTAAAAGGCGACCGTCAACCCGAAGCCGGTCGCGATGCTCCAGAAGCGGGCCGCGGCGGGCGGTTCGCGCCGCATGACACGTGCGATGACCAGCGGGCCGAAAGCCGCGCCCAGCGCGCTCCAGGCAAACAGCACGCGATTGAAGATCGTGTCCGGCAGGCTCAAAGCGAGGACGACGGCGGCGACCACGATCAAGGTCATGACGATGCGCGATATCCATACCTCCCCGCGTTTGGTCCGCTGTGCAAGCCCGAGATCGTGCGCTACGGCGGCGGAGGCCGCCAGCAAAAGGGAATCCACGGTGGACATCACTGCCGAGAGTATCGATGCGATGACGATGCCCGCCAGCACAGGCGGCAAAAGGCTGTCCGCCAGCAGGTAGAAGATCTGTTCCCCGGTATCGGGGGCGAGCGCGAGGCTCCGGGCCGACAGCGCGAGCCAGGACATGCCGACGTACACGATAACTGCCCAGGTGATGGCGATCATGAAGCCGCGCTTGCGTTCGCGTTCGCCGCGTACCGCCATCAGTCGCGCGAGCAGCTGCGGCTGGCCACAGGCGCCGAGACCGACTCCCGCCATCCCCAGCACGAAACCAGTGAGCGTGAAGCCCACGTAGCCGCCGCTCCAGTCGCGGAACGCCGGTTCCGCCTGATCAAGGCCGGCCAGGATTTCTGCGGGCCCGCCTGCGGCGATCACGGCAAATACGGGCACCAGTATCGCGGCGAGCATCATTACGAGTCCCTGCAGCGTGTCGGTCACGCTGGCGGCCCAGAAACCACCCAGCAGGCAGTAAATCAAAATGATGCCGGCACTGAGCAACAGGCTGGCGGCTTTGCCCATCGCAAAATTCGTCGTAAAGGCAGTGGCGGCCGCGTCGAATTGCGCGGCGATGTAAAAAATGAAGCAGAACGCGATCAGCAATGTGGCGAGCGCCGCAATGCGTGCCCGCTCCGCCGTCGCAACGTTCGCGCACAGGAAGTCGGTCGGCGTGACCCAGCGGCGTTCGCGGGACTCGCGCCCCAGCAGCGGGCCGAACCACAGCCAGACCAGCACGTAGCCACCCCAGATGCCAGGGAGCATCCAGAGTGCCGCGACTCCGTAGGTAAACATGAATCCGGAAAAGCCGAGCAGCGCCCATGCCGACGACGTGCTCGCGGCATAGGACAGCCCGGCCACCCAGGCGCCGAGCTTGCGGCCACCAAGCAGGAAGTCTGTTTCGTCGCGGATGCGCCGGGAGGCCCAGAGACCGATCCCGACGAGGGAGGCCTTGTAGGCAATCAGCGTGACGAGGATGACGGTGGTCTTTTCCAGTGGTCTGTCCGGGCACTGGCGAGGCCCCCCGGTTCGGCGGGCCTGTCGCTGCGGAAATTTCCGGCGGAGTGTACATCATGGTCGCCTATCGAGCCGGGCAGGCGGAACTTCCGGTATGATCCGTGGTCCGGAAAGGCAGGAGTCGCCCAGGCAGTCGCCGGACGGACCGCAGGGTTCGCGCCGGAGGAAAGTCCGGGCTCCATCGGGCAGGGCGCCAGGTAATTCCTGGAGGGCGAGAGCCCATGGAAAGTGCCACAGAAAACATACCGCCTAAGCGCCGCGAGGCGCCGGTAAGGGTGAAAAGGTGCGGTAAGAGCGCACCGCGCGGGTGGCAACACGCCGCGGCAGGGTAAACCCCGCCTGGAGCAAGACCAAATAGGGGAGCACGCGGCCGCAAGGCTGCACCGCCGGCCCCGAGCGGGCTCCCGGGTAGGTCGCTAGAGGCGGTCGGCGACGACCGTCCCAGATGAATGATTGCCCACGACAGAACCCGGCTTACGGGCGACTCCTGTCTTTCCACCTCTCCGGCCCGTTCAGGGCCGCTTTATTTATAAAAAACAATAAGTTAAAGTTTTGGCCACGGCAGCCCTCGAGGTATCGGGCGCAGCCCGGCTTTGGAAGGGCCGGCAACGGCCCTGGATTCGCCTACTGTCGCCGCTCGGCGACAGCTTTGTTAGCAAGTATCGAGATAAGCCCTTTAAGTCCTTGATTTGCACCTCTTAATCGCCGCCATAATTGGTCAGAATTTCACCACGAATCGGCCTCTAAGTACCTGTAGAACAACAATTATTTGCCGGGTTCGGTTGACGCTGCCGGAACCCCCGAATATAGTGTTGAAAAGTGGAAAAAAGTGGGAGGAGATGGGTCTGCTTGGGATTCTGAAGCGGGCTCCATCGAAAACTGACCGTGTTCCGTGGGGCTACCAAAGTAACGCTCGATGCCAAGGGGCGCCTGGCGATTCCGACCCGATACCGGGACCGGCTCGCCACCCGTTGCGATGGGCAATTGGTGGCCACCGTCGACAAGGACTACTGCCTCCTTATCTATCCATTTCCTGACTGGGAAGAGATCGAGCGCAAGCTGGTTCGTCTCCCTAGCCTGAACAAGCAGGCACGGCGACTGCAGCGGCTGATGGTGGGCTACGCCACCGAGCTCGACCTCGATGGCCACGGCAGAATCCTGCTGCCGAAGGAACTCCGGGAATTTGCGGGTCTGGATCGCCAGGCCGTGTTGATTGGCCAGGGCAACAAGTTCGAGCTCTGGGACGAAGTGCGTTGGAACGAGAAGCGCGACGCGTGGCTGGGTGAGGAAGACGAGGTCGATCTTCCGGCCGAGCTCGAGTCGCTCTCTCTGTAAGCAAAGAGTCGCGTGAGCGCCAGTCCGAGCGGTGCCGGGGCACATATTCCGGTCCTGTTGGAACCGGTGCTCGACGGGCTCTGTATCAAGGCTGACGGTAACTACATAGACGGAACTTTTGGCCGCGGGGGGCACAGCAAAGCGATTCTCGAATGTCTGGGACCGAACGGGCGATTGCTCGCAATCGATCGTGACCCCCAGGCGCATACCGAAATCGACAAAGCGCTTGCCGCCGATCCGCGGTTCGAACTTGTAAGGGGCGAAATTGCGGAACTCGAAAAGATTGCAGCACGGCGCGGCCTCCTCGGCCGTGTGGATGGGCTGCTACTCGATCTGGGCGTCTCCTCGCCGCAGCTGGATGCAGCCGAGCGGGGATTCAGTTTCCAGTCTGACGGACCCCTCGACATGCGCATGGACCCGGAATCGGGGTGCAGTGCTGCCGAGTGGCTGGCGTCAGTGGATGAAAGGAACCTGAGAAGAGTGTTGCGGGAATACGGAGAAGAGCAAGCCGCCGGCCGGATCGCGGCGGCAATCGTCAGCGCGCGGCGAGAGCAGCCGATCACGCGCACGCGGCAGCTTGCCGATCTCGTCGCTTCGGTCAAGCGGAAGGAACGCGGCGAATGGCGTCATCCGGCGACGAAAGTCTTCCAGGCTATCAGGATTGCCGTGAACGACGAGTTGGGCCAGCTGGACAAGGCTCTCGACGCAAGTATCGGGCTGCTGCGGACAGGCGGCCGTCTCTGCGTCATCAGCTTTCACTCCCTGGAGGATCGCCGCGTGAAGCGCTTCATGCGCCGCAATTCGCTCGAGTCAGAGCAGTATCGGGGCATGCCCGAGGTGCCGGAACAGCATCGTCCGAAGCTGCGCATCGTCGGCAGGCTCGTAACAGCGGACGAAGCCGAGCAGGCGGCCAATCCTCGCAGCCGCAGCGCGCGGCTCAGAGTTGCCGAGCGATGCTGATGGATCTCAGGCCAGTACGTCAATCCGGGCTGATGACACTCGTGTTCGCAATCGTCTGCGTGCTATCGGCGGTAGCGCTCATTTACACGAAACACGAATCCCGCAAGTTGTTCATCGAACTCGAGCGGCTGACCGCCGAGCGCGACGAGCTGAATATCGAGTGGGGTCAGCTCCAGATCGAGCAGAGCACCTGGGCTACGCATGGCCGCATCGAGCAGGTCGCGACTCGTGATCTGTCGCTGGTCCGGCCCGGGTCTACGGAAGTCTACGTCATCGAACGGCAATGAACCGCGGCGCAGAAACAAAGGAACAGGCGGCAAGAAGGTTTGTTGGCCGCGCGACTCTCGTGCTGGTGCTGTTCGCTGGTGCAGCGACTGCGCTCGGTGCGCGCGCGGTACACCTGCAGGTCTTCAACAAGGAATTTCTCAACCAGCAGGCCGACACGCGCCACTTGCGGACGGAACGGATCTCCGCACATCGGGGTGCGATCACGGACCGCCATGGCGAGCCGCTGGCGATCAGCACGCCGGTCGACAGCGTCTGGGTGAATCCTCGGGAATTTGCCTCCGCCGTCGACAAGGTGCCGGCTCTCGCGGGCGCGCTCGAAATCGATTCACAGACGCTGATGCGTCGCATCACGCGCGCACCAGACAAGGAGTTCGTGTTCCTCAAGCGCCACCTGAGCCCGGACCAGGCGGATAGGGTAATGGCGCTGAAACTGCCCGGAATCAATATTCAGCGCGAATACCGTCGCTACTACCCGTCGGGAGAAGTGACCGGTCACCTCGTCGGCTTCACGAGCATAGACGATGAGGGCCAGGAGGGGCTGGAGCTGGCCTTCAATCACTGGCTGAGCGGCGAGTCGGGGGCGAAACGCGTGTTGAAGGATCGCCTCGGGCGCTCGGTCGAGAACGTCGCCAGCATCAAGCCGCCGCGCCCGGGCAAGGATCTGCGGTCGAGTATCGACCTCAGGCTGCAGTACGTCTCGTACCGGACCCTGAAGGCCGCGATACAGCAGTTCCGGGCGGACGCGGGCACCGTCGTCGTGCTCGATATTCAGACCGGGGAAGTGCTGGCTATGGTCAATCAGCCCGCATACAACCCCAACGACAGGTCCCAGTATTCGGCCGAGCGTTACAGGAACCGGGCAATTACGGACATTTTCGAGCCCGGCTCGAGCATCAAACCGCTTATCGTTGCCGCTGCACTGGAAAGCGGCGCATTCAAGCCGAGCAGCATCGTCGATACGGCGCCGGGCTACGTTGTGGTCGGCCCGAAGAAGATCGAGGACACGCGTAACCTCGGTCGAATCAGCCTGACGACCGTCCTGTCACGGTCCTCCAACGTCGGAGCGACCAAAGTCGCTCTGTCGCTCGAGCCGGAGCAACTGTGGGGCACGATGACGCGCTTCGGTCTCGGTGAGCTAACCGCAAGCGGATTTCCGGGCGAGTCCGCGGGGCTGCTGACTCACTACAGCCATTGGCAGGCGATCAGCCAGGCGACGCTCGCATACGGCTACGGCATATCTCTTACTCCGCTGCAGCTCGCCCAGGCCTACGCCGCTATCGGTGGCGCCGGAATCATGCACCCGGTCTCCCTCGTTGCACTCGATCAGCCGGCGCAGGGAGAGCGCGCAATTTCCGTCGAGACCTCATTCGCGATTCGCCGGATGCTGGAAGAGGTCGTACGCCCGGGTGGTACCGGGACGAAGGCCAGTGTCGCGGGCTACCACGTAGCCGGCAAGACCGGCACCGCATGGAAGTTTGCGGCCGGCGGGTACTCGCAGGACAAGTACCTGTCGATATTCGCGGGCTTTGCGCCCGCCAACGAACCGCGGCTCGCGGTAGTCGTCGTCATAGACGAGCCTAAGGGCGAACTCTATTACGGCAGCGACGTCGCGGCTCCGGTGTTCGGCGAGGTCATGGCAGAGTCGCTGCGATTGCTTGCCGTGCCACCCGACGCGCTGCCCGCACGCGATGCGGGCAGCATCATCCAGGCCATGAGTCGATGAGCATGCCGGCGGAACAGCTCCCGACAAAGCCGAACCTGCAACAACTCCTCGCGGGTATGGCGGACGCTCCACCGCTGGCGATTACGGGCATTGCCGACGACAGCCGACGCGTGCGGCCCGGCAACCTGTTCATTGCCTGGCAGGGTGCAACAACTCATGGTCTCGCGCATGCGCCCACCGCAATCGAGCGCGGGGCTGCCGCAGTTGCGTGGGATAGCGCAACAGGCGATTCGAAACTCGCCTCGGGCAGCGTCCCGTTCATAGGCATCGAGGGCCTGGGGGCTGGACTGGGGGAGGTGGCGAACCGCTGGTACGACTCGCCCTCGAGGTCACTACGCCTGGCCGGGGTGACCGGCACGAACGGCAAGACGACCGTCGCGTACCTGGCGACGCAGGCGATGCAATTGCTGGGTCGCGGCTGCGGCTACATCGGTACGCTCGGTGCCGGCATCGACGAGCTGCGCAGTGATGTCGCGCTGACGACTCCGCCGTGCCTCGAATTACACCGACTGCTCGCCGAGTTTCGAGATGCGGGCGCCGACTACTCTGCCATCGAGGTCTCGTCGCACGCGCTCGTTCAGGACCGCGTGAATGGCTTGCGTTTCGACACGACAATTTTCACGAACCTTAGCCGGGATCACATCGATTACCACAGCGACATGCGCGCTTATTTCGAAAGCAAGGCGCGTCTGTTCACAAGTCATTCGTCGCGCCACCAGGTAGTGAGCGTCGATTGCGAATACGGCATGGAGCTGGCCGAACGCTGCGGTACCGGTGTCGTCCGGGTGGCCACGCGGCGTGACAGGCAAGCGGGCACGGGCCGCCATGTCGCAGCGCGGGACATCGAGGCGGTGGCGGCGGGATATCGTGTGCGCGTCGCCAGCAGCTGGGGCCAGGCCGATGTATCGGTCCCGCTGGCGGGCGAGTTCAACGTGTCGAACGCGCTGGTCGTACTCGCGCTGCTGCTGTGCTGGAACGTATCGTTCGAAGACGCCTGCGCGGTCATCGAATATCTCGCTGCGCCACCGGGTCGTCTGCAGCGAGTCGCGGTCGAGGGATCCAGTCTTCCGGCCGTGTACGTCGATTACGCTCACACGCCGGCCGCACTCGAAGCAGTACTTCGCGCGCTCCGTTCGCACACGTCCGCCAGGCTCTGGTGCGTATTCGGTTGCGGTGGCGACCGCGACCGCGGCAAACGTCCGTTGATGGGCGCGGTTGCAAGCCGGGATGCGGATCGCGCGGTGGTAACGAATGATAATCCCCGGACCGAACCGCCGTCACAAATCATCGCCGATGTGCTCGCCGGCATGGATGCAGAAGCGATTGCGATCGAAAGTCGATCGGCCGCGATTGCGTATGCAATCCGGGAGGCGGCGCCCGGCGATGTCGTGTTGATTGCCGGCAAAGGACACGAGGACTACCAGATCATCGGCGACCAGCGCCACGACTTCTCCGATTACCAGGCCGCGCGGGCCAACCTGGAAGCGCGGGCGAACGAGGGAGAGCGGCCGTGATCGAGTGCACGCTCAGAGCGGCGGCCGCCTCGATGCAGGGCCGCTTGCATGGTCAGGACACTGGCTTTCGCGGCATTAGCACGGATACGCGCAGCCTCAGGGCGGGGGAACTCTTCTTCGCATTGCGCGGGCCGAATTTCGACGGTGCGGAGTTCGTAAGCGCTGCGGCAGAGGCCAGGGCGGCCGGCGCAGTCGTGGAGAGGGAAATCGAGACAGATCTCGCCAGCATCGTCGTCCGCGATTCGAGAATCGCGCTCGGGGATCTCGCCGGCACGTGGCGCCGGAAGATGCCCGCCACGATCGTCGGCATTACAGGCAGCAACGGGAAGACGACCCTGAAGGAACTGATCGCGAGCATTCTCGGTCAGTCGGCACCGACGCTGGCGACTGCCGGCAACCTGAATAACGACATCGGGCTACCGCTGATGCTTGCGCGCCTCGAACCGGGGCACCGCTATGCCGTGTTCGAGATGGGCGCCAACCACGCCGGCGAGATCGCCTACCTGACGCGGCTCGCCGCGCCGCGCGTCGTCGCGATCACGAACGCCGGACCCGCCCATCTCGAGGGCTTCGGCAGCATCGAAGGCGTGGCTCGCGCAAAGGGCGAAATCCTGCAGGGGCAGCCGCGCCCGGACTGTGCAGTCCTGAACGCGGATGACGCCTGGTTCGGTCTCTGGATGTCGATGGCCCGGGACATACCGGTCCGGAGCTTCGGTTTCGCAGCGGGTGCGGACGTCCGCGCGAGCGATGTTCGGCCGACGGCCGCCGGTTCCGCCTTTACCTTGCACATGCCGGGATCGGCCGAGCGGGTCGAACTGCCCCTCGCCGGTCGGCACAACGTGGTGAACGCCTGTGCGGCCGCCGCCGTCGCGTATGCGCTGGACATTCGCCCGGAACAGGTCGTCGCCGGGCTACAGGCTGCGCGACCGGTAGGCGGCCGGCTCCGCCGCCTCGCCGGTATCGGCGGCTGCACTCTGTACGACGACAGCTACAACGCAAACCCTGCCAGCGTCATAGCGGCGGCCGAATTTCTCGGCTCCCAACCCGGCGAGAACTGGCTGGTGCTGGGTGACATGGCTGAGCTGGGAGCGGCAGCCGCGGAAATGCATGCGGACGTGGGCCGGCGCGCCAGTGGCGCGGGCGTGTCCCGCCTGTTCGCTACCGGACCGATGTCGCGTCACGCGGTGGAGGCGTTCGGCGCCCGGGGCGAGTGGTTCGAAACGGTCGAGGGGCTGACCGAAGCGCTGCGCTGTGCGGCCGGCGCGTCGCCGCCGGCCGGCGTGCTGGTCAAGGGGTCGCGGTCGTCCCGGATGGAAAGGGTCGTCGCCGCGCTGGCAGCAGAAGCTGACGGAGCCTGAGCGTGCTGCTTTACGTTACCAATTACCTGGCGAATTTCGAGTCGGCGTTCACGGTATTCAACTACCTGACACTGCGTGCGATTCTCGGTGCGCTGACGGCCCTGGTTCTGTCATTCGTCATCGGCCCGCGGATGATCGCCCGGCTCAGCATGAACCAGATGGGTCAGCCGGTGCGCGCCGAGGGGCCGGTGACGCACCTGCCGAAGGCCGGCACGCCGACGATGGGTGGCGCGCTGATCCTGACGGCGATCGTGGTAAGCACCGTACTCTGGGCCGACCTCGAGAATCGGTTCATCTGGATCGTGCTGTTCGTAACGCTGGCCTTCGGGATCATCGGCTACGTCGACGATTACAAAAAGCTGATTCTTCGCAATCCAGCCGGGCTGTCGGCCCGGAAGAAGCTTTTCTGGCAATCCGCCGCCGGTCTTGCTGCGGCAGTCGCTTTATACGCGATGGCGGCCGATGAGGTCAGTACCTCGCTGTTGATCCCGTATTTCAAGAATCTCGCCATTCCCCTCGGGATGCTGCAGATCGCAGTGACCTTCCTGTTCATAGTGGGCTTCAGTAACGCGGTGAACCTGACGGATGGGTTGGATGGACTCGCGATCATGCCTACCGTGTTGGTTGGCGGAGCGCTCGGCGTGTTCGCTTACGTCACCGGAAACGTCAATTTCTCAGGTTACCTGGACATTCCATACGTCGCGGGCACCGGCGAAGTACTGGTCTTCTGCGCGGCGATGGCAGGAGCGGGGCTCGGGTTCCTGTGGTTCAATACCTACCCCGCGCAGGTCTTCATGGGCGACATCGGCGCGCTGTCGCTCGGCGCGGCGCTCGGCGCAGTCGGTGTCATCGTCCGGCAGGAAATCGTCTTGGCGATCATGGGCGGCGTATTCGTCGTCGAAACGCTTTCCGTGATGATCCAGGTTGCGTCGTTCAAGCTCACCGGGCGGCGCGTGTTCCGTATGGCACCGCTGCACCATCACTTCGAGCTGAAAGGGTGGGCCGAGCCCAAGGTCATCGTCCGCTTCTGGATCATTACGGTGATCCTCGTCCTGATCGGACTCGCGAGTCTGAAGATCCGATGAGCGCTGCAAGCAAAAAGACCCAGGCGGCGAAGCAGGCGGACAGCCAGCAGGCTACCGACCTGGTGTTCGGGCTCGGCAAGACGGGGCTGTCTGTCGCGCGCTACCTCGCGCGCTGCGGGCGGCATGCCGTGTACGCCGACAGTCGCGACACGCCTCCCGGGCTGGACGAACTCAAGGCCATCGCACCGGACGCCGATGTCGTGCTCGGTAAAGCCAGCGCCGATCTGCCGGATGGCATAGGCCGCGTCATCGTGTCGCCAGGCCTTGCCGATCGTGAGCCGCTGCTGGTCGCGGCGCGCGAAAAGGGCGTCGAGATCCTGTCGGATATCGAGCTGTTCGTACGCGAGGCGAAGGCGCCGTTCGTCGCGGTGACGGGCTCGAATGGCAAGAGCACGGTGACGACATTGATCGCATTGATGTGCGAGGCCGCCGGAAAGCGCGCGCTCGCCGGCGCCAACCTGGGTGTGCCGGCGCTCGATCTGCTCCTGGAAGAGACGCCGGATTTCTATGTGCTCGAGTTGTCGAGCTTCCAGCTGCAGCGCACGAAGCACCTCCCGGCAAGGGCCGCGGTCCTCTTGAATATTTCGCCGGACCACCTGGACTGGCACGGAAGCGTCCAGGAATACCGCGACGCGAAATACCGTATCTTCGCCGAGGCGGAGACGGCGGTTTTCAACCGGGAGGACCCGGAGGCACAAGAGCGCGTCGGCAGCGGGAAGACCTACCTCAGCTTCGGACTGGATACGCCGGGCGAAGGGCAGTACGGCATCCGCAGCGAGGACGGGGTCGATTTCCTTGCGCGCGGCGAGCAACTCCTGCTCGCGACCTCGGAAATGGTACTCGTCGGTGAGCACAACTACGCAAACGCGCTCGCCGCACTGGCCGCGGGTCAATTGCTGGGCCTCGATCTGCCGTCGATGCTGCAGGTGCTCGTCGAATTTCCCGGGTTGCCACACCGGATGCAGCACATCCGCAATCTGCATGGTGTCGACTACATCAATGACTCGAAGGCGACCAACGTGGGGGCCGCGATCGCTTCCGTCCGCTCGGTTCCGGGCCCCATCGTCCTGATCGCCGGCGGGCAGGGCAAGGGCGGTGATTTCGAGCAGCTGGCAAGCTCGATACACGACAAGCTCCGGCTCGCTATCCTCATAGGCGAAGATGCCGAGCGCATTGCGAAGGCGCTCGAAGGTCTGGCCGAGGTACGCCTTGCGGGCGGCATGGCCGAAGCCCTGAATCTCGCGAGAGAACAAGCGCGCTCCGGCGACACGGTCCTGCTCGCGCCGGCCTGCGCGAGCTTCGACCAGTTCGACAATTACATGCATCGCGGCGACGTGTTCGCGCAGCTCGTCCGGGAGTTGCACTGATGAGCGTGCAAAGCGTCACGATGCCGTTCCCGGCGAAACTGCGGACGAAGCTTGCGCTCGACGGCATTCTCCTCGGCGTCGGTCTCACTCTGTTGCTCGGCGGGCTGGTGATCCTGGCATCCGCTTCGATCTCCATGGCAGACAGTGCGCTCGGCGATCCGTTCTTCTACCTCAAGCGGCAGGTCGTCGCGGCCGTCATCGGCCTGACAGCCGCATTCGTCTGCCTGTACATCCCCCTGTCCGTCTGGCGAAGCATCGGGCCGCTGCTGCTGTTGCTGGGTCTCGCGCTGCTCGTCGTGGTCCTGTTGCCGGGCGTTGGATACACCGTCAACGGCAGCACGCGGTGGCTGCGCGTCGGGTTCATGAACCTGCAGGTCTCCGAGCCGGCTCGCCTTTGCCTGATTCTGTACATGGCCGGCTACCTTGTCAGGCGCAGCAAGGCCGTACGGGAGGGTTTCGGCGGATTCCTGCGCCCGATGATCCTGCTCTGTCTCGCGTGTTTCCTGCTGCTGAAGGAGCCCGACTTCGGCGCGGCGATCGTGCTGCTCGCAACGGTGCTGACGATGCTGTTCGTGGCCGGAGCGAGGCTGCGTGATTTTTGCATCTTCTTCGGCGTCGCCATCGTCACGATGGGGGCGCTCGCGATCACGTCGCCCTATCGCCTGCAACGCCTGACCGCTTTCCTCGACCCCTGGGCCGATCCATACAACTCCGGTTTCCAGCTCACGCAGTCGCTGATCGCTATCGGCCGCGGCGAGTTGTTCGGCGTCGGTCTCGGCAACGGCGTGCAGAAACTGTTCTACTTGCCGGAAGCGCATACCGACTTCGTATTCGCCGTGTACGCGGAGGAGTTCGGGCTCCTCGGCGCCGTGTTCCTGATCGGCCTGTTCCTTGCATTGCTGTGGCGCATCTTCGGGCTTGCGGTGCGTGCCGCACGTGCGGAACAGTTGTTCGAGGCCTATCTCGCGGTCGGTATTGGAACCTGGCTCGGGCTGCAGGCTTTCATCAATGTCGGCGTCAACATGGGCATACTGCCGACAAAGGGGCTGACGTTGCCGCTGATCAGCTATGGTCGCAGCAGCCTGATCATCACGATGATCGCGCTCGGTCTCCTGCTCCGTGTTCATCACGAACTCGTGACCGACGCACCGCCTGCGAATCGCAAGGCGACGCGTAAGGGGCGCGCATGAACGCGCAGCCGATACTGGTCATGGCCGGCGGCACCGGGGGCCACGTGTACCCCGCGCTGGCAGTTGCCGAAGCGTTGCGGGCCCGTTCGCACAACGTAGTCTGGCTCGGTACCCGACGCGGTATCGAGGCGCGGGTCGTACCGACGGCGGGAATCGACATCGAGTGGGTCAGCGTGCATGGCCTGAGGGGCAAGAGCGTGCTGACGCTGCTGGCTGCTCCTTTCCGCCTGGCGTGGGCGCTCGCGCAGTCGCTGCGCATCGTCGCGCGGCACCGCCCGGCAGCAGTGCTCGGCATGGGTGGCTTTGTCAGCGGGCCCGGCGGGCTGGCGGCGTGGATCCTGCGGCGCCCCCTCGTCGTCCACGAACAGAATGCGATAGCAGGACTGACCAACCGACTTCTGGCGCGTCTTGCCCGGGTTGTGCTGCAAGCCTTCCCGGGCAGTTTTTCTTCCCGCGTCAACGCTCTGACGGTCGGCAATCCCGTGCGCCCGGAGATTGCCGCCCTCGCGGATCCGGCCGAGCGGCTGGCGGATCGGACGGGACCCGTCCGGCTGCTGGTGCTGGGCGGCAGCCAGGGAGCGCTGACCCTGAATCAAACGGTGCCGGCTGCCATCGCGTTGCTGGCACCGGATCGCCGGCCGCTGGTCATGCACCAGGCCGGCAGCCGTACTCTCGAGCTGGCCGAGGCGGCCTACCGGGACGCCGGCATCGAGGCCGAACTCGTACCGTTCATCGAGGACATGGCGGCTGCCTACGGCTGGGCCGATCTCGTCGTCTGCCGTGCCGGCGCGCTGACGGTCGCCGAGATCGCCGCGGCCGGGCTACCGGCAGTCTTCGTACCGTTTCCAGCCGCCGTAGACGATCACCAGACGGCAAACGCGCGTTCGCTCGCGGATGCGGGCGCGGCAATCATTCTGCAGGAGGCGAGTCTCGACCCGGAACGGCTGGCGCGCGTCCTCGGCGAATGGATGGCCGACCGGAATGCGTTGCGCCGCCGCGCGGTCGCAGCGCGCAACGCTGCGCATCCGGACGCGCTCGAAGCGATTACCGCTATCTGTCTCGAACTCGCGGAGGGACGCCGATGATCGCGAGAATGCGCCGGATCAATTGCGTGCACTTCGTCGGCATTGGCGGCTCGGGCATGTCCGGCATCGCCGAGGTGATGCTGAGCCTCGGGTACCGGGTGCAGGGCTCGGACCTGCGCAACAACGCCCAGGTGCAGCGGCTCGGCGGGCTGGGCGCCAAGATCTACATCGGCCATGCGGAGGAAAACATAAGGGACGCCGACGTGGTCGTCGTATCGAGCGCGGTGAGCGAGGCGAATTCCGAGGTCGCGGCCGCCCGCGCCGCGAGGCTGCCGGTCGTGCCGCGGGCGGAGATGCTCGCTGAATTGATGCGCTTCAGGTACTCGATCGCGGTAGCGGGGACCCACGGCAAGACGACGACAACCAGCCTTGTCGCGAGCGTTCTGGCGGAAGCCGGCCTGGACCCGACCTTCGTAATCGGGGGCCGGCTGAAGAGCGCCGATACGAACGCCCGGCTCGGGCTCGGCGATTATCTCGTGGCGGAGGCCGACGAGAGCGACGCGTCGTTCATGCATCTGAAGCCGATGCTTGCGGTCGTCACGAATATCGATGCGGATCACATGTCCACGTACGAAGGCGACGTGGACAAGCTGCGCCACGGGTTTGTCGAATTCCTGCACAACCTGCCGTTTTACGGCGTCGCCGTTCTTTGCACGGACGACCCGGGTGTCAACGCGATACTCCCGCAGGTCGGCCGGTCGATCATTACCTACGGCGTCGACGGCGATGCCGATATCCGGGCCCGCAATGTCCGTTTCGCGCAGAGCCGGACGAGTTTCGAGGTATTGAGGCCGGGTCACGATGAACCGCTCGCGATCGCGCTCAAGCTGCCCGGCATGCACAACGTGCGCAATGCGCTGGCGGTGATCGGCGTAGCCAGCGAACTCCAGATTGGCGACGACGCGATTGTTCGAGCGCTGGAGAACTTTGCGGGTATCGACCGGCGATTCCAGCACCACGGCGATATCAAGACACGCAGCGGCACGATCATGCTCGTCGACGATTATGGCCATCACCCGACCGAGATCGCGGCGACCGTTGCTGCGGCACGGGCCGGCTGGCCCGAGAAGCGGGTCGTGCTCGCATTCCAGCCGCATCGCTACACGCGTACGCGAGACCTGCTGGACGACTTCGCGAGAGTGCTCGCCGATGTCGACGTGCTGGTTCTGCTCGAAGTTTATGCGGCTGGCGAGGACCCGATCGCCGGTGCCGATGGCCGCGCGATGGCGCGAGCGATCCGGGCTCGCGGTGGCGTCGATCCCGTGTTCGTCGAATCGATCGAGGAGCTCCCGGCCGCGCTCGAAAGCCTGGTCCGTGATGGCGACCTGGTTCTGACGATGGGCGCGGGCGATATAGGCGGCATGGCAGGCAGGCTCCCGGAATTGCTCGGGCGGGGACCGCGACTGAAGGTGCAGTCATGATGGCGGCGCGCGACCAAAAGGGCGTGCGGGGTGAGCTTCGCCGCGACGAGCCGATGAGCCGGCATACGTCCTGGCGGGTCGGGGGGCCGGCCGACCTGTTCTTCCGGCCTGCGGATCTCGACGACCTGTCGGCATTCCTGCGCGAACTGGACGCAGCCACGCCCGTGTTCTGGTTCGGGCTGGGCAGCAACCTGCTGGTCCGGGACGGGGGCATCCGCGGTGTGGTCATCGCTGGCGCGCGAATATTCAGCGAGCTGAAGAACCTGGGGGGGCACCGGGTGCGCGTCGGCGCAAGCGTTCCCTGCACCCAGCTGGCACGCCAATGCCTGCGCTGGGGCTACGGGCCATCCGAGTTCTTCGCCGGCATTCCCGGCACTCTCGGCGGTGCGCTCGCAATGAATGCCGGCGCGCACGGCGGCGAGACCTGGGAGCGAGTCGAAAGCGTCCGCAGCATCGACCGCTCCGGCGCGATTCACGAGCGGGGCCCGGAAGCTTATCGGATCGCCTATCGAAGCGTGCAGGGTCCGGCCAATGAATGGTTCGTCGAGGCAACTCTCCGATTCGAACCCGGTGTCGAGCCGAGCCTTGCGACGCAGCGGGCAATGCTCCAGCGACGCAAGGACACTCAGCCGCTCGGGTTGCCGAGCTGCGGCAGCGTATTTCGGAATCCGCCGGGCGATCACGCCGCGCGCCTGATCGAGACGGCCGGGCTCAAGGGCTGCCGGATCGGCGGCGCCGAGGTCTCGCCGAAGCACGCCAATTTCATTATCAACGCCGACAATGCGAGCGCCGCCGATATCGAGGCACTGATTCTTCACGTGCGGCACTCGGTCCGCGAGCGACACGGTGTCGACCTGGTCCCGGAAGTTCGCATTGTCGGGGAGGCCGCCGCATGACGGCCGGGACGGAAACCCGCATCGTGATCGGCGACCCACGGGACTTCGGGCGGGTCGCCGTCATGTTCGGCGGCTCGTCGAGCGAGCGCGAGGTGTCCTTGCAGTCAGGCAGCGCGGTATTGAAGGCGCTGCTGGGACGCGGAGTCAGCGCCGATCCGTGGGACCCCGCCGGACGCAGCCTGCGGGAATTCGCGAAGGTCGGCTACGACAGAGTCTGGATCGCGTTGCACGGACCGGGTGGCGAAGACGGCACGATGCAGGGCGCGCTGGAGTGGCTCGGGGTACCGTACACCGGCAGCGGGGTGCTCGCCTCGGCGCTCGCCATGGACAAGGTTCGGAGCAAGCACCTGTTTCGCGCGACAGGCATCAGCACGCCGGCTTACCGGGTCGTCCGCGATCGACAGGACGCCGTGCTGGCAGCCGAGGAGCTCGGTTATCCCCTCGTCTGCAAACCCGCGATGCAGGGCTCGAGTATCGGGATGAGCAAGGTCTTCGAGCCTGGGGACCTCGATCAGGCCGTGAGCCTCGCGCTGGGCTTCGATGACTGCGCGCTGATCGAGCGATGCATCGTGGGTGACGAGATTACGGTAGCGGTGCTGCAGGGCCGCGCGTTGCCGAGCATCCGCATCGAGACGCCGCGCGTGTTCTATGACTACCGCGCCAAGTACGAGTCGGACACGACGCGCTACATCTGCCCCGGCACGGACGATTCCGACCTGGAAGAGCAGTACCGGGACCTGGCGCTCCGTGCGTTCAATGAACTCGGCTGCTCCGGCTGGGGCCGGGTGGACCTGATGCAATCGCGCGGCGAAGAGCCGGAGGTGCTCGAAGTCAACACGGTGCCCGGTATGACCAGTCACAGCCTGGTCCCGATGGCGGCGAAAGCCGCGGGAATCGATTTCGGCGAGCTGTGCTGGCGCGTGCTCGAGACCAGCCTGGCAACGGGCTCTGCGCATAAACCCAGCGGGATTGCTGTCAATGGCGCGTAGGCAGGCGAAACGTAGGAAGCAGCGCGAAGCGCGGCAATGGCGCATGCCGGCGATCCCGGTTGCGCGCATAACGCGGCTGACGGTTGCCGTGGCGACCGTCGTGCTGAGTTATCACTTCAGCTCGATATTACTCGACAAGCCGATCCGCGCGATTACGGTCGAAGGACCGTTCCAGCGCGTCAGCGCACTGCAGATCGAGGAAGCGATCGCCGATGAGCTGAGCCACGGCTTTCTGAGCGCCGACCTGCATGCAATCCGGGAGCGCGTCGCCGCGCTTCCCTGGATCGATCAGGCGACTGTCGCCCGGCGCTGGCCGGCGACCCTGGAAATAGCCGTCACCGAGCAGGTGCCGGCGGCCTGTTGGGGCGAGGCCGGCCTCCTGAACACTCGCGGCGAGCTCTTCGTGACCAACGCGCGGCACATCCCGGCTGAATTGCCCAGGCTGAGCGGCCCCGAAGACCGCTCAGCCGACGTTGCCAGACGTTACCTGACGATTCGCGAGCAGCTGATACCCATGGGCCTCGACGTCCGGCGCGTGCACCTCGATGCGCGGGGCGCCTGGGAGCTGACGTTGCAGAACGGTGTCGACATACGCCTCGGGCGACGAGATGTCGACCAGCGAACGGATCTCTTCATCGACGTGGTCGCAAACATCGTGGCAAGCCGCGAGGCAGATATTGATTTTGTCGACATGCGCTACAGCAACGGATTTTCGATCGGCTGGCGAGAGGATGCGAGCCCGGCGACCGACGTGGAGCGCGACACGGCTGCGCGCAGCCTGGTCGCGGGGCGGCAGGAGTGATGCGCAGCTATTTGCGCCAGATGATATTGGCTGGACGGGTACTCGAGTGAGCAAGAGGGCGGAAAAAAATCTGATCGTCGGGCTGGATATCGGTACATCCAAGGTCGTCGCGATCGTGGGCGAGGTCCGGGACAGCGGCGAAATCGAGGTCGTCGGAATCGGCACGCATCCTTCGCGCGGCCTGAAAAAGGGAGTGGTCGTCAATATCGAGTCGACGGTTCACTCGATACAGCGCGCCGTCGAAGAAGCCGAGCTGATGGCAGGTTGCGACATCCACTCGGTATATGCGGGCATTGCCGGCAGCCACATACGAAGCCTGAATTCGCACGGCATCGTTGCCATCCGCGACCGCGAGGTGAGTGCGGGCGATGTCGATCGCGTCATCGACGCGGCGCGAGCGGTCGCGATTCCGGCAGACCAGAAGATACTGCACATCCTTCCCCAGGAATTCATCATCGACAACCAGGAAGGTATCCGCGAGCCGATAGGGATGTCGGGCGTTCGCCTCGAAGCCAAGGTCCACATGGTGACAGGGGCCGAGAGCGCCGCGCAGAACATCGTCAAGTGCGTACAGCGCTGCGGTCTCGAAGTTGACGACATCGTGCTGGAGCAGCTTGCGTCGAGCTACTCGGTTCTGACCGAAGACGAAAAGGAGCTGGGGTCCTGCCTGGTCGATATCGGCGGCGGCACAACCGATCTCGCAGTCTTCCTGGGCGGTGCGATTCAGCACACGGCCGTCATTCCGATAGCGGGCGACCAGGTAACCAACGACATCGCAGTTTCGATGCGTACTCCGACGCAGTACGCGGAGGAAATAAAGATCAAGTACGCCTGCGCGTTGTCGCAGCTTGCGAATCCGGACGAAACGATCGAGGTACCGAGCGTGGGCGAACGGCCACCCAGGCGACTGGCAAGGCAGACGCTCGCGGAGATCGTGGAGCCGCGGTTCGAGGAACTGTTCGGGCTGATACGGGATGAGCTTCGGCGCAGCGGCTTCGAGGAGCTTATCGCGGCCGGCATCGTCATCACGGGGGGAAGCGCCAAGATGGAAGGAGCGGTGGAGCTTGCCGAAGAAGTATTCCACATGCCGGTGCGCCTGGGGGCGCCGCAGTATGTCGAGGGTCTCGCCGACGTCGTCCGCAACCCGATACATGCGACCGGTGTCGGGCTGTTGCTGTACGGCTACGAAAACATGGCGCGGCGCGGCAAGCGCAGTGCGCCGGTGTCGGGGAGCGTGGTTGACGTCTGGGAGCGGATGAAATCGTGGTTCCAGGGGCAGTTTTGAACGCGCCGCTCGACGAGCGGCATGTAAGGAAAGAAAGCCGGCTACACGGGAACGTGCCGGCTGACGGTGACACAGGTACTAAACGTAAGAATCCTTGAGCGGAGGAACAGGCAATGTTTGAACTGATGGATGCGCACAGCCAGAGCGCAGTGATAAAGGTCATCGGAGTCGGCGGTGGTGGCGGCAATGCCGTCGCGCACATGGTAAATGCCGGCATCGACGGCGTGGACTTCATTTGCGCAAATACGGACTCACAGGCGCTGAAGAGCGCCCGCGTTCGCACCGCGCTGCAGATCGGCTGCAATATCACGAAGGGGCTCGGCGCCGGTGCCGATCCCGAAGTGGGACGGCAGGCGGCGATGGAGGATCGCGACCGGATCATCGAGGTCATCGAGGGAGCGGACATGCTGTTCATCACGGCCGGCATGGGTGGAGGCACAGGAACCGGTGCCGCGCCGATAGTCGCGCAGGTCGCGAGAGAACTCGGGATCCTGACGGTTGCCGTTGTGACCAAGCCGTTCGCGATGGAAGGCATGAAGCGCATGCAGATCGCAGAAAATGGAATAGCGGACCTCGGGAAGTACGTCGACTCGCTGATAACGATCCCCAACGAGAAGTTGCTGACCGTTCTCGGCGGCGAGACAACGCTGCTCGACGCGTTCCGGGCGGCCAACCAGGTGCTGCAGGGCGCGGTGCAGGGTATTGCGGAACTGATCACACGCCCGGGCCTGATCAACGTCGACTTTGCGGACGTCCGGACGGTCATGGCCGAGATGGGCATGGCGATGATGGGCTCAGGCTCGTCGTCCGGCGACGATCGCGCACGCGAAGCCGCCGAAGCGGCGATTTCGAGCCCGCTGCTCGAGGACATCAACCTGTCCGGCGCTCGAGGGATACTGGTCAACGTCACCGCGGGCATGGATCTCTCGATTGGCGAGTTCCAGGAGGTCGGCAACACGATCAAGGAATTCGCGTCGAACGACGCGACGGTCGTCGTCGGCACCGTCATCGATCCCGAGATGAGCAACCAGATCCGGGTTACGGTCGTCGCCACGGGCCTCGGGCAGGAGGCTCAGCAGTCGCAGGCGCCGATGCGCGTCGTGCGTCGCCAGCCCGAGTCGCGCGAGCCCAACTACCACTCGCTCGACAAACCGACCGTCCAGCGCAAGCGCGCCGTCGGCGATGGCCTGGAGGCCGGCGGGCTGCAGGAGGAGTTGCTGGACATTCCGGCCTTTCTCCGGCGACAGGCCGACTGACCGGCCGGCCAGGATGCCAGCCGCAGGATCCCGTCGCGGGACGACACTCCGCTCGGGCCGGTCCGCTGCCTGCGGGCCGGCCCTGTCCCGACGACGGGGACTCGGGGATTCGCCGGTGCCCTCCGGGGCCCGGCGATCCCGTTCTTATTGCGGTGATTTTTCGCGCTGTGCTACGCTTGCCGCCCAAATTGGTCGACGTATCCGGCGTAAGACATTGAATTCACGGTGGCGCCCGCGCGACACGCGCTGCAGACACCGATCCCGATGGCCGGCCGCCCCGCTCGCTTGCATACCGGGCGGATCCCGATCGAGAGATTCTTGACATGCTTCGACAGCGTACTCTGAAGACCGCCATCAGGGCGACCGGCGTCGGTTTGCACACCGGCGAAAAGGTCTACATGACCTTGCGCCCTGCGGCCGAAAATACCGGCATCGTGTTTCGCCGCGTCGACCTGGACGAGCCGGTCGAAATACCGGCCGACGCAGAACTCGTCGGTGAGACGATGCTTGGCACGACGCTCGTTCGAGACGGCGTCAAAGTGGCGACCGTCGAGCACCTGATGTCGGCACTGGCCGGCCTGGGTATCGACAACCTGTTCGTCGACCTGTCCGCGCCCGAAGTGCCGATCATGGACGGCAGCGCCGGGCCCTTCGTCTTCCTGCTGCAGTCGGCGGGCATCGAGGAGCAGCATGCGCCGAAGCGCCTCATCCGCATCCGGAAGAAGGTCCGCGTCGAGGACGGCGACAAGTGGGCGGAGCTGACGCCATTCAATGGGTTCAAGGTCAATTTCGAGATCGCCTTCAATCATCCCGTCTTCAACAAGCTCAGGCAGGACGCGTCGATCGATTTTTCATCGACGTCGTTCCTGAAGGAAATCAGCCGGGCCCGAACCTTCTGTTTCCTCAGGGATGTCGAAACCCTGCGGGCGCGCAACCTGACGCTCGGTGGCAGCATGGATAACGCGATCGTGCTCGACGATTTCCGCATCCTGAACGAAGACGGGCTGCGATATTCGAACGAATTCGTCATCCACAAGATCCTCGACGCAATCGGCGACATATACCTGCTAGGGCACAGCGTCATCGGGGAGTTCTCCGCCCACAAGTCGGGTCACGACCTGAACAACAAGCTGATGCGCACGCTGCTGAAGGACACGTCGGCGTGGGAGGAAGTGACTTTCGACGATGTCCGCAAGGCGCCGATATCCTATGCGACGACGGCATATGCCTGAGGCCCGGACCGCGCAGCGCTGGCAGCCGGTCGAGAAACGGAGCTTCTAGGGGCTGACCTTCACCCGGCAGCCGGACACGCGCTCGCCGGACGCGCACAATAATTCGACCAGCCGGTCCGCCTCGAAACGAAGCCTGGCCGCCCAGGCCGATGACGAACAGATCAGGACCAGTTCGCCGCTTTCCCGCAGGTTGGCGGCCACCAGCTCACGACCGAGTTCCGGGCCCAGCGCCTGTCTGAGGCGCTCCGTCAGGCCCTCCATTTCTTGAGCGTGCTGGATAATTTTATCCAGACTGCCGGCCGGGGCCGACTTCAAAAGCTTGTCGAGGCGGGAAATAGGCATTGAAGTGTGACGAAGTTAGCGGTTTCGGATTATAGCCGGTGACCGGAATCAAGGTTCTGGAGACCCAATCTTGTAATAAAAATCGGCATTATGCATAGTTCGCCTACTCGATAAGGGCATACCCGCCGAAAGACGGGGACGCAAAGCCACCGATCTAAGGGACGAGGGGTCCTATGATGGCGGGGTTACCGAAGTGACGATTGCACGCGAGCTTAAAATAAGCACAACGCACCCGTCTTGGCTGCGGGCTTGCGGCTCAAGAACTTACGGACAAACTGCGTTGGAACGAACTTCTGCGCATCCGGGGCGTACTCGATGAATGTTGTCATTTTCGGCAAGGGCTTCGGCCGACCCAGACAGATCAGCCTGTCAGGCACCGCCGTTGCCACTCTCGGTACGTTCATGGCGGGCTGCCTGTGCGCCGCCGCGTTCTACGGGGGCTACCTCTACTCGGCCCATACCGGATCCGGGGTCAGCGTCGAACGGGTCAGGTCCCTGAGCACCGAACTCGAATCCGAGCAGGAGCACATCGTCCAGATTCGCCAGGAGACCGAAGATACCCTGGATGCGCTGGCACTGCGTATCGGCCAGATGAATGCCCGGGTAATCCGTCTCGATGCACTCGGCAAGCGCCTGACCGAAATGGCGGACCTCGACGACGGTGAATTCGATTTCGAATCCGAGCCCGCGATGGGCGGACCGGAAGAAGAGCCGGAGAATATGGCGGGTTCGGTTGCCGTTCCGGAGGTGCTGCTGGCGATGGCCGATCTCGGCTCCCAGCTCGACAGCCGCGAGGCTCAGCTCGGCGCGCTCGAGTCGGTGCTCATGAACCAGAACCTGAGCGAGCGCGTATACCCGAAGGGGCGCCCGGTACGGGCCGGGTGGATGTCCTCTTACTTCGGCAAGCGGACCGACCCCTTCACCGGCAAGCCGGCGAACCACATGGGCGTCGACTTCGCCGGCAAGGAAGGTGCAGAGATCCTGGCCGTCGCGGACGGCGTGGTCACCTGGTCGGCGAAGCGCTACGGTTACGGCCAGATGGTCGAAATCAATCACGGCAACGGCTATTCGACGCGTTACGCGCACAACCTCGAAAATCTCGTCGGCGTCGGCGAAGAGGTACGCAAGGGGCAGACCGTGGCACTGATGGGTGACACCGGGCGCGCTACCGGCCCGAACCTTCATTTCGAAGTGCTGCATCGCGGCCAGCGCGTCAATCCCGTCAAGTTTATCCAGCAGTCCGAGTGAGTCCCTGCGGACGGGGGGCTCTCCCTCCCCGGTAAAAGTGCCTCCGGCGTCACCTGTGCCGACCCTGCCCAGCCTGGCGACCTGCGTCGGGCAGACAAAACAATGTGTTATCCGTAAAATACCCGTCTTTGTGCGCGGCCCGCGCGGCCGTCGCCGGACAGCGATCCAGGAGCCCTAAGTGGCCAATTTCTTGACCCGCATCTTCGGCAGCCGGAACCAGCGACTGTTACGCGCTTATTCGAAGATCGTCGCAAAGATAAATTCGTTCGAAGAGGGCATCAAGGCGCTCAGCGACGCGGAGCTTGCCGCGAAGACGGCCGAGTTCCGGGGACGCATTGACGACGGCGCAACCGTTGATGAGCTGCTGCCCGAGGCATTCGCGGTCGCACGCGAAGCTGCGTGGCGCACGCTGGGCTTGCGGCCATTCGACGTGCAGTTGATCGGCGGCATGGTCCTGCACGATGGAAACATTTCCGAGATGCGTACCGGCGAGGGCAAGACGCTGGTTGCCACGTTACCCGCGTACCTCAACGCCTTGAGCGGTAACGGCGTGCACATCGTCACTGTCAACGAGTATCTCGCACAGCGCGATGCCGACTGGATGCGTCCGGTCTACGAGTTCCTCGGCCTGACCGTCGGCGTAACGAAGAGTGGCCAGACGCACCAGGAGAAGACCGAGGCCTACGGTGCCGATATAACGTACGCCACGAATAACGAACTTGGTTTCGACTATCTGCGCGACAATCTCGCGTTTTCGCTCAAAGACCGCGTGCAGCGCACGCTGCACTTCGCGATCGTCGACGAAGTGGATTCTATCCTCATCGACGAGGCGCGCACACCGCTCATTATCTCCGGGCCGACCGAGGAGAGCACCGATCTCTACCTGAAGATCAACAAGCTCATTCCGAAACTGCGAGAGCAGAAGGAAGAAGACGGTCCTGGCGATTACACGAAGGACGAAAAGACCAAGCAGGTTTACCTGACCGATGAAGGGCACCAGCACGTCGAGGAGATGATGTCTCAGGCCGGTCTGCTGGGCGAGGGCCAGAGCCTGTATGACGCCGGCAATATTCGGCTGATGCATCACCTGAACGCTGCGCTGCGCGCGCACGTGATGTACAGCCGGGATGTCGAATATATAGTGAAGGACGGCGAGATCGTCATCGTCGACGAATTCACCGGCCGAACGATGGTCGGGCGGCGCTGGTCCGACGGGCTGCACCAGGCGATCGAAGCCAAGGAAGGGGTGCGAATTAAGCAAGAAAATCAAACAGTTGCGTCTATCACGTTCCAGAACTATTTTCGCATGTACGACAAGCTCGCAGGCATGACGGGCACGGCCGACACGGAAGCGTTCGAGTTCCAGTCGATCTACGGCCTCGAGGTCGTCGTCATCCCGACCCACAAGCCGATGGTCCGGGACGACATGCCCGATCTCGTCTACCTGACGCAGAAGGACAAGTTCGACGCGATCATCGAGGACATCATCGATTGCCAGGGTCGCACCCAGCCGGTGCTCGTCGGCACGACGTCGATCGAGACCTCGGAGTACCTGGCTGCGCTGCTGAAGAAAAAGGAAATCACGCACGAAGTTCTGAACGCGAAACAGCACGAACGCGAGGCCGTCATCGTGCAGCAAGCGGGTCGCCCGGGTGCGGTGACGATCGCGACGAACATGGCCGGCCGCGGTACCGACATCGTGCTCGGCGGCAACCTGAATGCCGAACTGGCGGCTGCCGGCGAGGGAGCCGATCGCGATGCGGTCCGGGCGGACTGGCAGAAGAGGCACGAAGAGGTCATTGCCGCCGGCGGCCTGCACATCATCGGCACCGAGCGGCACGAGTCACGTCGAATCGATAACCAGCTGCGTGGCCGATCCGGCCGGCAGGGCGATCCCGGTTCGAGCCGCTTTTACCTGTCGATGGAAGACAACCTGATGCGGATCTTCGGCGATCCCGCGCGCACGAAGGCGCTGTTGTCGCGCGCCGGCATGCGCGAGGGAGAAGCGATCGAGAGCCGTCTCCTGACGCGGCAGATAGAGCGGGCACAGCGCAAGGTGGAGTCGCATAACTTCGATATCCGCAAGAATCTGCTCGAATACGATGACGTAGCGAATGACCAGCGTCGCGTCGTCTACCACCAGCGATCCGAGCTGATGGCGGCGGACGAGATCAAGGATTCGATAGCCGCAATTCGCGACGAGGTCGTCGGTGACGTCGTCGACCAGTCTGTTCCACCGGGTAGCCTGGAGGACATGTGGGACACGACCGCCCTGACGCATGCGCTGGAGCGTGAGTTCCTGATCCAGTTCGACGTCTCGCGGCTGGTCCGCGAAGATCCGAAGATCAACGCGGAAGGGATACGCGCGCGCTGCATCGAGCTGGTACAGCAGGCATATGAGCAAAAAGAGGAGAGTATCGGCTCCCAGCTGATGCGCCTGGTCGAAAAAGAGGTCATGCTCCGGCAGCTCGACCTGCATTGGAAAGAGCACCTTGCGGCAATGGATTACCTGCGCCAGGGTATCGGGCTGCGTGGCTACGCGCAGAAGAATCCGAAGCAGGAGTACAAGCGGGAGGCGTTCGAGATGTTCGGCCAGATGCTCGAGCAGGTGAAGCACGACACGATCAGCATCCTGTCGCGCGTCCGTATCCAGAGCGAGCAGGACGTGGCGCGCATGGAGGCGCAGCGCCGCGCCGCCCAGGCCATGGAATTCAAGCACGCTGAGGCATCGGCACTGCCGGCGCAGGCGCCGGCGGCGGCGCCTGGTCCGCGTGCCCCCGGGCCGGCTGCCGCACAACCGGTCGAGCACCAGTCCCCGTTCGTACGCGAGGAGCGGAAGGTCGGGCGCAACGAACCCTGCCCATGCGGCTCCGGCAAGAAGTACAAGCAGTGTCACGGCCAGCTGAGCTGAAACGGATACACGGCGCGGCGTGGCGTCCGAGTTGAAGTCTATCCGGGTCGCTGCAGGCATCCTGCTCGACGCGGAGGGGCGGATCCTCGTTTCCGAGCGACTCGGCGATCCCGCCTTCCCGGGTTACTGGGAGTTCCCAGGCGGCAAGATCGGCGAGGGCGAAGCGGCGGCTGACGCGCTGTGCCGCGAACTGGCCGAAGAGCTCGGCATCGAAGCGCGTGACTGGGAATTCCTGCTGTCTCTCGAGCACCGCTACCCGGATCGCCAGGTCAGCATCGATTTTTTCATCGTCAGCAGGTGGGCGGGCGTTCCGGCGGGCCTGGAAGGGCAGGCAGTTCGCTGGGTGACGCGGACCGAGCTTGGCAGGCTGGACCTGCTGCCCGCCGACGCGCCGGTCATCGAGGCGCTACGGGTCCCTGGGTGATTCGGGCGGCCGGTGCCGGGTTCAGCACAGGCTAAGGCGAAAACTGACGTCGTGGCCGGTCTGCGTCGCCCGGCTGTCGATCGACGACCATTCGAGAAAGCGCACCGTGAAGCGGTGCTGGTTCCCGCTGATCTCGGGAAAGAACGGAGCCCCCGGCGCCAGGCTCACGCGTATCAGCTGGCAGCCGTTGTCCTTCGCCATCGTGTGCTGGTACATCCCGCCTATCGCGAGCCTGCGGGTCGGCTGTGCGCATTCCCGGATCAGCCACAGCAATTCCATGACTGCGTCACAGATCGGACGAATGAGCGTAAGCCAGCGCAACAAGTCCGCCCTACGCCGGTCGAAGGGCTGCCGCAGCCAGTGGCTGTAGGCCGGCAGGTCGAACTCGCAGGTGCCTCCCGGTATCGAGCTTCGATGCTTGATGGCCCCGAGAAACTCGCTCTCCTTGATCGATTGCAGGTAATTCATGCCGACACCCTGCAGCTCCTGGCGTATCGCCGAGAAATTTCGGATCAGCGAGTCGAGCCGGGTCACGTCCACCTCGGGCTGCTCCTGGAAGCGCCGGAGCAGGTCGAGCTGCCGGTCGAGCTCCTTCATAATGTCGGCGCGCATGTCGCCGCGAGTCAGGATAGACATGATGTCCAGCAGGCTGCCGATGGCGGCCCGACTTGCCCAGTCGGACTCGTTCTCGCTGTTGTAGAGCATCTGCTGGTACAGGAATTCGAGGCGCATGAATGTCCGCATCCGCTCGCTGAGCGGCTGCTCGAATTCCCATAACCGGGGGCTCTCCTCGGTCGTCGGGGCGGATGCGGCGGCCTTGATCATCGGCGTATTTTGCGCCACGGTCACATGCAGGGCAAACAAAACCGGGCACGTCGCCCGACGGCGACAGTATCCAGTCAGCTGCCCTCTCGACCGGCCAGCTCGACATAACGGCGATGGAGCATGCGGACCTGTCGCTCGGTCTCCTCGCGATTACCGTCGTTGCGAACGACGTCGTCGGCGATGTGCAGCCGCTCCTCGCGGCTTGCCTGCGACGCCATGATGCGTCGGGCCTGTGCTTCGGTTTCGTTGTCTCGCGCGAGCAGGCGAGCGAGCTGCACCTCTTCGCTGCAGTCGATGACCAGTATGCGGTCCATGTCCCGCTTCATCGGCGATTCGGCCAGGAGCGGCACGACGACGATCTGGTACGGGCCATCGGCGGCGGCCGACTGCCGCGCGGCTTCGGCCCGAATCCGCGGGTGCAGCATGGACTCGAGCCGCATGCGTTTCGACGGGTCTGCGAAGACGATCGCCCGGAGCGCCTGGCGGTCGAGCGTGCCGTCGGAACGGATCACGCTCTCACCGAAGGTCTCACGAATTTCTGCGAGCGCCGGCTGCCCGGGCTCGACGACCTGGCGGGCAATGACGTCCGTGTCGATGACCGGAACGCCCAGCGCTGCGAACATATCCGCCACCGTGGATTTGCCGCTGGCGATCCCGCCGGTCAGCCCGACCGTGTAAGGCCTGTCGGCACGCCTGCTGTTGCTCCCCATCGCGCTCACGCTCGACCTGCGGCTAGTGCAGGTAGCCGAGGTAGAGGTCCATGATCTCCGAACCGTACAGCATCGCGACCCAGCCGGCGGCAGCGAGATACGGCCCGAACGGTATCGGTACATTCCGGTCGTGCCGCCGGATGACGATCATGCTTATGCCGATCACCGCGCCGACGACCGCCGATAGCAGGATGATCATCGGCAGCAGCTGCCAGCCGAGCCATGCGCCGAGGGCAGCCAGCAACTTGAAGTCGCCGTAACCCATACCCTCCTTGCCGGTGACGAGCCGGAACACGTGGTACACACTCCAGAGGCTGAGATAGCCCGCCAGCGCGCCGACGATGCTGGTCCTGGGGTCGATGAAGAGTGTTTCGGCGCCATCGATCGGATGGAACAGCGACAGGCCGAGGCCGATCCAGACCAGCGGCAGCGATATCGAGTCGGGGATAATCTGGTGATCGATGTCGATGAAGCTGGTGGCGATCAGCGCCCAGGTCATCAACACGGCGGCAGCCGCCTCCCAGCCGAATCCGAAGCGCCAGCCGGCCAGCGCCGTCGCGATGGCCGTCAGCAATTCGATCGCCGGGTAACGTACCGGGATCTGTACGCCGCAATGTGCGCACTTGCCACGCAGCCAGAGGTAGCTCAGTACCGGAATGTTCTGCAGCGCGGTGATCTGCGTGCCGCAGGACGGGCAGCGCGATCGCGGTGCGACAAGGTCGAATCGTCCCTCCGGCAACTCGGATGCAGGTGATGCCGCGAGCTCGGCGCACTGATCGCGCCACTCGCGCTCCATCATGATCGGCAGCCGGTGGATGACGACATTGAGGAAACTGCCGACTAGCAGCGCGAACAGGAACAGGGCGGCCGCGAAGCTCAGCGGTATATCGGTGAAGAGTTCATGCATGAGGGTAATCTTACGATTTTTCGATTGTCCAAACGACAGCGGCGCCCTCGGGCGCCGCTACCGGTTTCACCAATGCGCGTCCCGCTCGTTCAGATAACCGCACCCATCTTGAAGATCGGCAGGTACATCGCGACGACCAGGCCGCCGACCAGCACGCCGAGGATCGCCATGATCATCGGTTCCAGCAGGCTGCTCAGGTTATCCACGGCATTGTCCACGTCTTCCTCGTAGAAATCGGCGACTTTCGACGACATGTCGTCGAGAGAGCCCGACTCTTCGCCGACGGCGATCATCTGGATGACCATGTTCGGAAACAGGTCCGTGTTCTCCATCGCCTGCTGCAGGCGCTGGCCCGTCGACACTTCGTCGCGCATGCGCAGCACGCCGACCTCGTACACGATATTGCCGGTTGCGCCGGCCACCGACTCCAGCGCCTCGACCAGCGGAACGCCGGCGCTGAACATCGTCGAGAGCGTGCGCGCGTAACGGGCGATGGCGGCCTTTTTCAGGATCGGGCCGATGATGGGGATCTTCAGGGCCACGCGGTCGATCCAGTGGCGCAGCGCCTTGGAGCGCTTCTTGAAATAGAAGAACGTGCTGAACCCGGCGCCGATGAGTATGGCGAGGAACCATCCCTTGTCGCGGATGAACTGCGACACGTCGATGACCAGTCGCGTGAATGCCGGCAGATCGGCGCCGAAACCTCTAAAGAGGTCCTCGAAGGCCGGGATGACGAAAATCATCAGGATGATCGTAACGACGAAGGCGACGACGACCACTGCTGCCGGGTAGGTCAGCGCTTTCTTGATCTTCTTCTTGACCGCCTCGGTCTTTTCCTTGTACGTCGCGATCTTGTCGAGCAGCGTCTCCAGCGCGCCCGCCTGTTCGCCGGATTCGACGAGGTTCACGAACAAGTCGTCGAAGTACAGCGGATGCTTGCCCAGCGACTCGGCCAGCGAACTGCCGCCCTCGACGTCTGCTTTGATCGCGAGGATCAGTTTCTGCATGGCGGCGTTTTCGTGGCCGTTGCCGACGATCTCGAAGGCCTGGACGAGCGGGATGCCGGCGGCCAGCATAGTCGCGAGCTGGCGGCTGAATATCGCGATGTCGGCGGTCGTGATCTTGCCGCCACGATGGAACAGTCCCTGGCTCTGTTTCTTGATCCGGCTCGGAACGACGCCCTGGCGGCGCAGATCGGCGCGAACGGCAGCCTCGCTCGCCGCCATAGACTTGCCCTTGATCTTGTTGCCCTTGCGGTCCGTCCCTTCCCAGACGAAGGGCATGTTACCCATTGTCGCTGACTCAGCCATTTGCATTCCCTTCCATTAGGCCTATCCCGTCACTCGACGGTCACCCGGTTGATTTCTTCGAGGCTCGTCAGGCCAGACCTGACCTTGTTGAGCCCCGCGCGGCGCAGGTCGATGACGCCTTCCTTGACCGCCTGCTCGGCGATCTGCATTGCGTTGCCGCCTTCCATGATGATTCGGCCGATCGTGTCGGACACTTCCATCACCTGAAATATGCCGATTCGTCCCTTGTAGCCGTCATTACAGGACTTGCAGCCGACCGGGCCGAAGATCTCCAGCCCGCGTTCGATGTCCTCGGCGCGGAATCCTTCCTTCAACAGCGCCTCGCGCGGTATGTCCCGCACTTCCTTGCAGTTGTCGCAGAGCTTCCGTGCCAGGCGCTGGGCGATGATCAGGCTGACCGAGGTCGCGATCGCGTAGGGCTTGACGCCCATGTCCACGAGACGCGTCAGCGTCCGCGGCGCGTCATTGGTGTGCAGCGTCGACAGCACCAGGTGACCGGTCTGCGCCGCCTTGATCGCGATCTCGGCGGTCTCCAGGTCGCGTATTTCGCCGACCATGATGACGTCCGGGTCCTGGCGCAGGAACGCTTTCAGCGAAGAGGCGAATGTGAGTCCCACTTTCGGGTTGACGTTGACCTGGTTTATGCCGGGGATGTTGATTTCCGCCGGATCCTCGGCCGTCGATATGTTGCGGTCCTCGGTATTCAGGATATTGAGGCCGGTATAGAGCGATACCGTCTTACCGGAACCCGTCGGGCCCGTGACCAGGATCATCCCGTAGGGCTTGGCCAGGTGCTTGAGGTACAGCCTCTTCTGCTTTTCCTCGTAGCCCAGTGCGTCGATTCCCAGCTTGGTGCTGCCGGGGTCGAGAATACGCAGTACGATCTTCTCGCCGAACAACGTCGGGCAGGTGTTGACGCGAAAGTCGATCGCGCGATTCTTGGACAGGCGCATCTTGATGCGGCCGTCCTGCGGCACTCGGCGCTCGGCGATGTCCATGCGCGACATGACCTTGAGGCGTGCGCAGACCTTATTTGCCAGCGCGACCGGCGGCTCGGCGACGATAGACAACACGCCGTCGAGTCGTGTGCGGACGCGGAAAATCTTCTCGTAGGGCTCGAAGTGGATGTCGGACGCGCCGCGCTTGATCGCGTCGAGCAGCACCTTGTTGACGAAGCGCACGACCGGTGCGTCCTCGACGTCGTCCCGCGTGATGTCCTTGGCGTCGTCCTCGTCCGCGGTGACGTCCAGGTTCTCGAGGTCGAAATCGTCGTCGGCCAGCGACGACATGCTCGTATCCAGCGCCTCGAGCGCCTTGGAGATACGTTCCTCGAGCTTGGCCTGCTCGACCACGATGGGGTCGACCCGCATGCTGGTCTGGAAGCGGACGTCGTCGATCGCCTGCAGGTTGGTCGGGTCGGCGACGCCGAGAAACATGCGCTGCCCACGGCGGACCAGCGGCAGCACCCGGTGCTTGTTCAGGATCTGCTGATTGACCAGCCGCACGCATTCGATGTCGACGTCGATGGCGTCGAGGTCCAGGAGCGGCACGCCGAACTCGTGCGAGGCCGCGACGGCGATGGCCCTGGAATCGGCCATGTCGTGACTGACGAGCCAGGCCACGAGCGGCACGCGTTCCTTCTTGGCCGCCTCCTGGGCCTTCAGGACGTCATCCTCACTGACGATACCATCCTGCACCAGGCGTCTTGGCAGGCCAGAAAGTATGCTTTGGGATGCCGTTACCGCCATGCCTCGGTTGCTTCCGTCAGTCGTGAATAGATTCGTCGATCCTGAAGTCTCACTGATCCAAGTCCGTGGATCAACTGGATTTTGTGCTGTCGTTCACAGTTGCGAACAATAATTAAGTAAAGCGGCAAAACGTGCCCGTTAGCTCAAAATCAGCCGGAAAAAGCCGCCCGGATCAGCGACAGCTGGATGGCAGGTAGCGCGGGTCGACGGTCGGGGCAAGATGCGGGTCACCGCCGTTCAGCAGTGCACCGGCCGGCGCCGGTGCGTTGCCGCAACGCCAGGTTACCGTGTCTCCCAGCGTGATATACGGCGTCACCGACAGCGTGCGGCCGACGATTTCCTGGTGTGCCTGGGGCCCGCCGAAGGTGATGTCGATCCGGCCGTTGGAGATCGCCACTCCGGACACGTAGTTGCCGGCCGTATCGGCGGCATTGGGGCTCATCCCGGCGTCTACCCGGGTTGCCGGCGCTACACCGTCCTGCACGTACGCATCAGCAATCGGGACCTTGGCGCCGGCCGCCATATTGATGCCTTCCGCTACCTGCGCGCGCACGGTGTAGGTCTGATAGGCCGATACGGCCAGGGAGGCCAGGATCCCGATGATGGCGACGACGATCATCAGCTCGATGAGCGTGAAACCCCGCACGCGCCGGTTATTCTGAAATGGCAGCCTGCTAGTGCACATTGGATCCTCTCGACCTCTGGCCTCACCCCGGAGCTTAGCGGAACTCGGCCGTTCCTTCAGCCTATGAGGCCCGTCCGGAAATGTGATCACCGTCGCGGACCCGGTCCGCCGGGAAAAAAAAGCCCCGGCAGTACCGGGGCTTCCTTTGCTCGGTGCTCAGATCATGTGACAGCCTGACCGAGCCAAGCGGTGTTACGGACGGCAGGCCGCCGGCAACCACTTGGCATTGTTGTTGAGGATATTGCCGCCAGTGCAGTTCCAGTCGACCGCGCCGACGTTCGCGACGTTCGGGGTCAGCAGCAGGGTCGCGCCATTGATGGCCGAGTTAGCCCGCTGCGGATTAGCGTTCGAGTAGGTTACCGTGATGACGCCAGCGGCGACGTTAACCTGGCTTACGTAGTTGCCCTGGATGGACACGTTGGTGGCAAGGCCGGCCACTGCGTTGGTAGCGGCCAGGATGCCGCGATCCTGGTAGTACTCGGTTACCGCGGCCTTCGCGCCGGCGGCAAGGTTCAGGCCTTCAGAAACCTGCGCGCGGATGGTGTAGTCCTGGTAAGCCGGGATGGCGATCGCGGCCAGAATGCCGATGATGGCAACCACGATCATGAGTTCGATGAGCGTAAAACCCTGTTGAACTTTCTTCATTGCTGTGTCTCCGTGAAAAGTGAGAGCGTCCTTGAGTAGCTACAGACGGTGTTGCCACCTGTACGGAGACTAAAGCAAGCGCTGTGCCAACTTTTCGGAATATGGCTTAACTATCGGAAAATTAGACGATTTCCTCGTTCCGGGGCCGGCGGGCGTGGACGCCGGCCGGCCCCGTTTCGTGTGCCACCGCGGTCAGTCAGCGTCACATAGTGACAAAAATTGTCAGTCGGCTGCGCTGGGGAGCAGGAATCCGGCCCCGGTCGCCCGCGGGGCGAGCTCCTACTCGATGCCGAGCTTCTTGATGCGGTAGCGCAGCTGCCGGAACGTGAGCCCCAGGAGCTTCGCGGCGGCCGTCTTGTTGTAGCGGGTCTTCTCGAGGGCCTCGACGATCGCCTGCCGCTCGACGTCCTCGATCTGCCCGCCGAGGTCGCCGGCCGGTGTCAGTGCATGGCTCGCCGCGGGTACGCGGGGCGCGGCCGGCAGGTTCAGGTTCGCCGCCGCGATCGTTCCGGAGGGGCAGAGCGTGACCGCCCGTTCCAGCAGGTTCTCGAGTTCGCGTACGTTGCCCGGGAACGCATAGGTCAGCAGGGCGCGGCGGGCGTCCTCGCCGAGCGCCTCCGGGCTGCTGCCGAGCTTCTGCAGGATGTGGCCGGCCAGGTGCAGGATGTCGTCGCCGCGCTCGCGCAGGGCCGGCACCCGAAGCTCGATGACGTTGATCCGGTAAAAGAGGTCCTCGCGAAACTCGCCCTGGCGGACGAGTTCGGACAGGTTCCGATGCGTAGCCGACAGGATGCGCACGTCCACGTGCTCTTCCCGGGCGGCGCCCACCGGCCGCACCGCCTGCTCCTGGATGACGCGCAGCAGCTTGACCTGCATGGACAGGGGCAGGTCCGCGACCTCGTCGAGGAACAGCGTGCCGCCGTTCGCGCTCTGGAACAGGCCGGCCTTGTCGTTTATGGCGCCGGTGAACGAGCCCTTGCGGTGACCGAAAAACTCGCTCTCCATCAGCTCGGACGGTATGGCACCGCAGTTCACCGGCACGAACGGGCCGTCCTTGCGCGGGCCGGAATCGTGGATGAGGCGCGCGACCAGCTCCTTGCCGGTCCCCGACTCGCCCGAGATATGCACGGGCGCCTGGCTGCGCGACACCTTGTCGATCAGGTCGCGGACTTCGTGCATGGCGGCGGATTCGCCGAGCAGCTGGGCGGAGCCGGCCCGGGGCTTCTCCCGGAGCTTCAGCGCACTCCCGATAATGCTGCGCAGGTTCTGCAGGTCGAGCGGTTTCGAAATAAAGTCGAAGGCGCCGAGCTTCAGTGCCTGCACCGCCGTCTCGATGTTGCCGTGGGCGGTGATGACCGCCACCGGCACGCCCGGCGTGCGCGTCTGCATCCATTCGACCAGTTCGAGCCCGTCGCCGTCGGGCAGCCGCATGTCGGTCAGGCACAGGTCGAAGTTCTTCCTGAGCAGCAGTCGCTTCGCGGTCGCGACATCGCCGCCGACCTCGGCATCGATGTTCATGCGCCCCAGCGTCAGCGACAGCAGTTCGCAGATGTCCGGTTCGTCGTCAATTACGAGTGCGAGTGGCCTGGCCATGATTTCCGTTCGTTCCTCAGCCCTCGACGGCGCCCCAGCGTATGGGGTCCGCGAAGATGATCCTGAAAATACTGCCGCCGCCTTCCCGCGGCTGGTAGACGAGCGTTGCGCGGTTCAGTTCGCAGAGCTCTCGGGAAATATACAGCCCGAGGCCGGTGCCGCCCTTACGCGCGGTGAAGAACGGCTCGAAGATCTTGTCGATCGTTTTCGGCTCCACGCCGAAACCGCGGTCCAGAACTTCGAGGAAGGGTCGATTGTTCTGCTGTGTCCTGCCGGCCCGGAGTTCGACCAGGATGCCGCCGGTCTCGCTCGCATATTTGACCGCGTTGTCGCAGAGGTTCCAGAGTACCTGCCGGAGATGGCTGGGGTCCATGCGGACGACGAGGTCCTCCGGCGCCTCAGTCACCGACAACTCGCCCTCGCGCAACTCCAGCGTCCGCGCGAACTCCGCGGCGAAATCCCGCAGCCAGGGCCCCAGCGGTAGTTCCTCCGGGCGGCTCGACTCCCGCCGGGACAGTTGCAGCACGTTGTCGATGATATGGCTTACTCGTTCTGCGTTGCCGCGGATGATCTCGGTGAGTCGCAGGTCGTCCGCGCTCAGGGCGTCGGATTCGGCGAGTAACTGGCCCGCATGGCTCATCGCGCCGATCGGGTTGCGGATCTCGTGGGCAATGCTCGCGCTGAGACGCCCGAGAGATGCCAGCTTCGACTGCTGTACCCGCTCGTTCATGAGGCTCGTGTCCTCGAGGAAAATCAGGACCGGCCCGCGTCGCTCCTCGCCCTTTTCGAGCGGAGCGAGATGCGCCGTGATGCGCGAGCCGCCGTCCGCCGCACCCATCGTCAGTTCGCGATGCGACGAGCGGCGCGGCTGGCCTCGCCAATCCTGGACGAACCTGGCAAGCTCCGGCGCCGTCTCGGCGAGGAGCCGGCCCGGGCTTACCGCCGGCGACCCGAGCAGCCTCGCGCCCGAGCTGTTGATCAGGCGCACGCGGTCGTCGCCGTCGACGACGACGATGCTCTCGCGCAGATGCTGGACGATGTATTCGTTCAGCTCCGCAAGGTTCGCGAGATCCACCCCACGCTGACGCGCCAGCGCCTCGCTGACCTGGATTCGACGTGCCAGCGGTTTCGCTGCCAGCGCGATTGCGAAGATGATGGCCCCGAGCACGCCTGCTGCGGGGTACTGGGCGGCCTTGCTCGCGCCGCCAAGCTGCGAAAAAATCTGCTCGCCGAGAACTGCGAGCGTTGCCAGCGCGGCGAAGAAGGTCGGCGCCCGGTAAGGCAGCACGAGGCTGCTGGCGCCGACGAAGACGACCAGGAGCCCGCCGAGACCGCTGCTGATGCCGCCCGATGCATGCATCAGAGTCACGATGGCGACGATGTCGACGACGATCTGTGTTGCGCTCTGCGCGCCGGCGTTGACCCAGCGCTGGCCGATCGACAGGCCGGAAACGACCGCGAACACGAGGTAGCCGGCCGCGGTGGCTGCGAATACTTCGGGGTATCGATCGCCGAAGAAGCGCGGATCGCTCGCGGCGAAGAAGAGCCCGAGCAGAATGACGGCGACCAGCAGGCGGAACAGGTTCAGCGTGCCGAGCACCCGCCAGGTCAGGTCGGTTTCGTCGGCGACGCGGGCTGCACGAAGGCCGAAGTCCCGCTTCGGATCCGGCCTGTCTGTGGCTGACTCCGTCATGTCCCTCCGGTGGCGCTCTGGTGCCGTAGTGCCTGTGAACACGGCTGCCGATTGTAAGCGAAACCGCTGTGGAATATGCGGATGGCACCGGATTGCGGCCAGCTCCGATAATGCTCCCGGGCTTTGCGTCGAGGCACGCTTTGCTCCACAATACGCCGGTTTTTTGCCCATGCCAGGGACCGCTGCTGCGGCGACCTGCCCCAGTGACTCAAGAATAATGAACCTTCACGAATACCAGTCCAAACGACTATTCGCCGATTACGGCATACCGGTTCCGCAGGGTCATCCGGCATCGACCCCCGACGACGCGGTAAGTGCCGCCAGGAAGCTGGGTGGCGAGCTCTGGGTGGTCAAAGCCCAGGTGCACGCGGGCGGCCGCGGCAAGGCAGGCGGCGTGAAGCTGGTGAAGAGCCTCGACGAGGTGAAACAGGCTGCAGCGGGCATGCTGGGCCGGCGGCTGGTAACGCGCCAGTCCGGTCCTGAGGGCCTGCCCATCAATGTCGTATACGTCGAGGAAGGCTCCGCGATCGACCGCGAGCTGTATCTCAGCATGCTGGTCGACCGGGAGAGCAGCAGGATCGCATTCATCGCATCGGCTGCGGGCGGCATGGACATCGAGAAGGTGGCGGCCGAGACACCCGAGAAGATTGTCACTGTCGTCGTATCCCCTTCCGCCGGGCTGATGGACTATCAGACGCGGCAGCTGGCTTTCGGCCTCGGTCTCGACAAGGATCAGCGCTCGCAGTTCGCGAAGTTCCTGAAGAACATGTACAGGTTGTACCGCGAGTGCGATGCCAGCCTCGTCGAAGTGAACCCGCTGATCGTGACCCGGGGCGGCGACATCGTTGCGCTGGACGCAAAGATCAACATAGAGGGCAATGCGCTGTACCGGCACCCGAAGCTTCTGGAGTTGCGTGACGCCAGCCAGGAGGACGACAAGGAGCGCGAGGCCGCCGAGCACGATCTCAACTATGTCTCGCTGGATGGCAACATCGCGTGCATGGTCAACGGCGCCGGACTGGCCATGGCGACAATGGACCTCATCAAGCTGCATGGCGGCGATCCGGCGAACTTCCTGGATGTCGGTGGCGGCGCCACCAGCGAGCGCGTTTCAGAGGCGTTCAAGCTTATTCTGTCGAACCCCCGGGTCACCGCAATACTCGTCAATATCTTCGGCGGCATCGTGCGCTGTGACCTCATCGCCCAGGGCATAGTCAGCGCGGTCAAGGAAGTCGGCGTGCGCACGCCGGTCGTTGTTCGCCTCGAGGGGACAAACGTCGACCAGGGACGCAAGCTGCTCGCCGAGAGCGGACTCGACATCATTGCGGCGACAGACCTCACAGACGCCGCGAAAAAGGCGGTAGCGGCGGCAGGGCAGAAATGAGCATCCTGATCGACAAGAACAGCAAGATCGTTTGCCAGGGCATCACCGGCAAGCAGGGTTCGTTTCACACCGAACAGTGCATCGACTATGGCACCCGGGTCGTTGCAGGCGTAACGCCCGGTCGCGGCGGTGACAAGCATCTCGGCGTACCCGTATTCGATACCGTGCACGAGGCCGTCGCCGAAACCGGTGCAGACGTCAGCATGATCTACGTGCCTGCGCCATTCGCGGCCGACGCCATCCTCGAAGCCGCGGACGCGGGTGCAAAGCTGGTCGTCTGCATCACCGAGGGCATCCCGGTACTGGACATGGTCAGCGTCAAGGCGGCGCTCGCCGACTATGACTGCCGCCTGGTCGGCCCGAACTGCCCCGGGGTCATCACGCCGGGCGAATGCAAGATCGGCATCATGCCGGGCTTTATTCACAAGCCCGGCCGGATCGGCATCGTCTCGCGCTCCGGCACGCTGACCTATGAAGCGGTGTACCAGACGACGCAGAACGGTCTCGGCCAGACGACCTGCGTCGGCATCGGCGGCGACCCTGTCCGGGGGATGAACTTCATCGATTGTCTCGAACTCTTCGAAGCGGACCCGGCGACGGACGGCATCCTGATGGTGGGCGAGATCGGCGGGACCGACGAGGAAGCGGCTGCCGAGTTCATAAAGGCACGCGTCAGCAAGCCCGTCGTCGCGTACATCGCGGGTGTTACCGCACCGCCCGGCAAGCGCATGGGCCACGCGGGGGCCATTATCTCCGGTGGCAAGGGCACGGCGGCCGACAAATTCGCTGCGCTGGACGCTGCCGGCGTGACGACGGTACGCTCACCGGCGGAACTCGGCAGCGCGATGCTGAAGCTGTTGAGTCAATAACATACCGGTTTTGCTGCCGGCCGGATTGCCCGGCTGCGGCATCCCCGGCCAAGGTCCCGGATGAACGACCGCCTGACCGTAGCCCTCGCGCAGCTGGATCTCGTTGTCGGCGACGTCGCCGGCAACGCGGAACGGATACTCGAGCAGTCCGTGCAGGCACGCGAAGAACTGCGGGCCGACCTCATTATATTTCCCGAATTGGCGCTGTGCGGCTATCCGCCGGAGGACCTGCTGTTTCATGCCGGTTTCCGCAGGCGAATCGAGGATGCGCTCGCGCGAATACGGGAGCAGGTACGCGGCATCGCCGTCGTCGTCGGCTTCCCCGAGTATGCAGATTCGGTGATCTACAACGCCTGCGCCGTGTTTGCCGAGGGAAGGGAGATCGCGCGCTACCGCAAGCACCTGCTGCCGAACTACAGCGTTTTCGACGAAGAGCGCTACTTCAAGTCGGGTAAGGACCCTGCCGTGTTCCGGCTCAACGGCATACGCATCGGGCTGAACATCTGCGAGGACGTCTGGAAGGCCCAGCCGGCGCAGCAGGCGCGTAGTGCCGGCGCCGAGGTGCTGATCGCGATCAACGGCTCGCCTTACGACACCAACAGCCAGGCGAGCCGGGAATCGGCCGTCCGCGCCCGGGTCGAAGACGTCGGCATACCTGCAATATACGTCAACACGGTCGGCGGCCAGGACGAGCTGGTGTTCGACGGCGGCTCCTTTGTCATGAATGCCGATGGCGAGATCGTGATGCGGGCTCCGGCTTTCCAGGAAGGCTTGTACATCGTCGAGCTAACGGCGCGCGCGTCCGGCATCGAGCCGGAGCAAGGCCAGGTGGCGGCCAAGCCGTCCGTGGAGCAGAGCGCCTACGAGGCGCTTGTTTGCGGCACGCGCGATTACGTCGCGAAGAACGGCTTTCCCGGTGTGATCCTCGGTTTGTCGGGCGGCGTCGACTCGGCGCTTACGCTGGCGATCGCATGCGATGCGCTCGGTGCCGAACGCGTGCGCGCCGTGATGATGCCGTACCGTTACACGAGCACGATGAGCCAGGAAGACGCGTCCGGGCAGGCCGCAGCGATGGGTGTCCGTTACGACGTGTTGCCGATCGCCAGGATCTACGATGCCATTGTGCGCACGCTCGAGCCGCTGTTCGCCGGCCGCGAGCCCGACGTGACCGAGGAAAACATCCAGGCGCGCTGCCGCGGCATCCTGCTGATGGCCATATCGAACAAGACCGGCCGAATGCTGTTGACGACCGGCAACAAGAGCGAGATGGCGGTCGGCTACGCGACACTCTACGGCGACATGGCCGGCGGGTTTGCGCCCCTGAAGGACTGCATGAAGACGCTGGTCTACAGGCTGGCAAATTACCGCAATTCGATCTCGCCGGTCATACCCGAGCGCGTCCTCACGCGTGCGCCGTCGGCTGAACTCCGGCCGAACCAGAAGGATACCGACTCGCTGCCGCCCTACGAGGTGCTCGATCCGATCCTGTCGGCATTCATGGAGGAAGACATGTCGGTCGCCGAGATCGTCGGCCGGGGTTTCGACCGGGACGTCGTGATCCGCGTGCTCGAACTGGTCAAGCGCAACGAGTACAAGCGCCGCCAGGCGCCGCCAGGCATCCGCATCAGCAAGCGAGCGTTCGGCCGCGACTGGCGTTACCCGATCACGTCGAAATACACGTTTCCCGAATAGCACGCCGTTGAAAAACAGCCTGCCAGGCCGCCCGGGCCTGCGCTAGCAGGACGTTGAAAAAGGTCGTCCAGACCTTTTTCAACTTCGCGAGTCCGGCGCATGTCCGGACTCGCTCCCGACGGTTCAAGCACGTAAGTGCTTGAACCGCGGGCGAGACATCCCTGTCTCGCGCCAGCAGGGTGTTTTTCAACACCCTGCTAGTCGCTGTCGTTGGGGAAGGTGTTGTTCCGGACGCGACGCGTATCGGCGGCGAGGTCTTCCATGCCGAGCCTCTCGTACGCGACGATCATGATATCCAGCGAATCCTTCGTGCTGTCGGATCCGTTGTATTCCTCGACGGCCGTTTTCGCGCGATTGATCGCCGCGACGTAGGCGCCGCGACGCAGGTAGTAGTCTGCAACCGCGTTGTGATACGCCGCCAGCCGGTTCTTGAGGTAAACCATGCGCTGTTCTGCGTCCGGGGCGTACTCGCTGGCCGGGTAGCGCTCGACGAGCCGCCGGAACAGCGAGAATGCCTCCTCGGCGTCTTTCGGCGGCCGCTTGCTCATGTCTTTGCGGAACAATCGCTCGAGAAAGCCCGGGTCCTCCTCGAAATATGACAGTGCCTTGATGTAAAGGGCGTAGTCGACCCGTGGGTGGGTCGGATTCTCGCGCATGAACGTATCGGCGGAATCGATTGCCTGCTCGCGTGAGCCGCTCTTGTAATACGCATACGTCAGTTCGAGCTGGATCTGCTTCGACAGGTCGCTGAACGGGAACCGGGCCTGCAGCGCTTCGAAGATCTGGATGGCGCGTCGGTAATTGCCGCTCATCAGCGCGGTCTGTGCGGTTTCGTATGCCTCGGCGATGTTGCTGATGAACTGGTCTTCGAGCGATTCCTCGTTGCCGCCACAGCCGGCAAGGACGAGGAAGCCCGCCAGCAAAGCGGCCGGAAGCCTGCATGCCAGGTTCTTTTTGTCCGCAGATTTCAATCGTGCAAATGAACGCATAGTCTGTGCTGGAGCCCTGGCGGCCGGGGTGACGGCGGCCGGGCGGGATCGGCGAAACGGCCGAGTATACCGTAAACTGCGCGCTTTCCCGATGGACGCCAAGGCATGGCCCAGGCTGTACTGGAGGCAACGATACCCGACGAGCTGGCCGGCCTGCGTCTCGACCAGGCGCTGGCCCGGCTGTTCCCGGAGTATTCGCGCAGCCGCCTGAAGGCCTGGATACTCGCCGGCGCCGTCTGGGTCGACGGCGAGATACTGAGGCCGAAGGACAGCGTTGCCGGGGGCGAATCCGTCACCGTCGAGCCGACTGCCGATGCCGCCGAGTCGAGCCGGCCCGAGCCCGTCGACCTCGAGATCGCGCTGGAGAACGAGGCATTCCTGGTGCTGAACAAGCCGGCCGGCCTCGTCGTGCATCCGGGTGCCGGCAACCTCGGCGGTACCCTGATGAACGGCTTGCTCTACCGTTACCCGGAGCTCCGGGAGCTGCCGCGTGCCGGCATCGTGCATCGTCTCGACAAGGATACGAGTGGCCTGCTGCTCGTGGCGCGTACGCTGACGGCACATACGAACCTCGTCCGGCAGCTCGCGGAGCGGCAGGTATCGCGCGAATACGAGGCGGTCTGCGCGGGCGTGCTGACCGGTGGCGGCCGCGTCGACGCCCCGGTCGGGCGGCATCCGGTCGATCGCCTGCGCATGGCGGTCCGGGAGGACGGCAAGGAGGCGGTGACCCACTACCGGGTGCTGCAGCGCTTCCGTGCCCACACACACGTGCAGGCCCGGCTGGAAACCGGCCGCACCCACCAGATCCGTGTGCATTTCGCCTGGCTCCGGCATCCGCTGGTCGGCGACCCGGTATACGGCGGCCGCATGGCGCTGCCGGCCGGTGCGAGCGACGAGCTCGCTCTCGTGCTGCGCGAGTTCCGGCGGCAGGCCCTGTGCGCGTGCCGCCTGGCATTCGCCCATCCGGTCAGCGGGGCGCCGGTAGAGGTCGAGACGGTCGTGCCCGACGACTTCCGGCGCCTGCTCGATGCCCTGGCCCGCGACGCGGTGGGGGCAGGCTCGTGACGGGGCGTTTCGATTGGCTCCCGGCCGACTGGCCGGCGCCGCCGGGCGTGGTCGCCGGCACGACGCTCCGCCGCGGCGGGGTCAGCCGCGGGCCCTGTTCGAGCTTCAATCTTGCGGCCCATGTCGGCGACGCAGATGCGTCGGTCGCGGAGAATCGCGGCCGCTTGCGCGCCGCGCTGGAGCTGCCTGCCGAGCCGCACTGGCTCGACCAGGTCCACGGCACGCGCGTGATCGAGGCGATGCCGGCGGGCGCGGCTCAGGAGGCCGATGCGGCCTACACGTCCCGGAAGGGTGTCGTCTGCGCGGTACTGACCGCCGACTGCCTGCCCGTCCTGTTCGCCGCCCGGGATGGCTCCCGGGTCGCGGCCGCGCACGCCGGCTGGCGGGGCCTGGCGGACGGCGTGCTGGAAGCGACGATCGACGCGCTGGGCTGCGCGCCCGCGGACCTGGTCGCCTGGCTGGGACCCGCCATCTCGCAGCCGGCATTCGAGGTCGGGAACGAGGTCCGGGAACGTTTCGTGGCCGCGGACCCCGCGGCCGCGGACTGCTTCTCCCCCAATGACCGTGGCCGCTGGCAGGGTGACCTGTACGGCCTCGCGAGGCTCAGGCTGGCGGCCCGCGGAATCCGGGCCGTGCATGGCGGCGCCCGATGCACGTTCCGCGAGCAGGAACTCTTCTATTCCTACCGCCGGGAACCGGCCTGCGGCCGCATGGCCAGCCTGGTCTTTATGCGGGATTCGGGCTGAGCGCGGCTTGAAAACCGGCCGCTGGCCGCAATCTCAGGATCAGCTTTTTCGCGAATACGGGTGCCCGCAATGCGAATGGATAAACTGACCAGCAAGTTCCAGATGGCGCTGGCCGACGCCCAGTCCCTGGCCGTCGGGCAAGACCACCAGTTCATCGAACCGGTACATGTCATGATCGCGCTCACCGACCAGCAGGGCGGTTCCGTGCGTGGCCTGCTGACCAAGGCCGGAGCGAACGTCAATCTCCTGCGCTCCCAGCTCGGCGATGCGTTGGACCGCCTGCCGAGCGTCGAGGGCGCTGGCGGTGACGTGCATATCAGCAACGACCTGGGGCGGTTGTTCAACCTCACGGATAAGCTCGCGCAGAAGCGCGGCGACCAGTACATATCGAGCGAGCTGTTCGTGCTCGCTGCGCTGGACGACAAGTCGCCCCTGGTGCGCATCCTCGAACAGGCCGGCGTGGTGCGCGGCGCCGTCGAAAAGGCGGTCGACGAATTGCGCGGTGGTCACAGCGTCGCCGACCCGAACGCGGAAGAAACCCGCCAGGCCCTCGAGAAATTTACCATTGACCTGACCGAGCGGGCGGAGCAGGGCAAGCTCGACCCGATCATCGGCCGCGATGACGAGATCCGGCGCACGATCCAGATCCTGCAGCGCCGCACGAAAAACAACCCGGTGCTGATCGGCGAGCCCGGGGTCGGCAAGACGGCCATCGTCGAGGGCCTCGCGCAGCGCATCGTCAACAACGAAGTGCCCGAGGGCCTGCGGGGCAAGCGCATCCTGTCGCTCGACATGGGTGCCCTGATTGCGGGCGCCAAGTTTCGCGGCGAATTCGAAGAGCGGCTGAAGGCCGTGCTGAACGACCTGGCGAAACAGGAAGGCCAGATCATCCTGTTCATCGACGAGCTGCACACGATGGTCGGTGCCGGCAAGGCCGAGGGTTCGATGGACGCCGGCAACATGCTGAAGCCTGCGCTGGCGCGCGGCGAGCTGCACTGCGTCGGTGCCACCACGCTCGACGAGTATCGCAAGTACGTCGAAAAGGACGCCGCGCTGGAGCGGCGCTTCCAGAAAGTCCTGGTCAGCGAGCCCACGGTCGAGGACACGATCGCGATCCTGCGCGGCCTGAAGGAGCGCTACGAGGTGCATCACGGCGTCGAGATCACGGATCCTGCCATCGTGGCGGCGGCCATGCTGTCGCACCGTTACATCAGCGACCGGCAGCTGCCGGACAAGGCGATCGACCTGATCGACGAGGCAGCGTCCCGCATACGCATCGAGATCGATTCCAAGCCGGAGGAAATGGACCGCCTGGAACGACGCATCATCCAGCTGAAGATCGAGCGCGAGGCGCTGAAAAAGGAATCCGACGAGGCATCGAAGAAGCGCCTCAACGACCTCGAGGGGCAGCTCGAGGAACTCGAGCGGCAGTTCGCCGACCTGGACGAAGTGTGGCGGGCCGAAAAGGCAGCGCTGCAGGGCACGACGCACCTCAAGGAAGAACTCGAGCGTGCGCGCCTGGAACTGGAGACGGCGCATCGTGCCAGTGATCTTGCGCGCATGTCGGAGCTGCAGTACGGCCGCATCCCGGAAATCGAGAAACGGCTGGCCGAGGCGCTGAAAGCGGAAAAGACCGAGGCCACGCTGCTCCGCAATAACGTCACCGAAGAGGAGGTCGCCGAGGTCGTTTCCAAGTGGACCGGCATACCGGTCTCCAAGATGCTGGAGGGCGAGAAGGAAAAGCTGTTGCGCATGGAGGAGACGATCCAGGCGCGCGTGGTCGGACAGGACGAGGCCGTCACGGTTGTCGCGAACGCGATCCGCCGCTCACGCGCCGGGCTGTCGGATCCGAAGCGGCCGATCGGCTCCTTCCTCTTCCTCGGGCCGACCGGCGTCGGCAAGACCGAGCTGACCAAGGCTCTCGCAAGCTTCCTGTTCGACACGGACGACGCGATGGTGCGGATGGACATGTCGGAGTTCATGGAGAAGCATTCCGTGGCGCGCCTGATCGGTGCGCCGCCGGGCTACGTCGGCTACGAGGAGGGCGGTTACCTGACCGAAGCGGTACGCCGGCGGCCGTACTCCGTGATCCTGCTGGATGAGGTCGAGAAGGCGCACCCGGACGTGTTCAACGTGCTGCTCCAGGTCCTCGACGACGGCCGCCTGACGGATGGCCAGGGCAGGACCGTGGACTTCCGCAATACCGTGATCGTCATGACCTCGAACCTCGGTTCGCAGATGATCCAGGAGCTGGCCGGGGAACAGAACTACGATGCGATGAAGTCGGCCGTCATGGAGGTCGTCTCGCAGCATTTCCGGCCTGAGTTCATCAACCGGGTCGACGACCTCGTCGTCTTTCACCCGCTGGCGAAAGAGCATATACGCCGGATCGTCGATATCCAGCTCGGCTACCTGCACGACAGGCTGGCGGATCGGGATATCCGGATCCAGCTGTCGGATGCGGCACGCGACAGGCTGGCCGAGGCCGGCTTCGATCCGGTTTACGGGGCGCGCCCCCTCAAGCGGGCCATCCAGCAGCAGGTCGAGAACCCGCTGGCGCAGGAGATCCTGCGCGGCAAATTCCGACCGGGCGACACCATCGAGGTCGCCGCGGGCGACGAACGGCTGGAATTCAAGAACGCCGCCTGATTGTCGCCGGATTAAGGGTTAGACTTGGGGCACTCCGGCCGGACACGGCCGGCGCCTTTTGATGGAGATTTTGCGTGCCGATTTACGAATACGCCTGCAGGAACTGCGAGCACACGCTGGACGCGCTGCAAAAGATCAGTGACGACCCGCTGACCGACTGCCCGGAATGCGGCGAGCCGAAGTTGAAGCGCCTGGTGTCGGCGCCGCGTTTCCGTCTGAAGGGCGCGGGCTGGTACGAGACCGATTTCAAGAAAGACAAGCAGCGCAACGTGCTGAAGAGCGATTCGGAGGGCGACAAGCCGGCCAAGTCCGACAAGGCCGACTCCAAGGACAAGACCGACTCCAGGAAGGAGTCCGGCGGTTCAGGCTCGACGGCCAAGTCCGACGCCGGCGGCGCAACCGGGGCCTGAGTCCCGTGCAGGCATAATCATCGTGAAGAATCTTCGCCGATACCTGGTAGCCGGCATCCTCGTATGGTTGCCGATCGGCGTGACCATCTTCCTGCTGCGTGTCCTCATCAACCTGATGGACAGGAGCCTCCTGCTCCTGCCCCAGGCCTATCGTCCCGAGGCGTGGCTGGGTTTCGCCATCCCGGGCCTCGGCCTCGTCCTGACGCTGATCGTCCTGCTGCTGACCGGCCTGCTTGCGACCAACATCCTGGGCCGCGGGATGGTCAGCCTGTGGGAACGGCTGCTGGAGCGAATTCCGATCGTCCGCTCGATCTATTCGGCATCGAAGAATTTCGCCGAGGTCGTCTTTTCGGACTCCAGCCAGTCGTTCAAGAAGGTGTTGCTGGTCGAGTACCCGCGCAAGGGTCTTTACAGCATCGCGTTCCAGACGGCGACCGAGTTGCAGGAAGTGCAGGGCCGAACCCGGGAGGAGGTCATTTGCACCTTCCTGCCGACGACGCCGAACCCGACCTCCGGCTTCATCATCATGGTCCCGAAAAAGGACGTGATCGAGCTCGACATGGAGATCGACGAGGCGCTCAAGATGATCATCTCCCTCGGCGTCGTGGTGCCCCGCTGGCGGCGCGAGGACATCGGTGAGCTGCCCCTCGCCTTCGCCGAGGAGGAGGCCGGCAAGGGCGGCCGAAATTCCTGATTTTCAAGGGCCTGGAGCGCCTGCCGGACCTTGCAGAGCCGTCACTTAGCCCTTACCATTCCGCCTCCCTTGCACCCCCGGAACCACCCCGATGCGCAGCCATTATTGCGGACATGTCGATGAAAATCTGAACGGTCAGGAAGTGACCGTGTGCGGCTGGGTGCACCGGCGCCGCGACCATGGCGGCGTCATCTTCGTCGACCTGCGCGACCGTGAGGGCCTGCTGCAGGTCGTCTTCGATCCGGACCGGCCGGAGATGTTCGCCGAGGCAGAGCGGATCCGTAACGAGTATGTCCTCAAGGTCACGGGGACGGTACGTATGCGCCCGGCCGGCACTGCCAATCCGAACCTGCGCACCGGCCAGGTCGAGGTGCTGGCGGCCGAGATCTCGACACTGAACCCGTCCCTTACGCCGCCCTTCCACCAGGACGAGCAGACCAACGAGGAGCTCCGGCTCAAGTATCGCTATATCGATCTCCGGCGCGAACAGATGATGGGCAACCTCCTGCTGCGGCACCGGGTTACGCAGGCGATGCGCCATTTCCTCGATGCCAACGGCTTCGTCGACGTCGAGACGCCGATGCTGACCCGGGCGACGCCGGAAGGCGCGCGCGACTACATCGTTCCGAGCCGCACGCACCCGGGCAAGTTCTTCGCGCTGCCCCAGTCACCGCAGATCTTCAAGCAGCTCCTGATGATGTCCGGTCTCGACCGGTACTACCAGATCGTACGATGCTTCCGTGACGAGGACCTGCGAGCTGACCGGCAGCCGGAATTCACCCAGCTCGACATCGAGATGAGTTTCGTCGACGAGACGATCGTGACGAACACCATGGAGGCGCTCGTTCGGTCTTTGTTCAGCGAGGTCATGAACATCGATCTGCCGGACCCGTTCCCGCGCATGACCTATGCCGAGGCCATGTCGCGGTACGGTTCGGACAAGCCCGACCTCCGTATCCGGCTGGAGCTCGTCGAGGTCGGGGACCTGATGCGGGACGTGGACTTCAAGGTGTTCGCCGGCCCTGCCGCCGATGCGGACGGTCGCGTGGCCGCGTTGCGCGTTCCTGACGGCATCAGGCTGTCACGCAAGGAAATCGACGACTACGGCACGTTCGTCGGCCGTTACGGCGCCCGCGGGCTCGCCTACATCAAGGTGAACGACCTGGCGGCCGGCCACGCGGGCCTGCAGTCGCCCATCCTGAAGTTCCTGCCGGAGACCGTTGTCGCGAAGGTGCTCGAGCGCTGCGGCGCTGCGACCGGCGACGTGATCTTCTTCGGCGCCGACAAGTCCCGCATCGTCAACGACGCGCTCGGCGCCCTCAGGCTGAAGGTCGGCCAGGACCTGGGCATGGTCGAGTCCGGCTGGCGGCCTCTGTGGGTCGTGGACTTCCCGATGTTCGAGCGCGACAAGCAGACCAAGCGGTGGACGTCGCTGCACCATCCCTTCACGGCGCCGCAGATCAGCGATCCGGCGATGCTGAAGGCCGACCCCGGCAACATCGTCTCGCGCGCCTACGACATGGTGCTCAACGGCTCGGAAATCGGTGGCGGCTCGATTCGAATTCACGACACGACGATGCAGTCGGCCGTCTTCGACCTGCTGGAAATCGGGCCGGAGGAGGCCCAGGAGAAGTTCGGTTTCCTGCTGAAGGCGCTCCAGTACGGCTGTCCGCCGCACGGTGGCATCGCGTTCGGCCTCGATCGCCTGGTCATGCTGATGGCCGGCGCGGAGAGCATACGCGACGTCATCGCGTTCCCGAAAACGCAGACCGCTGCGTGCCCGCTGACGAATGCGCCCGGCGAGGTCTCGGCCGAGCAGCTGAAGGAAGCCGGCATCCGCCTGCGGGCAGTCCGCAGCGAATAGGCGGCCGTGGGCGAATTTCGCCGACCCGAGTCCGTCCTTGTTCTTATCTATACGGAGCAGGCCGATGTCCTGCTGCTGGAGCGTGTCCAGCCATTCCCCTTCTGGCAGTCCGTGACGGGCACGCTCGGCCCCGGCGAACTGCCGGCCGCGACCGCGGAACGCGAGGTCTTCGAGGAAACCGGACTCAAAGTCGCCGGTCAAATGGTCGATACGGGCGTCAGCCGGGTGTTCGAGATCGACCCTCGCTGGCGGCACCGCTATGCGCCGGGCGTCGTTCACAACACCGAGTACGAGTTCAGGTGTCGGCTCCCGGGCGTGCAGGCTGTGAGCATCGACGCGCGCGAGCACTCGGCGTATCGGTGGCTCGATGTCGACCGCGCAATCGAGGCGGTCTGGTCATGGACGAACCGGGAGGCGCTGGAACGACTGCGCGAGGAGCTATGAGCGATAAGGACGTCGTGCTGCTGCCCGGCATCTGGATGCCGGGCAGCGAGATGCAATTCCTCCGCCACCGTCTCGAGTCGGAGCACGGGTTCGCGGGCCACCTGTTCAGCTACGCGTCCGTGCGGGGCACGCTCGACGAGAACGCCAGGTCGCTGGCCGGTTTCCTGCAGAAACGCGGTCTGCACGAAGCCCACCTCGTTGGTCACAGCCTGGGCGGCGTGGTTGCGTTGCGCGCGCTCTCCCTCGCGCCCGCCCTCACATCGGGGCGTGTTGTCTGCCTCGGTTCCCCGCTACGCGGCTCGCGTGCGGCGCGCCACCTCAGCGAGCGAGACTGGGGCCGCCGCATACTCGGCCATACGCTGTCCGAGGGCGTGCTCGAATCGGCGGCCGAGGAATGGGCCCTGCACGTTACCGGCAGTCGCGATGTCGCCGTCATCGCCGGCACACGCCCCATGGGTATGGGCCGGCTGTTCGCCTCGTTCGATGGTGACAACGACGGCACGGTCGCCGTGGCCGAGACGCGGCTGCCTGGCATACGGGACCACCTGTGCCTGCCGGTCAGCCACACGGGCATGGTCCTGTCGCACGACGTGGCCGACCAGGCAGCCGCCTTCCTGTTGCGAGGCGAGTTCCTGCGGGAGGCGTAGCAAATCCCGGTGCGTGACAGCCGCCCGGGATCCGTGGAGCAACTCGACGCGCAAGGCGAGGTCGCCGGGGTAAGATACCGTGGCACGACGCGTAGCCACCTGTTCCGGGATTTCCCAGTGGCCACGCGCCAGCCGCCAATTCGGGCCCAACCGCAGTGGAGACACGGAGCGCACTTTGGACAGGCATGTCCCCAGGAACTTGCAGGCGGGCTGGATTGTCGCGGCACGGGCGACCGTGGCGATTTGCCTGCTCCTCGCGGGCGGGTCGGCCGATACGGCTCCCGTACAGACAACTCGATTCAAGAATTACTCGGTCGACGACGGATTGTCCCAGAGCAGCGTTACCGCGCTGATCCAGGACCGGCAGGGTTACATCTGGATCGGCACCGAGGACGGGCTGAACCGATTCGATGGATACGAATTTGCGCGTTTCGGCCAGGGCACCGACGCAGTCGGTGCGCTGCCGGATGGTGGCGTTACGCACCTGCTCGAGGGAATCGACGGCACGATCTGGATCGGGACCATCACCAGCGGTCTGCGCGCCATAACCCCATCGAACGGCGCCGCCGTTACGTGCGAAACGGGTAACTCGCTGATACCGGACACGGCAACAGCACGCGTGAGAGGCATCGCGCTGGATGCCTCGCACGCCATCTGGGCCATCGCCGGCAACACCGTTTATCGGCAGGTCGGACCGTGTCAGTTCGTTGCTGCAGGTCGTGCCGCAACAGATGGGGATTTCACACCGGCAGCCATCGTAACGACCGCTGACGGCTCGATATGGACATGGAGTCAAGAAGGCGATCTGTGGCGTTCCGATGCCGGCGATCCCGTTTTGCGCCTCTTTCGGCGGTTCGATCGTCAGTCGTATGGAGGGCGTCAGGTTCGCGCCGTTGCGGGAGGGCGAACCGACCTATGGGTCGCTCTCGACGGACCCGAACTGTTTCGCCTCGATGCCGACGGCACTATCGCAGAGACCGTGGTGATCCCCGCGGCGACGAGCATGGCTGCGCGCATCCGCGCACTCCATGCCGATCCTGCCGGTGACGTCTGGGTTGCGGGACTGGGTATCGGGCTCGTGAAGGTCCGGCCCGGACAGGGTGTCGTTGGGAACTGGAGGCACGACAGCGCGGACCCGGCAAGCCTCGTGCACAACGACTCGACGGTCCTGCTCGCTGACCGCAGCGGCGGGCTTTGGATCGGGACACGCAGCCACGGCGTCAGCCGGGTGCAGGTCGATCCCGAAGGTTTCGCGCATTATCGGCACAGCGCGAATAATCCCGCCGGAATCTCGGACAACATGGTGACCGTCTTCGCGGAACGCGGCCAGGACGGGCTCGTGTGGGTGGGTATGGATGGTGGCGGACTGGACCTGCTCGACTTCGACGCCGGCGTTATTCGCCGTTACCGCCATGACGCCGACGATCCCGGGTCATTGAGCAGCGATCGGGTATGGGCGTTGCACGAAGATGCGGCCGGACGCTTGTGGGTCGGCACCTGGTTCGGCGGCCTGAGCATGCTCGAACCCGGTGCCGAGAAGTTCCGTCGATTTCCGTCGGAAGCTGATCCTGTCAATTCGGCAGGCCGGGTTGTTCTGACTATCGCCGAGTCGGGTGACGGGACATTGTGGTTCGGCACGATGTCATTCGGGCTCTACCGCGTCGGGCCGGGATCGAAACGATTCGAACCGGTGCGC
>JAOUIH010000146.1 GCA_029884165.1 Gammaproteobacteria bacterium | reverse complement strand
ATCGCCTCGCGCAGGACCTCCACGGCGTCGTCGAAACGCCCGGCCCCGAGGTGCTGGGCGGCCTTCGCAACGCGCTGCTTGCCTTCGTCCTGGTCGAGATACTCCGTGAAGGCGGCATCGGCCTCCTTGCCCCTGCCGAGGGCGGCCAGCGCCTGGCCGAGCTTCTTGTGGGCGACGGGCAGTCGCGGCTCCAGCTTGATCGCTTTTTCGAACAAGGGTATTGCATCCTCGAAGCGCTCCTGCATCGCGAGCACGCTGCCGAGATCTTCGTACAGTTGCGGAAAGTCCGGCTCCAGCGACAGCGCGAAACGGATCTGCTCTTCGGCCTCGGGCAGCCTGTACTGCTTCATCAGCGCATGGCCGAGCAGCCTCAGGTGCTCCTTGCTGCCAGGATTGAGTACCAGGAAATCCCGGCAGATCTCCTCGGCACGCAACGGGCGATTTGCTTTGAGAGCCTCGAGGGCGGCGGCGACACTCTCGCCTTTCGTAACTGTATTCGGTCGCGCCATCGTGGTACCTGGTGAAATCCTGAATTCGTTATGCCCGGCCCGGGCCGGCCGGATCAGCGACATCGTCGCTGCGCCGACGCGGCGGCGGCCGCGCCACGGTCCGTAGCGGGTCAACATATCGCTGCCGGACCGAGCCTGACAATACGGGTTACACATGATGGCGAGCAAGCCGGGCGGGCTCGCGCTGGCAGTTTTCGGGACAATAGCGGACGATACCGCGATGAAGCATGTCGGCTGCTTCGATCGTCGGGAGAACCTGCGTCGCCGCCCGTGGCGGCCCGGCCGCTCCCTGCTGACCGCATGCTGTGCAATTCTGTCGATCGCCGCGCTCCCCGCCTGCGCAGCGGGCCAGGTGGTCGCCTCCGACCCGTCCCGGATCAACCTCGTCAGGAGACGCCGCTCGAACGGGCCTTGTGGGCTTGTCTCGCGGAGGGACTCGGCAATTACCGCTCGCTTTCGCCGCGCTGGTTCGAGGCGGGCGGCGGACTGTCGGAACATGCGCGAGACGTACTCGGGCGTCTCGAGCCGATCTTCGTCGAACGGCTGGCCGCTCTCGCGAGCGCAACGGACGCGAACTCCGACGGGCTGATGCAGGGCCTGTCGATGGGTCCGTTCGAAGAGAAATGGGGCGCTCTGCCGGTCGCCCTGTGGCTGGCGAGCGAGACGGCCGAAGACCCCGGTGCACTGGCGGCCTGGATCGAGCGCGGGTCGCGGGGCGTGCTCGTACTCGCGCGCCGGCACCTGCCCGCGAATCTTGCCGCACGCTTGCCGACGCTATCGCCCGACTGAACCATGAATTGCCGTCACCGTTCCCTGAGTTGTTGCGGGCGGCCGCCCTGCTCGCCGCGGGTGGCGTCCGTATTCGATTAGAATCGCAGGGAAACGGAGGAAGCCTCATGCCGGTAACGCGTAGACACCTAACCTGCCTGCTGCTGATCGGCCTGCTGCCGGCGGCGATCCCTGCGGCCGAGTCCGAATCCGCGGCGGGGCACAGCGCCAGCCGCATGACGGACGCGGCTGTCGCACTCATCGGACTCTTCGACGAAGAACAGAAGAAGCAAGCGTTGTTGCCGCTCGAATCGGATGGCCGTGGCACCTGGTCGAACCTGCCGGTGTTCTTCGTTCACCCTAACGGCATATTCATGTCCGAACTCGATGACGCACAGAGGTCTGCAGTCCACGACCTGCTGCGCGCGTCGCTGTCGAGCCAGGGATACGCAAAGATCGCCGGCATCATGCGTCTCGACGACATGCTGAAGGAATTGACGGCCGAGCAGCTCGAGTCGAATCCGGACATGGGCAAGGATCCGCTGTGGCACGCCCTAGGCGCCACCTACACGTCCGGCAACTATACGGTGGCGATTTTCGGCTCGCCAGGCAAAGGCGACTGGGGCTGGAAACTCGATGGCCATCACGTCGGCGCCAACTTCACCGTTGCCGGCGATCGCGTCGGATTCACGCCGACATTCCTGGGAAGCAACCCGAGGAAACTCAGTAGCGGCGACTACGCGGGCTGGATGCCGATGCCGCACGAGGGCGATCGCGGCATCGAGCTGATGCGCTCGCTGACGCCGGAGCAGCGCGACATCGCGACGATCACCGGCGAACTGCCGGCCGACATATTCGAAGGGCCGGGACTCCGGGCCACGCTCGAGGCTCAGGAAGGCATCCGGGCCTCCGCGCTGTCGGTGCGGCAGATGCGCCTGCTGCGCGTCCTGATCCGCGAGTATCTGGCGAATCTGGACTTCGACGCGGCCGATGCGCAGCTGGCGGCGATCGACGAGGCCGGCGCGGAGGACCTCTGGTTCTCCTGGCGAGGACCGGTCGACCCGAACGGGCGGTTTTACTACCGCGTCCATGGACCGAGAGTCCTGATCGAGTACAACCGGCAGGATGCCAATCACGATCACTCGATCGTCCGTGACCCGCGGAACGACTACGGCGAGGAATGGCTGGAACGTCATTACCGGGAGTACCACCCGACGCTGCAGGAAGTCCTGGAGTCGGGGCGCAAACGCGCCGTCGAGGAATACGGCGCAACGCCGCGCTGAGCCCCGGCGTCCTCACGGCGACCACAGCATGAACATCGAAGACGAAGTCGAGAGCGCCGACGCGCACATCAGCTACCTGGCGCCGGGTTCTTTCGTCAACCGACGCTTTGTCGCACCGGGGCGAGAGGTCAATACCGGCAGCTACGAGACTCACAGGGTCCGGATCCGCGACGGTCGCTCGATCCGCGATCACTTCACGCTCGACACGCACGGCTTCGTCGTCACGGACCACCGGAGCGCCGTGCGGGACTTCACGGACACGGGCCAGATCGAGGCGATCTACCCGGCCGAGACGGCAGAACTCGTGCGTCGCCTGACCGGCGCCGACCGCGTCATCGTGCGCGGCTGGATGACCCGGACTTCCGGCGACCTCGAGGCGCGCCAGCGGCAGACAGTCGGTTACACCCACCAGGGCGGCGTCCAGCCGCCGGCGGCGGAAGCACACGTCGACTTCACCGCGGAAACGGCGGAGCGCGTCGCGCGGGCGACGTACGAGTCGGAGTTCCCCGGCGAGGCACCATTCCGGCGCTTCATCTCGTCCAGCCTGTGGCGATGCTACTCGGAACCGCCACAGGACTGGCCGATCGCCGTCTGTGATGCGCGCTCGGTCGGCCCCGACGAGGGCACACCGAACGCGCTGGTCGTCGTGGACGAGATACCGGATCCCGAGACGATGCTCGGGCCGTTGCCGGCGGGCCGCCCGCCGATGACGGCCGACGTGTTCCGCTACAACCCGGCACACCGCTGGTGGTACTTCTCCGCCATGCATCGCGACGAGGCGCTGTTGCTGAAGTTCTACGACAGCGGCAAGGGCATCGCGCGTCGCGTGCCGCACACGGCCTTTCGCGACCGGAGCTTTCCGGAGGCGCGGGTCCGCGAGAGTATCGAGGTCCGTACCCTGGCGTACTTCCTCTGACGGCGGCTAATCCAGTGCCAGGATCCACCGCGCCATTGCGCGCGCCTCGTCCTCGCTGACGTGTTCGTTCGGCACCATCGGCACGACGCCCCAGTTGCCGGCGCCGCCGAGGATGATCTTCCGCGCCAGCACCTCGACCATCACGTCTGCCTGCGCCGCGTGGCGCGCCGCGATTGCCCGGTACGGCGGGCCGAGCAGCACCTCGGTCTCGTCGTGGCAGGCAACGCAGCGCTTTTCGGCGACCAGCGCCGCGCCGTCCGGCTCGCCGTAGACGGCGGCGGCGAACGTCAGCAGCGCGAACAGCCCTGCCGGTAATTTCCACGCAGTGGCGTATTCGCTCATCGGGTCCCTCCCGCCAGCCGGCCGGCATAGGCGCCATCGCCCGGATCTATCGTCAGCGCCATGCGCGGGCCCTGCACGAATTCGATGATGTTCGCGTAGGACGTCACGAGGATGCCGCTCTTCGGATCGATGTCGATCATCCGCAGGAAGGCGCCGGCCCGAGGCATGGGCAGCACACCGAAGGACTTGTCCGCGGGATCGAAGCGATAAATGGCGTCCGCGTTCGCGGTGGCTATCCAGACGACCTCCCGGACCGGGTCCCAGGTGACGGCATACGGCGCGCTGCCCGTGTCCGGCAGGTCGTAGATGCCCAGCTGCCGGCGCGCGCGCGTGTCGTACTCGATGAGCTGCCCGGAACCGAACAGCGGCACGTACATGATGTCCGCGTCGCTGATCGTCAGCCGGCGCGGCCCGGAGTCGACGAGCGGCAGCACCTCGCGGGTCTCGAATTGCCGTGTTTCGATGTTGAAGCTGCCGAAGCTGCCTATGCCTAACTGGCTGTACCAGATGTGCTTGCGATCGGCCGTCATGATCAACCCGTAGAGCAGCGCCCCGCGGCCAGGACGCCCGTCGATTTCCGGCGCGCGAAATATTTCGCCGGCACCGGTTTCCGGATCGAAGTAGCCGACGGCGTTGTTGCCGATGTCGGAATACCAGACCAGGCCATCCGCGTCGGTCAGGAGCTCGTGCTCGTAGCCGAAGCTGAGATCATGTATGCCGACGACTTCGCCTTTTGTCGTCTGCATCGGCCAGGTCTTCCAGCTGAGTTCGTTCGGGTCCAGGCGCGCGATGACGCTCGGGAACAGCGGCGTGATCCACAGCGAGTCGTCCTTCGCGCGGTGCAGCGAGTGCGGACCGTACACGCCATCCCAGGGCACGTCGTGATACTCCTGTTCGCCCGTTGCGATGTCGATCGCGTACATGCGGTTCGTGGCCACGTCGGCTACCCACAGCTTCGGCGGCGTCCCCACCAGCATCGCTTCGCGGACCGCGTTCGTGCCGGGCACCTCGTACTCGCGTATCAGCGTGTCCTTCGTCACGACCAGCGGCGCGCCCCAGTCGTAAGCAATCAGCTCGTTCATCGGGCCGACGAAGTGGCGCGCCATGATCCCGGCCACGTCCTCGCCGGCGCCGACACCGTAGGCCCGGTCCGGGGGCGGGGGCCCGGCCGGGTTGGCCCGGCCGAATTCCCAGCCGGAGAGGTAGTTCATGTACCGGGCGATCGACAGCCAGCTCTGCCGGCGAACGTCTTCTGGCGACCCCGTGATTACGGCGGCGATTTGCCGGGCGTAGGCGCGGACAGCCGGCGACGGTGCCTGGTGGCAGTCAGAGCAGTTGCGTATCAGCTTCGCTTTCTCGGCCCGATCCTCGATACCGGCGAGCCAGGCAGAAGCGGGCGCAACCGCCGCGTGGTTCCGCGCGGCGCGCAGCACGACGGTCACGTCACGCGCATCGTCTCCGGCGCTGCCTGCGTGGGCTCCGACCTGCTCGAATCCCAGCCGGCGCGCCTCGATTCCGAGGCCCGGCTCGTCCACGGCCGCCACCGGCCCGGGCAGCAGGAAGCGGCCGTCGGCATCCGTGAATACCGTGATCACGTCGGCGCCGGCATGGCCGTCGGCAGTCCGCAGCGACACCTGCGTCTGCGGCAGCGGGCGCCCGTTGAGGTCGACCACGACGCCGCCGACCCGGATCTCGGCGATCGCGGTCGCGGACAGCAGGAGCGCGGCGGTCGATGCCGCTCGCCACGCCGGACGACGAGAGCTGCGATCGTTTGACTCGGTCATCGCTTCCTCCTCGATTACGCGGCGCGCTTCCTGCTCAGCGTTCCTCGCCCGCATGCTGCGTGATCTCTTCCTCGTACACGTGCGAGGCGGTGCCGGCGGTCGCGAGTGCGTCGGCGAACGTGATGTGCTGTTCCTCGGGCGCGCTCTTGCGCCGCAGCATCCGGAAGATCGCATACAGGATCAGCAGGACGTGGACCACGGCCGTGTACATGAACAGCGCTGCCGGACCGGCCAGCTCCATCGCCGTCGATGCCACGAACGGCCCGATGATGGCGCCGATTCCGTACATCAGCAGGAGCCCGCCCGAGACCATGACGTACTCGCTCGGGTCCGCGTAGTCGTTGGTGTGCGCGACTGCCAGCGTGTACAGCGGAAAAGAGGCGGCGCCCCAGGCGGCCCCCAACAGCGTTACGCCGGTGTTCGACAACTGGCTCGCCAGCAGGGCAAGCGCTACGCCGATGCCGGCGGCGACCAGCGAGGCGAGGATCATGACCTGGCGCCGGCCGACCCGGTCCGACAACGCGCCGAGCGGCCATTGCGACACGGCCCCGCCGATCACGGTTCCGGTCATGAACCAGGCCGCCAGGCTGACGTCGTCGGTAAGCCGGGTCGTGAAGACCGGGGCCAGCGCCCAGAAGCTGCCGTTCGCGAAGCCCGAGCCGAGACAGGCGAGCGTGCCAGCCGGCGAGATCTCGAACAGCCGCTTCAGTTTCGGCTTGACGTGCTCAGGCTGTTCGGGCGAGGGCGCCGTGGAAAGGGCGACCGGCAGCGCCGCGAGGGACACGAGCACGGACGCGATCGCAAACAGGTAGAGCTCCGCCGGGTCGTAGAGAAGCAGCATCATCTGCCCGGCCGCCAGCACCGTCATCGTGATCATCACGTAGGTCGCGAACACGACGCCGCGATTCTCCTGGCTGGACTGTTCGTTCAGCCAGCTCTCTATGACGACGTACAGGACCGCGAAACAGAAGCCCGTCAGCATGCGCAGCAGCGCCCAGATCCATTCCTGCAGCACGAGGCCGTGCAATAGCGGGGACGCGGAGGCGAGCGCGGTCATCGCGAGAAACACGCGGATATGGCCAACCCGCTTTATCAGCTGCCCGCCGCGCAGGCAGCCGAGAGTGAATCCGAAGAAGTAGGCGCCACCCATCATGCCGATGGCGACGGTCGAAAAGCCCTCCAGCGTGGCACGGACCGGCAGCAGCGTTCCCTGCAGCCCCTGACCGGTCAGCAGGATGGAGACGCCGAGTAACAGGGCCGCCACGGGAGCGAGCGCGCGTCTCATTGCAATCGCCCGGCGCGGGGCGCCGCGTCAGCGCGGGTCGCCCGGTTTCCAGGGCGCCCTGCCCGCGAGTACGCCCGACTCCTGGATGATTTCCGCAACTGCCTCTTCCTGCCGATACGCCATGACGTGCACGCCGGCGACACCCTCGACCTCCCGGATCTGCTGAATCATCTCGATGCAGATGCGCTTGCCCTCGCGCTTGGCATCCTGGGCGCCGGCGAGGCGGTCGATAATAACATCCGGGATGTGCACACCCGGAACATTCGTGCGTATCCACTGCGCAGCCCGGGCCGAGGCCAGCGGTCCGACGCCGATCAGTATGAATGCCTTTTCGTGCAGGCCCAAGTCGCGCACCTTGTCCATGTATTTC
>JAOUIH010000042.1 GCA_029884165.1 Gammaproteobacteria bacterium | reverse complement strand
CCTGGCCTGTTCTCATGTTCGGACGAGGCTGCTTCATATCAGAAACCCATGATGTTCATGCTGCGAATGTTCTGGATCGTCACGGTCGTCGCAAAGATGTGACGGTGAAACTCGTCGTTCGGCGTATACGCCGGCGCATTGCTGAGCTGGTAGGTCTTGTCGTTCTCGTAGCCGACGTCAATTTCTGTCGTGCGGGCCAGCAGGAAGACCCGTGCGGATACGACGTCCTGCATCTGCACAATCGTCGGGTTGGTCAGGAACACATCCGGATTACCGTCGTCGGTCGTATCGATGCCGTACTCGACCTGCAGGTTCTCGATGCCGGTAGCCAGGCACTCGGTGGTCATGCTCGGGCCGAAGCCACGCAGCACCTTGCGGCACAGCGTCGGAATACCGTCAGCCGGCGTAGTGGCGAAATTTCGAACGTAATAGATGCTCGGTCGGTATTCCCAGTCGGCACTCGGTGCGGGCACGACAACGGCCGGCGCGCCGGCCATTGGTTCCCGGAACAGCAAGCCCACGGTGCCGTTGGTGCGCAGGTACACGCTGCCGGCGGACGGTGCTGCGGACCTGGCTCCGGCTACGCGCTTGATTGACACGACGTCCGTTCCGGCCTGGATTTCCCCCGGGCTTATGCAGGAGAAGTTCGCCGTCGCGGTCGCTGCGCCGGCATTGTCGAGGGCTACCACGGACAGGCTCTCGCCGGTTCCGGGCAAGGTCGTCTGGTACATCCACTCCGCGATGCCAGCCGGGCCGCAATCGGTGCCGATCGAGAGGCTGATGTCCTGCACGACCGAGCCGGGAACGAGAAGGTCCGCATAATGGCCCGCCATACTCAGGTCGAATGCTATCTCGCGCAATGCATGCCGGGCGTCGTCCTGCAGACGCAGGATATTCTCGTCCTGCTTGAAGCTCTGCCGGTTGTTGACGAAGGTCGTTACGATGGCCGCGCCGACGACCAGCGACAGGATCATGCCGATCAGGAGTTCGACCATCGTCATTCCGGACTGCCTGCAGTGCGTGCTTCTTGTCATCGCGTATTCCGGCCTAGATATTCGGGTCGATGAAAGTGGGAACCTGGAGTACCCGGCGATACTCGTTGTTCGGCCCGTATTTGCCCGAGCCTGCGCCGCAAATGTTGAAGGCAGGATCGGTCATCGCGTTCGTGCCATACCAGGCGACCGTGACGGCGTAGACGCCTGCGCCGCCGGCCAGCGGGCCATTGACGCAGATTGTCGGCGCGACGATGCCGCCGGCGGATCCCCCGGCATTCGTCTCGAGATCTCCGTCCAGGATGCTTTCCCAGAACCAGAGGTCGTACGCGGCCTTCTGCACCGAATTGCAGACCGCCCCGCCTCGACAGTTCGGCGCAGGCTCGGCGCCGCGGGTGCCGCCCCCGAGTTCGCCGGCCCCGACGTAGACGCCGATCGCATCGCCATTCGTACGCATGTCTTCGAGCAAGCCGTAGGCCACCTGCGCCGCTGTCGTGCGTTGCAGCCCCTCGAAGCTCGCCCGCTTGGAAACGGTCTGGAGCCCGGCAATCGCCAGCAGGCCGACGCTGAACACGATGACGGAGACCAGCAACTCGATCAGCGAGAAGCCATGCTGGCGCCGGTTGCCCCGCAGAGTGCCGCGCACGAGTCTCATGGTTCGCCTACGAGCACGCCGGCGCCGTCCCGTTTGCCTTGATCTTCGACAAGCGGGGACGGCCAGAGATGTCCACGATCACGACGCGCGCGTAGGACGAGCCACGTTCGTCGCAGACGGTGAATTCGCCGGTATTGGTCGTGATGGCCGCGTTCATGACCCGGCCATTCGGGCGGAACATGAAAAAGCGGCCGAACTGCGCCGAATCGATATCGAGCGCGTTACTGCCGTCGCCGCTGCCTATGATTCGTTCGGCAGGATCGACGGCCTGGTCGCTGTCGTCGTCGATGAAGACGATCCAGCCCTGTTCCCAGCTCGTGACCTCGCAATTCGCGCCACCGCTGCTGGCACATACCGTGACCCGGCTGTTCGTTGTGATCGCCGTATTGCGTGCCAGGTGTATGGCGGAAACGAACTCGTTGACCGAGCCGGCCTGGCGTGCGTTCATCGTGAAGTTGCGCACGCCTGGAATGGCGAGCGACAGCAGGATGCTGGCGACGGCAATGGTCGTGATCAGCTCGATCAGCGTGAAACCGGCACGCCTGCGTGTTGACATAATTTCCGTCATCGATGCCTCGCGGCGGCGCCCCGTGCAGCGCGCCGTTCGTCCGACTTTTCCTGACGGAAATCCTACGTTTTATGCGGGCTCCAGACTGCGACCCAGTTCGGATTTGCTGCCGAACGGTCGGCAGGCAAGTGCCAAAATGTGAACTGCGTCCGGGCTTATGAAATGACAGCGCCAGCGCGCGCCGATTCGCTCAATTCGGGGTGTCGCGCTGCTCTGCGCCCGGCGATCCCGCCGGGCCGTCTGTCCCGGCCTCGGCCTTCATCCGTTCCAGCTCACGCATGACGGCCTGCGCCAGCATCTCGGTACCCTTGCCCGTCGCTGCGCTGATTTCGAAGACGGGCCCTTGCCAGCCGGTGGCGTCGAGCAGTGCGGCACGAGCCTCGGCGAGCACCTTCGGCTGAAGCAGGTCGATCTTGTTGATCACGAGCCAGCGAGGCTTGCTGGCCAACTCGTCCGAGAATTTCCCGAGTTCGGCCTCGATGGCCTGAAACTCCACGGCCGGTTCCACGTTTTCATCTGCAGGGGCGATGTCGACCAGGTGCAGCAACAGGCGCGTGCGCTGCAGATGTTTCAGGAAGCGGATACCGAGACCGGCCCCCTCGGCAGCACCCTCGATCAGGCCCGGTATGTCGGCCATCACGAAACTCTGTAATGGTCCGACGGACACGACGCCCAGGTTGGGATGCAGCGTGGTGAACGGGTAGTCGGCGACCTTCGGCCGCGCCGCCGATACCGAGCGAATCAGCGTCGATTTGCCGGCATTCGGCATCCCGACCAAGCCGACGTCCGCTATCAGCTTCAACTCCAGCTTCAGGTGACGGGCTTCGCCGGGCGTTCCCGGGGTCGTCCGTCGAGGCGCCCGGTTCGTGCTGCTCTTGAAGCGCGTGTTGCCGAGCCCGCCACGGCCGCCCTCGGCCACCTTGAGCCGCTCTCCTGCCGTGGTCAGATCGCCGATCAGTTCGCCGGTATCGATATCGTGGATCACCGTGCCAACAGGCACGACAATCTCGAGATCCTCGCCCGATCGCCCGGTCATGTTTCGCCCGGCGCCGGGACGCCCGCTTTCGGCCGCGTATCTCCGGGCCACGCGGAAGTCCGCCAGGGTACTCGTCGAGTCGCTCGCGACGAGATAGACGGTACCACCGCCGCCGCCATCGCCACCGTCGGGGCCACCCAGCGGCACATACTTTTCCCGGCGGAAACTCAATGCTCCGGGCCCGCCGTTGCCAGCCTTGACGCGTAGCGTTGCCTCGTCAACGAAGTTCATATGTTCATTCTAGTTCGGATACAAAAAACCCCGCATGCGCGGGGTTTCCGTGTCCAGACAATGGACTGCTTCAGTTCGGGACAATGCTGACGAACTGGCGGTTTTTCGGGCCTTTCTTCTCGAACCTGACCTGCCCGTCGACCTTGGCAAACAGCGTGTGATCACGGCCAATGCCGACGTTGACGCCGGGATGGAAGCGCGTGCCACGCTGCCGAACGAGGATATTGCCCGCATTGACCTGCTGGCCGCCGAACAGCTTCACGCCAAGTCGTTTACTCTCGGAATCGCGACCGTTCTTACTGCTACCGCCTGCTTTCTTGTGAGCCACTGTCGTCTACCTGTGTTGCTATCGGCGCACGCCCGGCCGGGCACTGCGCCTCGTTGAAAACCAGAGCTACTCGCTCGCCGTCTTTTTCGATGCCTTCTTGGCCGTCGACTTCTTCGCCGCCGCTTTCTTCGTGGCAGCCTTCTTCGTCGCAGCCTTCTTGGCCGCCGGCTTGTCGGCCGCGGCCTCAGCCTTGGGCGCATCGGCCGCTGCACCGATCGCCAGGATCTCGACCTCGGTGAAGAACTGCCGGTGCGAACCCTGGCGCAGGTAATTCTGCCGCCGACGGAACTTGACGACCGGCACCTTGCGGCTCTTGCCCTGCCGCAGGACCTTCGCCGTGACCGCCGTGCCATCCAGCAGCGGACGGCCGACCTGCACCTCGGCGCCCTCGCCTACCAGCAGCACCTGGTCGAAACTGACGTTCGCGCCTTCCGCGGCCTCGAGCTTTTCGACTCGCAGGCGCTCACCCTGGCTCGCGCGGTATTGCTTACCGCCTGAGCGGAATACTGCGTACATACTCTAGGTACTCCATGCGCAGGCAGCGCTACGCAACCTGCTGAGAAACAAAAGAAATTCGGTCCCGGAATCGGCCGGAACCCGGCCGGCAAACGAGCAGCCGCCTGTCTTGGGAGGCGGAATTCTATAGATTCGAGGGGCGCGGGTCAACGCTGTCGCCTTATGATTCCCCGGTTAATTCAAGGGCTTGCGGGGCCGGAAATCGCACCCCCGCGGACCGGTCCGGGTCGCGCAGGCCGGTCGTTTCAGGCATTATCGGCGCCATATGCGCCCGGCCGCCCGACTCCTGCTGACTCCCTCGTTTGACGAGGTCAAGACGCTTGCAAGCGCGGACATGCGCGCGGTCGATACCCTTGTCCGGGACAGCCTGAAGAGTGACGTCCTGCTCGTGTCCCAGGTGGCGGAATACATCGTCGCAAGCGGCGGCAAGCGCCTGAGGCCGCTCATCGTGTTGCTGGCGGCCAGGGCGATGGGCTACGGCGGCAGCCTGCACATCAACGCCGCCGCGATCATCGAGTTCATCCATACCGCCACGTTGCTGCATGACGACGTGGTCGATCATTCGGAGCGGCGGCGCGGGCGTGACACCGCCAACACGGTCTTCGGCAACCAGGCGAGCGTCCTGGTCGGCGACTTCCTGTATTCGCGCGCTTTCCAGATGATGGTCGACATCGGCAGCATGCGGATCATGCAGATTCTCGCCGACGCGACCAACACGATTGCCGCCGGCGAAGTCATGCAGCTGATGAACGTGCACGACCCGGACGTCAGCGAGGAAAATTACCGCATGGTCATCTATCGCAAGACTGCCAGGCTGTTCGAGGCCGGTGCCCAGATCGCCGCAGTGCTTGCCGACAGGGATCCGGCCGACGAGACTGCGATGGTCACCTACGGCCGGTCGCTCGGCACGGCATTCCAGTTGATCGACGATGCGCTCGATTACGACGCATCGCCGGACGAACTGGGTAAGAATCTCGGTGACGACCTGGCCGAAGGCAAGCCGACACTGCCCCTGATCTATGCGATGGCCCACGGCTCGGCCGGCGAGCGCGCGACGATCCGGCGAGCCATCGAGGATGGCGACATAGACAAGCTCCCGGAAATTCAGGCCGTTATTGAATCGATCGGGGCCCTACAGTACACTGCGGCCCGCGCTCAGGAGGCGGCCGATCTGGCCATCGACGCATTGTCCGGAATTCCCGGTTCCGAATACAAAGAAGCCCTGATCGCAATTGCCGAATTTTCCGTCCGCCGGCGCTCGTGACCCGGCACGCGGGGTGTAGCTCAGCCTGGTAGAGCGCTACGTTCGGGACGTAGAAGTCGCTGGTTCGAATCCAGTCACCCCGACCATTCCCATCCGGATACCTCTCATCTCACTAGCGTCGGCCTGACGCCGGAAGCAATCCGCTCGCCGCCGAACCGGCAACGACGAGCAAGAAGGCGCCGATATCAAGATACGGCAGCGGCGAATCGCCGAAACCGTAACGGGCCAGCAACGCGACACCGAGGCAGATCAGCGTTGCGCCTGCGACCTGCCGGCCGGCGGCGGGCGCCGGAGCATCGCCGGCCCGTGCCCTCCGTTCGAGCGGCGACAACAGCAGCGTGACCGGAAGCAGGACCGCATAAAGACAGCCGATCCATACGGGGCGCGTCCACCACCAGGCCTCTGTACCGGGTTCGAGCCCGAAACCGAAGCCCCCTGCGGCATACGCCAGCGCCACCAGTATGACCATTACCGTGAGGTGCCAGAGATACAAGGTCATGATCATGCTGTTGATCAGGACCGTCGCTGCCCACAGGCTCAGGTTTGACAGCACGCGCCTCATCGGCGCCTCGATGGAGAGCAGCACACCATATTGAACGATGCCGAGCAGCAACAGCGTGAACTTGGGAGGCAGCGAGTTGCTCAGACCGTCGTCGGGCGAGCCGGCCATCGCGACCGGGTAAGGCCCCTGGGTCACCAGCGACACCAGGATGACGGCCGCCACGGCCGCGTAGCCGAGCAGCCGGCGCGGCGTACCCGACACGCCATCACGCCATGCGTATCCCAGCTGATGGACCGCCAGCCAGACCCAGAAATAATTGGTCCAGCCCAGCCACTGCTGGCCTGCCAGGAAAAACGCTACGTCGACCAGGACCGCGAGCAGGACGAGGGCCCAGAAAGAACCAAAGCGCCAGCGCCGCCAGGCCGCGTAGGTTGCCGGCGCCAGCACCACGACCATGATGTAGATCGCCAGGAACCAGATTGGAATCAGCGAGGCGCGTGACGCGAGCCGGGTAACGCTGCCGCTGACGCCCGCGAAATACAGAATGGCGGCCAGCCCCGCCCAGGCGACCAGCAGTACCAGCAAGGGCGACACGAGCCGGTTCAGTCGCCTGGCCAGCCAATCGGCATACGAGGCCCGATCGCGCCGGGCGCTTTCGAGCGACACCGCGTTCGCGTAGCCGCCCACGATAAAAAACACCGGCATGACCTGGAACAGCCAGGTCAGCCACTGGGTCTGCGGCTGCAGCACCAGTATGTCGCTGTAGGACGGCGCGCCCCCGTCGATATGGATGGCGACGATTAGCCAGTGACCCGTGACAACCGCGAGTATGGAGACCGCGCGCAGGAAGTCGACATAGCGATTTCTGTCGTCCGTCGTTCTTTCGGCAAGCATTCTTGCCTGTGTCCAGATCCCCATCGGAACTCCATTAACGGGTCGGCTGCAAAGGCCTTATAGTAACGGCAATTAACGCTCTCTCGCCGACGCCATGCAGGAAATACTCGTCATAGGCAGTTCGAACACCGACATGGTGATGTCCGTGGACGAGATCCCGGTCCCCGGCCAGACGGTCATTGGCGGCAATTTCCGGGTATTCGGGGGCGGCAAGGGCGCGAACCAGGCGATCGCGGCGCGCCGGGCGGGCGGCCGCGTCAAGTTCCTGTTCTCGGTCGGAAACGACCCTTTCGGCGAGGCCGCGCTGCGCAGCATGCGTCGCGAGGACATCGATATCACCCACGCGCTGGTGCTCGATGGCGCCCCATCGGGCGTCGCGCTGATTTTCGTGGACGCCCGCGGCGAAAACTGTATCGGTGTCGCACCCGGCGCTAACGCCCGGCTGTCACCGGGCTACCTCGAGCAGCATGCCGCGATTTTCGCCAACGCCGCGTTCCTGCTGCTCCAGCTCGAGATTCCGATCGCCGCCGTAAGCTGCGCGGCCGGCCTGGCGCGCGCGCATGCCGTACCGGTGATCCTGAATCCCGCGCCGGCGGCGCCGATTCCGGACGACGTATTGCGCGGCCTGTTCTGCATGACGCCGAACGAGTCCGAGGCGGAGCAGCTGAGCGGATTACGCGTGACCGATACCCGCAGCGCCGAGCAGGCGGCTGACGTACTCCTCGGGCGAGGCGTGCAGAACGTCATCATCACGATGGGCGGCAACGGCGCGCTGCTGAAGGGCGCCGCCGGCCTGCACCATGAGCCGGCGCCCGCGGTCGAGGTCGTGGACACGACCGCCGCCGGCGATACCTTCAATGGCGTGCTGGCCGCCACGCTGGCCGAGGGTCTCGGGCTTCATGACGCGATGCGAGTGGCCGTTCGAGCGGCCTCGCTGTCCGTGACCAGGCGCGGGGCAACGGACAGCATCCCGCGCCGGGAAGACTATAGGACCTGAGCCTCAGCGGACGATGCTGGGAACCACGGCGCCGAAGTAACAGCGGGTGCCGTCATCGAGCAGGATGGAATCGTACTCTTCCGCACTCGCGCCCCTGGCGGTAACGAATGACAGCGCCGTAGCCCCGGTCAGGCCCATGCAGGGCGGATCGAAGGCGATGCGGAAGCCGTTGCCGTCCTCGCCGAACAGCAGCAGCGTCGAATCATCGATTGGGCGCCACGACTCGAACGTGCCCTCGCCGACTCGCCGGCCGACTATCGCCGATCGGTCGGCCAGCGCCTGCCGCCCCTCGCTTTCGCGGACGACTCGCGCCGCCATTTCCTCGTCGACCTCGGAAACCCGAACGTCCCAGCGCACGCTGCTCGCGACGACTGCGAGCTGGTACTCGCCGGCATCGGCGAACAGCTTGCTGCCCTGTCCCGTGCCCTCGACCTCTATGACCGAGCCGATCAATGCACCGCTGCTGCCGTCGTGCAGCCGCAACTCGAATTTCGCGATCGTCGGAAAGTCGCTGGACAGACTCCAGTCCAGCATCCACGGCCCGGCGGTCGTGAAGATTTCACTGCGTCCGCTGCCTTCTCCACCGAAAGCCGCGATTTCCGAGTCTGCCAGGGCGGGCAGGCCGCATGCTGCGAGGAACACAGCGGGAACCAGGGATTGTGTCTGGCGCTTCATGGGTACCGTCCTCCCCGGCTTCGCTCCGGAACAGGCGACATCGAGGGCGGGCCCTTGCCTGGCAGGCTGCGGCCCTGCCTTCGTGCGAATCATGATATTGCTGCGCTGGCCGCTGCCGCACAATAAGGATAAGCCGAAGCTGCGCTCGCGGAACGTCGCGGCTGAATCGTCGCTCAGGCTGTGTCGCGCCCGACGGCAAGATCGATCGCGTGATAAGCGGACAGGATGGCGCCCTCCTGCCAGCCCTGCAGGATGCTCAGATGCTCGCCGCCGAAATAGATGCGGTCGTCAGCGGTCAGCAGCACACCCGGATCGGAAATGCCCCAGGCGCCGAGCTGAGAGGGAACCTTGCGCCAGGCAATGCTAATGCCGCGGTCTGCCTCGACAGCGAATTCCGGATGCAGATTGCTGGCCTGCGTCGTCGTCGTATTGACGCGCTGTGCCGGTAGCAGGTTCGAGAGAGCGACACCTGCGGCGCCGCCAAATACATAAGAACCGACGACGATGCCGGCCTGCCGCCCGAAGCCATGACTCGGATACCAGAGCTGCGTCATGTCCTGGGTCGTCCAGGAGATGCCGCCGTAGATATTGTGGCCCTGCTCCCAGAAGCGTCGCGACTGGTAGGCCACCTTGACGGCGGCGGAATACTGGAACCCTGCGATCGCCGCGGCGTGCCCGGGCGAGAAATCGTTTGGAATGTCGCGCAGCACCGTAGCCGGGATCGTGCAGATGCAGTGATCGGCCTCGAGGCCGATGTCGATACCGTCGCGATTGCGGTATACGATGCGGACGCCGTTGGCCAGCTTGCGGACCTCCGTCACGCGAGCCTCGAATTCGATCGACTGCGCGACCCGGGCCTCGAATGCCCGGGCGATGCGGTCCATTCCGCCGACCGGCTGCAGCATGGTCGGCTGCTGTTCAAGATCCTGTGAGAAATCCTGACGCTGCTGCCAGAACGCGTCTGCTACGAGGGTCTGCAGGTCGAGCGGCGGCAGAGCCTCGGCACGCTGCCGGCTGCCGGCATTCTCCTGCCCGGGAAAACCCGCGCGGCTACTGCCCGCATAGGAGTTGCCTGCGCCCAGGTCGCCGAAATCCCCGAGCATCGCAAGGAGGTTGATCCTGTCCGTGACCGACAGTTGCTGGTCCAACGCGCCCTGGTCGACCGCGGCCGCGAGCAGGCGCGCGATGTGCCCGCGCGTGTCGGCAATAACGCGGCGCGCGATCTGTGGCCGACCGCCGAAAGCGGCGGGTGAATGCAGCAGCGCAGCCCGGTTGTCGTTGACGAAGGACTCGAGTGCGACCTCGAATTCGCGGCAGTAGCCCAACAGGAACTCGTGATGGTGAGCGATGCGCGCAGGTCCGGCATTGAAATAGAGATCGTTGTCGACATCGAAATTGCAGACCTGGGTCGTGTCGCTTTCCTCAACGAGATCGCCGGAGCGTATGGTCCGGTTTCGACCGCCGGCCCGGGCGGTCGCCTCGAGGACCGTGCAGGCATAGCCCAGTTTTTCCATCTCCCAGGCGGCGGTCATCCCGGCGATTCCGGCACCCAGTATGACCACTGTCTTGCCCGTGCCGATGCCTGCCGGCCAGTCGCCTGGGCGCGGGGAATGGGTGGATGCGGGCGGCGGCGGCGGATTCTGGCCGGCACCGGGAGCCGCCGAGGACGATCCGCAGGCCGCTGCCACGGTACCGATGCCCATGGCGGCCATGGCTCTCAGCATGGCGCTGCTGCCCGCAACGCGACCCATCGCTGCCAGGAATTCCCGCCGCCGCAGCGGCCCGTGCCCGTCGTTCATGATCCCCCCTTGCGCACACGTCGGCCGAAACGCCGGCAGACCCTGGTCGCAGCACAGTCAGTGCGTGATTTCGACAGCATACGGTCGCCGGGGTTTCACGCCAACGCAGGGACCCGGGGATTCAGGCGGTACCGTACTTGGTCTCGACGGTTATGCCGACCTCTTTCAGGAACCCGGTTGGCAGGATGCCACCTGCACACACGATGACGGCATCGTTGGCCAGCGGAATCTTGCGCCCGCCCTGTTCGATCAGGACGGATTCGGGGCGAATTTCGAGAACATTCGAGTTCATCAGAACCTGCAGGCGTCCGGCAGCCGCAAGCTCGTCGACCTTCTGCCGGTTCTTCGGTTTCGCCCGGGAAAAAGACGGCGAGCGATACGACAGGCTCACCTTCGTTCCGGGCTGCTCCGCGATACTGTGAGCCGCCTCGAGCGCGCTGTCGCCACCGCCGACGACCAGCACCTTCATGCCGCGATACTGCTCGGGATCGATCAACCGATAGACGACCTTCCCCAGTTCCTCGCCCGGTACGCCGAGCTGCCTCGGTGTACCCCGCCGACCGATCGTCAGCAGGACGGCACGCGCCGGGTAGACGGCGCGGGTCGTCCGGACGTTGAATCCCTTGCCCTTGGCCGACCTCTCGATGCCGGTGACGCGCTCGTTGTAGTTGATCTTCAGTCGGGTCCTGGCTTCCACCCCGTGCCAGAATTCCAGCAATTTCTCTTTTGTTGTCTCTGTAAATTTCATCTTGCCGACGATCGGCAGTTCCGCCGGACGGGTCATGACCAGTTTGCCGCGCGGAAAATGTGCCACCGTTCCTCCGAGGGAATCCTGCTCGATGGTCGCGAAGCGCAGGCCGGCTTTCATCGCGGCCAGCGACGCCGCGAAACCGGCCGGTCCTGCGCCGACGATGACAACGTCGTATCGATCCCTGGCCCCGAGCCCGTCCAGCTTCATGACCGAGTCCATGGCCTGCCGACCCTGCTCTATGGCGTTTCGAATCAGCCCCATGCCGCCCAGTTCGCCGGCGATGAAAATGCCAGGTACGTTGGTCTCGAACGTCGGGCTTACAACCGGAATATCGATGCCGCGCCTCTCGGTTCCGAATACGAGCCGAATGGCATCCACGGGGCATGCGCGCTGGCATGCGCCGTGGCCTATGCAGTTCGACGGCCCGATCAACCGGGCCTTGCCGCGTATGATGCCGAGAACCGGATGCGCATACTGCTCGGGACAAGCCGCGACGCAGGACCTGCAGCCTATGCACCTGGTCGGGTCGATGACAGGATGCAGGGATGGCGGCTCGGTCATGCTCGCCGCGATGGCCTCCTCCGCCGCCTTGATGCTCGCAAGCTCCCGTCGCGTGCGCGAACGAAAGTACCAGGCGAGTATTCCCAGGACCGGTACCAGGTAAAGGCTTAACAGCAGTGGGCCCATCGACTTCAAAATTCCCTTCGCGCGAGTCGCCCGTATCCTAGCAGGCTACGGTACCTGCACAACGCGCAGGCACTCACAGTTTCGCAGTGCCTGCCCGGGCGGCCGGTGCTTATGTCGCGCGATCGCAGCCGCACGACCGTCACCGCGCCGATACCGGCAATTCTCGAATTTAATTATGTTGCAGATAAATGGGGTGAACACCTTACTAAGTCTGCCGTTCGTTTACGCGTTTTCCCTATATTGGTGAGAGAAACGCTGTTGCCTCATGGCGACATCTGGACGCTCTCTGAAAAGTGAGAGACAGTTCACGAACGCCGCAACTCGCGGCTGTACGATTCTCAATTACAGACCTGCCCTGTGCCTGTAATCAGCAGAAGCCTGGAACGCCGATGCGAAGCAGTTCAATGCCGGGCAGCGCTGTGTGCAAGTAATCACGCGGCAACGCATTCGCTTGGGCGGCAAATGTCGTAGCTGAATCATGAAACTGTCTCTGTCAGGCGACAGTTGACCCGAATTTCGCGCGTCCGCGAGACAAAGCGGAACATTCTGGCCGGCTGCAGCGTGTACAGACATAAATCCGTCGCTCAAAGCTATGCATAAGCGGCGGTAGCGAGCAAGAGCGGCGACAGACCGCACGGGAAAGTTGAGATGACAATTAAATTCGGGATTGCGCCCCAGACAACTGCCTGCGGTTCGGGCGCCGCTGGATATTGGGTACCTGCACATTCGTTCTGCATGCGGGGCGGGGCCAGTTCGTACTGGCTGGCTGCATTGGCAGTCCTGGCAACGGTAGCGGTCCTGTTTGCGCTGATCGGCACTCCTGATGTCGTCACGTATGCGCCGAGGTCTGCAGGCGCAACAAGCGCGCAGTCCTCAACCGGCGACGGCAAGCTGCCGTCGGTCGGAAACCTCCTCGACGGACTGAAGGCCAAGCTGGAGGACGACCCGGCCAACGGCGATCTGTGGCTGCTGCTCGCAAAGTCCTACCATCACCTTGGCCACGTTGCCGAGGCGGCTGACGCGTATGCAAATGCCGTCGCAAACGGCAGCAGCGAGCCGGAATTCGAGCAACTCCTGTCCTCGGGCGAACACGCCGACTCCGTCGCAGACGCACCGGCCATTCGTGGGCGCGTATCGCTCGCCGAGTCCGCCAGGGGATCCGTCGGCCCGGACGCGAGCGTATTCATCACGGCCAAGTCCAGCGATGGTTCGCCGATGCCGCTGGCGGTCATCCGCAGGACGGTCGCCGACCTGCCCTTCGACTTCGAGTTGAACGATGACCAGTCGATGGTGCGTGGCCGCGGCCTGTCCAGCGTCTCTGAGGTCATCGTCAGTGCGAAGGTTTCGAGCACAGGTGATGCCTTGAGATCGGACCCCGGGATGGAGACCAGTCTCGGCCCGATTTCGATTCACTCGACGGACCTGCTGGACATAACGATCGGCTCGTCGCAGAGCCAGGCAAACTGAAACGGACATCATCCAAATGAACGAAACCGTCATCCGCCGCCCCGCTTTCGCTCCGAATGCGCCAGCCAATACAGACGTCAAGCGCCTGTCTGGATGGGCCAGCGCTCTGTACGGATATGGCTCGCTGACCGCCATGATCGTCCTCGGCTGGCTGCTCCGCGATCAGGCCCTGATCAATCCCGAAGACGGGGTCGGTTACTGGCTGGGGATCATCGGCGGCTCGCTGATGCTCGTCCTGCTGCTGTACCCGCTGCGCAAGCGCATTCGCCTGTTGCACATGCTCGGTCCGACGCGAGTCTGGTTCCGCATGCACATGATCCTGGGCCTCGTCGGTCCCCTGCTGATCCTCTATCACTGCAATTTTCAGATCGGCTCCTTCAACAGCCGCGTCGCGCTGTACTGCATGCTGCTGGTCGCTGGCAGCGGCATCATCGGCCGTCACCTTTATGCCCGGATCCACCGCGGCCTGTACGGCAGGAAGACCAGCCTGAAGGAACTGCAGCGCGAACTTGCGCAATCTGCCGAAAAGAGCCACGGCATGGCCAACATCATGCCGAATCTCGTCAAACGCCTGGACCGAATCTCCAACGAACTACAGGGCGACGCGATCACGCATTCGCTCGGCGTTGGCCGCTCCCTGAACTGGACGTTCACCCATCATTTCACGCGCCTGTCCCTGCTGTTCACAGCTCGACGGGAGCTGAAGGCAGCGGCCGCCAAATCTCCGGCTCTCGCGCGTAATTACAAGCGACTGCGCAAGACGACGTCTCGTTACATCGGGGACTACACGATGCTGATCGGGCGCGTCGCCCAGTATTCGTTCTACGAGCGACTCTTCGCGCTCTGGCACATTTTTCACTTGCCGATCTTCTTCATGATGGTGCTATCGGCCCTCATACATGTACTTGCCGTACACATGTACTGATGGCGGACAGATACCTGCATGACTCTTCGTGACTTACTTACCGGCATAGCGATGACCATTGCTCTCCTTTGCACCCAGCAGGCAACGGCTCAGATCGAGACGCTCGTCATGCCGGGCAAGGTTATCGAGGGCCACGCCGACGTAGAGACCGATTGCGACAGCTGCCATCAAAAGTTCGAGCGGCAGCGGCAGCGCGTGCTCTGCCTCGTCTGCCACGAGGACGTCGGTGCCGATATCGAGTCGCAGCTGGGGTTCCACGGGCGATTCGAGAGCGCAAGAGACGATCGCTGCGCCAGCTGTCATACCGATCACGAGGGGCGGGAGGCCGACATCGTCAACCTGGACGAGCAGACATTCGATCACGATTTTACGGATTTCTCGTTACAAGGCGGCCATGCGGAAGTGGAGTGCACCAGCTGCCACGCTCCGGACACGCGCTATCGCGAGGCCCCGTCCGACTGCTATTCATGCCACGAGGCGGACAACATACATGACCCCGGCCTCGGCACCGAGTGTGCGGCCTGCCATAAGCCGTCCGACTGGAAGGACATCGAGTTCGATCATGACACCACGGGTTACGAGCTGATCGGCCATCACCTCGAAGCCACCTGCACCGCCTGTCACGAAGACAAGTCCTTCCGTTCGACACCGACCACCTGCTATGGATGTCATGCCGCCGACGACGCGCACAACGGCAGGAGCGGAACCGAGTGCGAAAAGTGCCACAACCCGACCGACTGGCTGGACACCAGCTTCAACCATGCCCGTGACACCGATTTCCCGCTCGACGGAAAGCACGCGGACCTGAGCTGCGACGACTGTCACAGCAGCGACCCGTTTTCCGATCAGATGCAGACTACCTGCGTGTCCTGCCATGCCGAAGACGACAACCATAAAGGTCATTTCGGCGACAAATGTGAGACCTGCCACGTCACGGAGGACTGGCCGAAGATCATGTTCGACCACGATGTCGACACGGGGCACCCGCTGAACGGCGCACACGAAACGATCGAGTGTGAAGAGTGCCACATCGAGCCGATCTTCGAAGTAGAACTACAGTCGGACTGCCTGTCCTGTCACGAACAAGACGACGCACACGATGGCACGCAAGGCCCGACGTGCAAGGACTGTCACAACGAGGAGTCATGGACGGACAAGGTTTTCTTCGACCATGACCTCACGCGCTTCCCGCTACTGGGAAAGCACGCCGACGCGGAATGCGAGGGCTGTCACGAGTCGCACGTCTTCCAGGACGCCCCGACGGACTGCATCGACTGCCACCGTGACGAAGACCCGCACGAAGGTCGCTTCAGCGACCGTTGCGCCTCCTGCCACAACCCGGTGGACTGGCTGCAATGGCAGTTCGACCACAACGCACAGACCAGTTTCCCGCTAGAGGGGGCCCATGTCGCCGTCGCCTGCGAGACTTGCCACCGGCAGCCGCTGTCGGCGCAGGCAGGGCTCGGCTCGAACTGCGGGGACTGCCATCGTAACGACGACATCCATGACGGCGAATTCGGGCCCGACTGCGGGCGCTGCCACAGCGCGGAGTCTTTCCGCGACGTGAGGTCTATCCAATGAACGGACTCTGGCACCGACACCTCGCTCACAGGCCGGCCCGGAGACTCTCCGCCGCCTGGGTACTGCTGTTGACTGGCCTGGCCTGCATGGCGCCTGCGCCGCAAGCCTCGGCCCAGGAACCGTTCGACCATTTCAGCACCGGCTTCGTGCTCGATGGCGCGCACGCAAACGTCAGCTGCGAGGGTTGCCATACGGGCGGATATTTCGAGAATGCAAATCCCGCCTGCGTCAGCTGTCATTCGCAGGCCGGTACCGTCAGGGCATCGATCAAGCCAGCTGATCACATTTCGTCTGCCGAGATTTGCGCCGACTGTCACACGACCTCGGCCTGGAGCCCGGTCTCGTTCATGGACCATGCGGCCGTCACCGGGAGCTGCGGGTCCTGCCACAACGGCGTGACGGCAACGGGCAAAACGCCCGATCACATCGCATCGAGCGACCAGTGCGACAACTGCCACCAGTCTTCCGCGTGGATACCGGCGGTATTCGACCACAGCAATATATCGGGCAATTGCTTCGGCTGTCATAACGGCGTGGACGCAACCGGCAAGAATCCCTCGCACATCCAGGCAAGCACTGTTTGCGAAGACTGCCATAACAGCAACGCTTGGGTCCCGGTCGATACGGTCGATCACACCCAGGTCCTTGGCAGCTGCAGCTCCTGCCATAACGGCACGACGGCGACCGGCAAACATCCGACCCACGTCGCGAGCGGCGATGCCTGCGACGACTGCCACACGACGGTAGCCTGGATACCGGCGACCTTCGATCACGCAGGCATAACTGCCAATTGCGCAAGCTGCCACGACGGGACACAGGCGACCGGCAAGAACCCGACGCACATCCTGACGACGGAGGTGTGCGAGGATTGCCATAACAACACGCTCTGGGCGCCGGTCGATACCGTCGACCACGTCCAGGTCATTGGCACCTGCGTCTCCTGCCACAACGGCACGACGGCCACCGGCAAGCATCCCACGCATATCACGAGCGGCGACAACTGCGACGATTGCCACACGACCGTCGCGTGGCTGCCGGCAACCTTCGATCATGCCGGGATCACCGGCAACTGCGTCTCCTGCCACAACGGCACGGACGCGACAGGGAAGGGGCCGGCGCACATACTGACGACCGACCTGTGCGAAGACTGCCATAACAACACGCTGTGGTCGCCGGTCGACATGGTGGACCACACGCAGGTCATCGGCACCTGCTCTTCCTGTCACAACGGGACGACGGCCTCCGGCAAGAACCCGACACACATTGCAAGCGGTGACACCTGTGACGACTGCCACATAACCGCGGGCTGGATCCCGGCGAACTTCAACCACGTCAGCATCGTCGGCAACTGCATAGACTGCCATAACGGCACCGATGCGAGCGGTAAAGGACCCACTCACATTACGACGACCGACGTGTGCGAAGACTGCCACAACAAGGTCCTGTGGATCCCTGCCGATACGGTCGATCACACACAGGTTCTGGGGACCTGCGCCTCCTGCCATAACGGCACGACCGCGACCGGCAAACACCCGACCCACGTAGCTAGCAGCGACAGCTGTGGCGATTGCCACACGACCGCCGCCTGGCTGCCTGCGACCTTCGATCATGCCGGCATAACCGGCAACTGCGTCAGCTGCCACAACGGCACGACCGCAACCGGCAAGAATCCGACTCACATGAGCACGACGAACATCTGCGAGGACTGCCACAACAGCAATGTGTGGACGCCTGCCGATACCGTCGACCATACGCAGGTCCTGGGGACCTGCCTGTCCTGTCATAACGGCACGACCGCGACCGGCAAGCACCCGACGCACTTCCCCAGCGGCGACAACTGCGACGACTGCCATACGACCGTCGCGTGGGTGCCCGCCACGTTCGACCACACCGGCATAGTTGGCAACTGCGCCAGCTGCCACGACGGTACACAGGCGACGGGCAAAGGTCCCGCTCACATCCAGACGACGAATGTCTGCGAGGACTGCCACAACAGCACGACCTGGATCCCGGTCGACACGGTCGATCACGCGCATGTTCTCGGAACCTGCGTCACCTGCCACAACGGCACGACGGCAACCGGCAAGCACCCGACGCACATCACGAGCGGCGACAACTGTATCGACTGCCACACGACGAACGCCTGGATACCGGCTAACTTCAATCACACCAACATCACCGGTAACTGCGTCACCTGCCACAACGGTACGGACGCGACCGGCAAGGGCCCGACGCATATCGCGACGACGAACGTCTGCGAGGACTGCCACAACAACGTGTTCTGGACTCCCGCCGACAGCGTGGATCACACGCAGGTCATAGGCACCTGCGTATCCTGCCATAACAACACGGTGGCGCCGGGCAAGAGCCCGACCCACATCCCGGCCGGCGACAACTGTGACGATTGCCACACGACGGTCGCGTGGATTCCCGCGAATTTCGATCACGCGAACATCGTGAACAACTGCTTCAACTGCCATAACGGCACGGACGCGACAGGCAAGCACCCGACCCACGTACAGACAACCAACGTGTGCGAGGCCTGCCATACGCCGTTGGCATGGAGTCCCGTGACCCAGGTGGACCACACGCAGGTCCTGGGCGCCTGCTCCTCCTGCCACAACGGCACGATCGCGACCGGCAAGACGCCGACCCACTTCGTGACGTCGCAGGAGTGCAGTCGATGCCACGACACGACGGCCTGGGTACCGGATATCTTCCGGCACCAGGGCCTCACGTTCGAGCCGCTCAATCACGCGGGCAACCTGCAGTGCACGGCCTGTCACCGGAACAACTCGGAGGCCGTCCAGTACCCGACGCCGGCGTACGCCGGCTTCTGCGCGGGCTGCCATGCCAACGACTACAAGCCCGGCGTCGACAGGCACCGCGGCCTGTCGCGTGATGCGAACTGTGCGGAAAGTGGTTGCCACCGGATCAGCGCCCGAGAATGGTGATCGTGTTGAACAGTTTCGGCGCACGGATTGCTGCCCTTCCCGGCCGGTTCACGCTGGCGGCCGCGCTGCTGGCCGTCTGCGCCATCGGGGCTGCGGCCCCGGGTTTCATCACCGGCAGCAAGGTGACGCGCGGCAGCGTGATCGCCGAACTGACGCTCGAGCTGCGCTGTGACGTTCAGTACCTGGGCCACAGCCCGGCCGCCCGCGGCGACCAGCTGCGTGTCCAGCTCGACGCGACCGGCATCTGCAAGGGAACGGCGCCGAGCATCGCCGACTCGCGCGAACAATATCGCCCGCTGGATGCTGACGACGTGAAAATAGTCGGCATCGAATACGACGGCGAGTCGCCCGGCGGCCAGGTGTTGCGTTTCGATTTCAGTGAAGAAGTGCGCTACGACGTCCGTCATGGGCCCGGCCGCGACTCGATCACGCTGCGCGTATTCCTCGCCTCGGCGACCGGCACTGAAGACGCGGCGCCGGCGCCGGCCGCGACCGGCAGGCGACTGATACCGCGGGACGCCGCCCGGCAACAGCAGTTCGTCATAAACCTCGAATCGTCGAGGCGGCCGCCGGCGACCGCCGACCTGCCGGGCAAGGACGTCTCGGCGGGCCGGCAGGTTCTCGTCGCCGAAGCCCAGGTCGATGGCGTGACCTGGTATCGCACGCGCCTGGGTTACTACGATTCGGCGGACGAGGCCGCGCGGGACCTGCGGCGAGTACGCACACACTATCCCACGGCCTGGATCGACCGGGCGGGCGACGAGCAGGCGGCCAGCGTGGCCTCCGCGATCCCCGCCGCGCCGTCGCCCGCTGCGACGAAAATGGTTACCGGACCGGTTGCTGCCGAAGTATCCCTGGTGGCGCCGCAAGCGGCGCCGATACCCGACGCCGCGGTTGCAACGGACGACAAGGTCGCCGAGCTGATGCGGGACGCACGCCGCGCGATGACCGCCGGCGAGCTGTCGCGGGCCGTGCAGATCTACACCAAGGTCCTGCAGCTGCCGCCGAACCCGCACCAGCAGGAAGCGCAGGAGTACCTGGCGCTGGCCCGGGAACGGAACGGCCAGATGGCGCACGCGAAGGCGGAGTACCAGCGCTATCTCGAGCTGTACCCGGACAGCGAGGGCGCGGAGCGCGTCAGCCAGCGGCTGGCTGCGCTGACCGTCAGCAACGGCGGCGCGGCGGGCGGGCCGTCCGTTGCATCCAGTGACGCCCGGACCGCGGCCCGACGCGCGGCCGACGGTGACTGGAGAATTCGGACCTTTTTCTCCCAGTTCTACCGCCGGGACGTCAACCAGCTGAACGACGACGAAGAGATCGTCAGCCAGTCGTCCGTTTACTCCGACGTCAATATCGATGCGCGGCGACGCGGCGAGCGCTTCGACTTCACGGCCCGGGTGACAGCCGGCTACCGCAGCGAACTGCTCGACGAGTCGAGTTCGAACGGGAATGACCTGCGGGTCTCCTATGCCTACGCCGACCTGGCCGATGCCCGCACCCGGACCCAGTGGCGTATCGGCAGGCAGACCCGCAACACGGGTGGCGTCCTCGGCCGATTCGACGGCATGAATATCGGCTTCGACCTGTCAGAAAAGCTGCGATTCGAGGTGGTGGGCGGCCAGCCCGTCTATTCGACTGCTTACACGGAGGTGAACTCGCGCACGTTCTACGGTGCCAGTTCCACGTTCAGGCCGTTTGCGCAGAACGTCGAACTCGGCGTGTTCGCCCTGCAGCAGCAGATCGAGGGCATGACCGACCGCCAGGCGCTCGGCGGGGAATTCCGTTACTTCGGCGAATCCAAGAGCCTGTGGGGCATGCTCGATTACGACACGGCCTTCGCCGAGATCGGATCCTTTTTCGTCCAGGGTAGCTGGCGCCTGCCCTCGCACCTGACGCTGACCGGGATGGTGGACCGCCGGCGCAGTCCCTTTCTCAGCATCGGCAGCTCGCTCATCGGCCAGAAAGAGACCGATATCAATGTCCTGACCGCCATCTTCACCGAGGACGAGCTTCGCCAGATCGCGCTGGACCGATCCGCCGAGAATACGACGATGACGGTCGGCGTATCGAGCCCGCTGTCGCCCAGGCTGCAGGTCAACCTCAATGCCAGCCTGTCGACGCTCAGCGCCACTCCGGAGTCCGCCGGCATCCCGGCGACGCCGGCTACGGACTACAGTTATTATTCGGCCGACCTCGTCGCCAGCAGCCTGTTCACCCAGAGCGACGTCACGATATTCGGACTGCGCTACGCGGATGCCGGTACGACCGAGATCTGGTCGATGAATATAGACAGCCGTTTCCCGCTCGGTCGGGCGCTACGCATCAGCCCGCGGCTGCGCGTCGACTACCGGCAGATCCGTGCTGACGACAGCACGCAGTGGATATACACTCCGGGCCTCAGGCTGCAGTACCGCTGGGGCAAGAAGCTGCGGCTGGAACTCGAAACGGGCAAGCAGTTCTCGAGCCGAGCCATGGAGACGATGGACCTGGACAGGGAGTCGTGGTTCGTCAACCTGGGTTACCAGTTCTTCTATTAACCTGATGCGCGGTAAAAGAAGGCAACATACGGGGCTGCATTCAGGCGCGCTCTGCCTGCTGGGACTCGCGGCCACGGCCTGCGGCAGCACAGCCGGCCTGGTCGAAGACCTGGACCCGGTGACCGGGGTCACCACGACCCGCAGTTCCGTGCCGTTCGTCCTGTACCGGGACAACTCGGGCCAGGCGGCCTACGCGCGCGACTACGTGTACATGGGGCCGATCAGCGTCAACCGCATGGGCTCCTACCGTTACTACATCTGGCTCGGCGTCTGGAGCACGATGCGTGCCCAGGCCGGCAGCGACCAGCGGGACGGATTCGAGACGATCACCGTGTTCGTCGACGGCGAACCCCTGTCGCTCGATCTCCACGGCTGGACCGCCGACGCCATTGGCCTTAGCGTCTCCCCGTACCCGGCACCCGTCGCCTCCGCGGCGGACGCCTTTTACGAAGTCACGATCGACCAGATTCGCCTCATCGGCGAGGCGCGGGAGGTTCGAATCTACGCGGGCGTCGCCGCTCCTGCAACGTACGAGCCCTGGGACAGCCAGGCAATGGCGCAGGCAGGATGGCGCCGCTTCGTCGAGGAAATCGGCTACTGAGCGGGGCGAACGGAGTCAGAATTTCCTGGCCAGATCGGATTCGGCCGCTATGCGGCCGAAGGAAGCCCAGCCGCTCTCGACGAGCATTCGTTCGAACATTTCTTTCGCGTGGTCTGCCTCGCCGTTGTAGTACCACCAGTTACCCACCCCGTACATGGCCGAGTCGCCGCCCGCCGGCGTAACGTCGGACACGAGCGCCGTCGCGATGTCGCCCTCACCCTTGTACAGCAGGCAAAGCTGGTGATACGACATGCTCTCGATCACGTTCATCTCTGCCTTTATGGGCTCGAGCGCGGCCGCCGCGTCGGTCTCGCGCCCGAGCAGCCGCAGCGTCATGTAGAGCCAGTGTGTCGTCGCTACCCGCATGTCGTCGTTCGGCGTGCCTTCGAGCGCGACCCGGTAGATCCGCAGCGCGTTGTCGAGATCGCCCTTCAGGTAATAGGCGAGCCCGAGGTGATACCAGATGTTCGAGTGCAGCGTACTGACCGGGATGTTCATCGGGTTCGGCATGCCATCCGGCTCGACCTGGTCCTCGGTGCCTTCGATGAGCGCGGCCGCATACTCGAGATCGGCGATGGCGCGGTCGAACGCCCGAATCGATATGTAGCGGTGGCCGCGGTGCCGGTACATGCGCGCGTCCCGCGGGAATTTCCGGATGCCTTCCGAAAAGGCAACGACAGCCCCACGGTAGTCGCCCGCGTAGGCGATTCTGCGGCCGTACCAGATGATGCTGTCCGCGTCGTCCGGGTTCGCCTCGTAATCGGCCCGCGCCGCCTCGAGCCGGGCGACGAGTTCGGGCGACGCCTCTGCCGAACGCAGCTCCTCCCCGAGCAGGGAGATCGCCTGCACGCCCTCCGGCACGGCCGGCAATACGGCGGCGGGATCGACAACCGATCCGATCGGCGGGCGGACCGGCTGATCGGATGCGGCCGGCTCCAGCGGGCCGCCCGGGGGCTCCGCTGCGGGACTGCAGCCGGCCATGCCTGCAGCCAGCAAGATCAGTAACAGTTTTTCCGGACGCATAGTCTTGTGCCTTCGATCGGGCCGCGGCCAGCCGCGGCAGTTCATGGTTTCAGGCGGTAACCGGTCCTGAAGATCGCCCACACTGTCACCAGGCAGGCCAGCAGGAACCCGCAGGTCATCGCGAGGCTCAGCGCGACCGACACGTCCGCATTGCCGTAAAAGCTCCAGCGAAACGCGCTGACCAGGTACACGACCGGGTTGAACAGCATCACCGTCTGCCAGAACGGCGGCAGCACGTTGATCGAGTAGAACGTGCCGCCGAGAAACGTCAGCGGCGTGATGATCAGCGTAGGTACGAACGCGAGCTTTTCCCAGCTATCCGCCCAGATGCCGAGAACGAAGCCGAACAGGCTGAACGTGACGGCCGTCAGCACGAGGAACCCGGCCATCCACCAGGGATGAAGGATATCGATGTCGACGAACAGGCTCGCGGTCGCGAGGATAACGATGCCGAGCACTATCGATTTCGTCGCAGCCGCCCCGACGAATCCGGCCAGGATTTCGACGAACGACACCGGCGCCGAAAGAACCTCGTAGATGGTGCCCGCGTATTTCGGAAAATAGATCCCGAACGAGGCGTTCGACACGCTCTCGGTCAGCAGGGTCAGCATGATCAGGCCAGGCACGATGAAAGAACCGTAGCTGACCCCGTCGATCTCGGCAATGCGTGAGCCGATGGCTGCGCCGAAAACGATAAAGTAGAGCGACGTCGACAGGACCGGCGCCGCAATACTCTGGAACAGCGTGCGTCCCATGCGGGCCATTTCGAAGCGGTAAATGGCCAGGATCGCATGGACATTCATCGACGCTGCTTCCGGATCAGGTCGACGAAAATCTCTTCGAGCGAACTCTGCCTGGTGCGCACGTCGGAGAAGCGGATGCCCGCTTCGCCGAGGTCACGCAACAGGGCCGTTATGCCCGTCCGGCTCGCGTGAGAGTCGTACGTATAGACCAGGTCGCGCCCGTCGTGCGCGAGTTCGAGCCGGTACGCGGCCAGCGCGGAAGGGACGGCGGCGAGCGGGTCCTGCAGATGCAGCTCAAGCTGCTTGCGGCCGAGCTCGCTCATCAGGCGCTGCTTGTCCTGCACCAGCATCAGTTCGCCGTGATCGATGATGCCGATCCGGTCGGCCATCTGTTCGGCTTCCTCGATATAGTGGGTCGTCAGGATGATGGTGACGCCCTTGTCCTTCAGATCCCGGATAAGGCGCCACATGTCCTGCCGAAGTTCGACGTCCACGCCTGCGGTCGGTTCGTCGAGGAACAGCACCTCCGGCTCGTGAGCCAGCGCTTTTGCGATCAGCACCCGGCGTTTCATCCCTCCGGACAGCGTAAACATCTTCGACTGGCGCCGCTCCCACAGCGACAGCGAACGCAGCACGCCTTCGAGGTGGGCGGCGTCCGGCTTGCGCCCGAACAGTCCCCGGCTGAAGCGAAGCATGTTCCAGACGTTCTCGTAGATGTCGGTCGGCAGCTCCTGCGGCACGAGCCCGATCAGCGAGCGCGCCTTGCGGAAATCCGCGATCACGTCGTGGCCGCCGACCCGCACCGAGCCCGAGCCCGGCCTGACGAGACCGCAGACGATACTGATCAGCGTGGTCTTGCCGGCCCCGTTGGGACCGAGCAGCGCAAGAATTTCACCCTGCCTGACCTGCAGGCTGATCTCCTTCAGAGCCTCGAATCCGCCGACATAGGTCTTGGTAAGACCGTCGATCTCGATGATGTGTCGCACAGGACCGCCGAGACGCGTCAGGGACCGGCGCCCTGGCCGCTGCCGGGCGCGAGGTAAAGGCGGTAAACGCCGACCGTGAGCAGCGGCGTTATATAGAAGAGCAGGAAGCCCCAGGCGATCGCGCCGTAACCCTCGGCGACCAGCGCAATGATGCCGACCAGCGACAGCGCGATCGCAGCCAGCACGATCCCGGCCGCGATCAGTGCGTGCTCGCGCCGGCCGAGACCGGTGCCCCGCTTCTCGAACAGGGCACCCTCGATCCGCTCCACGATACCCTGGATGCTGCCCGCTCCCGTTTCGATGAAGGTGCCGAAAATCACGAGCAGGTAACAAAACTTCAGCAGCCCGAGATCGAGCCTCGCCAGCAGGTCGTAGACCGGCAATTCCGAGCCGACGATGCCCGGGTAATCCACGGCGAAGCTCAGGTGCAGCATCAGCGCGGGCAGGACCGCGATCAATGCCCCCACGATGCCTGCCGTGATCGCTTCGCGGCGCGTCTCGATCGCCATGGCGGAGTACAGCACGACGGGAATCGCCGAGACGTTGTAGAACGCGTACTGCAGACCGGACAGCAGCCAGCCGTCGCGAGCGACGAATTCGCGCGCCGCGTCAGTCGGGTCGAACCAGACGAATGCCGAGACCAGGTAGCTCAGGAACACGACGTACAGCAATATGCTCCAGAACGCGAGTATCGTCGTTACCCAGGACCGGCCGAAGAACACGAGCGCCACGACGCCGACCAGCATCGCCGCACCGCCCAGGGTCACGGGCAAACCGAACTCGTCCGCAAGAATTCTGCCCGATGCCGCGGCGATTACGGCGACGACCAGCAGGATCAGGGTGATCGCCACGATTTCGTACAGGAACCACGCGCGTCCCAGCAGCACGCGCGCAAAGCGGCGGTAATCGAAGACCTGGAAGCGGCGCGCGACGTCCAGCGACAGGGCGAACACGAGCGCAATGCACACGGCTGCGACGGCAAGCCCGAGCGTGCCGCCACCCATGCCGTACTGCGTGAAGAACTCGGCGATTTCCCGGCCGGTTGCATAGGCACCGCCGATCATCACCGACTGCATGACGGCTCCCGGGAGCAGGTAGACGCGGATGAAGCGGTTCATCAGGTGTAAGACCCTGGTCGGTTCTTGTTGGCGGGCCGGCGGCCCCATGCCGCGTCGATCATACGCCAATCGGCCGTGCCGGTTGCGCGGCTCCTGCCGGTGGCCCAGGGCGCATTATGTCAAGTATTGGCAACTATTTCCGCCCGGCAGCGTTTAGCCGTCAAAGCAACTCTGATCTGGTTGGGATCCCCATGCACATTACAAAAAGAGAGAGCGTTTTCGTATTCCTGTTGCTGGCGCTGGCCGGCTGCGGCGGCGGTGGTGGTGGTGGCGAAACGACCGGCCGCGTGAGCCTGCTGCTGACCGACGCGCGCTCCGCCTTCGAGGATGTCAGCAAGGTCGTCGTCCAGTTCACCGGCGTGACCTTGAAGCCGCAGAACGGCGACGAGATCTTCATCGACTTCAGCACGAACGCCCCGCCGAACGACCTGAAGACGATCGACCTGATGACGCTGACGAATGGCGCCGTAGCGGCGCTGGTCGACGGCGTCGAGCTGCCTGCCGGTTCCTATAACTGGGTCCGCCTGCACGTCAACGCCCGATTCGACACCGAGTTTGATTCCTACGCCGAGAAGACGGACGGCACGCAGGTGGAACTGCAGGTGCCGAGCGGCGAGCAGGCCGGCCTCAGGCTGGTCAGCGGCTTCACGGTGATGGCCGGCGGCACGACGCATCTCGTGATCGACTGGGACTTGCGCAAGGCGCTGGTGGAACCGCAGGGCGCCGTCAACGGCCAGGTGGACCCGCGCGGCTACTTCCTGCGCCCCGCTCTCAGGATCACCGACATGGCCGAGTTCGGCAACCTGTTCGGCACGGTGGACCCGTTACTGCTGAGCACGGAACCGGGCGCGGAACCGGCCTGCACGAACGATCTCGCGATGGACACCGGCAGCGCCGTCTACGTCTACGAGGGCAGCTTCGAAGGGACGCCGGGCGACATTGGCGATCTCGAGAACCCGGAGCCCCTGGTAACCGCGACCGTCACCCAGAACGGTGACGGCATCTATACCTACGAGGTTCACTTCCTGCCGCTTGGCGACTACACGGCCGCGTTCACCTGCCAGGCCGGTGACGACGGCGCCGACAGCGACGATGCCATCTGGTTCCGCGCCACCGAGACCTTCGCGATCGGCGCCGATGGCGTCGATGCGGTGGTGCCTTTCGGGCCGCCGGCACAGAACTGATCAGCCGCACCGGGCCCTGCCTGCTCCCGCTCAGGGCTCCTCGACTCCAACCCCGCCCATGGATACGGCGGGCCCGGTGCCGAGCTGCCCCGCCTTCGCTCGGCGGGGCGGCTCCAACCCCTACCCCCCCCGACCGAACTGTGTACTGCTGCACATTGCACGGTCGAAAATTATGTAAAAATCGCGCAACCCGTCGGCCACGGCCGTCGTTAACCAACTGACAGGCGATGGAAAAGCGGACTTTTGGCTTGCGCAAGGTTTCCGGCTTCAGGCGCCGCTCGGAACCGGACCGGTTCGGGGAGCTGATGCGCCCGCATTTCGATGCGCTGTACGCGGCGGCTCGACGCATGAGCATGTCGGCCGTGGACGCAGAGGACCTGGTTCAGGAGGTCTGCCTGAAGGCATTCCTGAAACTCGACGAACTGGAATCCATGGAGTACCAACGGGCGTGGCTTCTCAGGGTGCTTTACAACCAGTTCATCGACAGCCGGCGGGTGTTGCAGCGCTCGCCGGTGGGCATGGCGACAACCGGCGCTGACGAGAACGACGAGTTCGAAGTCCCCGCCGCGAGCAGCTGGCAGCCCGAGGAGATGCTCGACCGCGAGATGCGAGTCGAGTTGATACTGAAGGCGATGCGACTGCTCGGCAGCGACCAGTGTACCCTGGTCGCATTGCACGACATCGAGGGCATGAGCCTCGACGAACTGCAGCAGATGACGGGTACGCCGATAGGCACGCTGAAGTCGCAGCTGCACAGGACCCGGGCGAAGCTCGGGCGATTATTGGCGAAAGACCTGGCGCACAGGCCGGATCTAAAGGTAATTGGTGGCAAGCAATGAACTGTCAGACTGTCGCCGAAAATATCGACCTGCTCGTTGCCGGCAAGCTCGCCCCGCAACAGCGAGATGAATGCAGGGCACACGCCGCATCCTGCCGCGATTGCGCCGACATGCTGCGCGGCGCGGAGGCGATGCTGCTGATCCGCGAGCGGGATACGGGATCGGCGCCGGCAGACCTGTTCGAGCGGACGCTCGACAGGGCGACGCGGCGGCAGCGGGCCGGCTCCGGCCAGGCCAGGTTCTGGCTCGGCGCGGGCTTCGGCGGCGCGATTGCCGCATCGTTACTTGCGGTCGCCATGTCGCTGGGCTGGCTGGCGCCGGCAACTGTGCAGGTAGCGCCTGCGAACGAATTCCTGATCACGCTGGACCAGCCGCGCGACATGAACATTGCGATAGACACCGACAGGGCGCTGACGGGGGCCACGATCAGCATACTGCTGGCGGGCGACGTCGAGCTCGACGGCTTCGGCTCGCGCCGCGAGCTTACCTGGAACACCGATCTCGAGGCAGGTGTCAACAAGCTGACGCTGCCGGTCCGCGCAATCGGCGCGGAAGGCGGCCAGCTGGTCGTACGGATGAGCCATCCGCAAAGCGAGCAGGTTTACGTCGTCAACCTGAAGATCGACGGGTGATTATGTCGGAGGCAGGGAACCAAAAGGATCCTGGTTCGTTAGTGATACAAAGAGGTTTACAGGGCGATAGGTGAAACAGCGGTACTTGGGCCGATGGAACATTCGAACCGCGTGGTTTAGATATGAATATCAGGACAGCAATCTGGACGGGCACGGCGCTGACGCTCTTGAGCGGCGCGGCCTGGACACAGGAAGACGGGGCAGATGCCGAGGCGACGATTCGCCTGATGGGCGCCGCCGAAGCGGAATTGCCGGAGGCGGTGACGAAACCGATCATGTTGCCCGAGCATCTGCGCGAAGACACGAAGGCCGCCGAAAACGCCGCACGTGGCCATGACCAGGCGAACGAAAGCCGCGGCAATCGCGAGACCGGGCTCGATCGCGCGGATGCAGCACGTGAGCAAGGCGCCGCGATGTCGGAAGCCGCCCAGGAAAACCGGGAGAATCGGGGCCGCTCCGAGGATGTGCCGGGCGGCCCGCCGGAGAATCCGGGGCCGCCCGAGAACCCGGGGCCACCGTGACGCAGTCCCGGGATTAATGTCAAATTCGTGACTGAGGTCACAACCGATGCCCGCCGCGCTATTGCCCGGCGGGCACTTTTGTTATTGATATCCAAAGGATTTCAATAACCGAAGGGACCATGACCCTCCGCAGGATGACCGTTCTCTCCGGCCTGCTGCTGCTCCTCGCGGCCGCAGGTCCCGCAACTGCCGACCCGGCCGGCGACTGGCAATCGGGTCAGCAGGCGTTCGCCGCGGGCGATTATTCCTCCGCCCTCCTGTACTTCGAAACGGCGCGCGACCTAGATCTCGACGGCGTCGCGGTGCACTACAACATTGCCGTCTGCCACTACAAGCTGCAGCAATGGCCGGACGCCCGTCACGAATTCCAGTTTATCGCCGACAACTACCCGAAGATGCGCGGGCTGGCCGAGTACAACCTCGGGCTGGTCGCACGCCGGGTCAACGACATCCCGACCGCGAGGCGACACTTCCTGCGTGCCTACGAACTGAGCCCGGACGACGAGAAGCTGCGGATCCTCGCGTCGAACGCGCTGGCGGAATCGGAGCCGGTCTCCCCCGCCCCGTCGCCGGGCTGGTCGGGCCTCCTGGGCCTGCGCGCCGGC
>JAOUIH010000145.1 GCA_029884165.1 Gammaproteobacteria bacterium | reverse complement strand
AATCCAGGCGGCCCAGCGCGCCACCGACACAATCGAGTCGATCGAACTCAGCTACTCCGTCGCCGGCACCGGCAACCGGCTGGACGCGAACCCGGTCGACTCGGGAGAAAATACCGGCACGTTGAGCGTAACCCTGCGCCCGGGCGCCGGCCGCGCGGAAGAGGAGCAGGCGATGGACGCGTTGCGCGCCGCACTCTCGAGCGTGCCGGGCGTCCAGTACGAATTCAGCCGCCCTGCCCTGATGACCTTTGCGTCACCGCTGCAGATTGAAATAGCCGGATACAACCTGGACGGGCTGGCGGCCGTGAACCAGGCTCTGTTGCAGCAGCTGACCGAGTCCGGCCGCTACACCGATATCAAGACGACCATCGAACCGGGTAACCCCGAAGTGCAAATCATTTTCGACCAGGAACGGGCGGCCAAGCTCGGGCTGGCGGTCCGCGACATTGCCGACCGCGTCGTCGCGAACGTGCGCGGCGAACTAGCCACGCGCTATACGTGGCAGGACAAGAAGATCGATGTACTCGTCAAGAGCGTAGATACACGCAACGCCAGCGTAGAAGAAATCAGGAAGCTCGTGGTCAATCCCGCTTCGGAGCGCCCGGTCACTCTGGATGCCGTCGCAGACATCCGGATCGCGCGCGGTCCCGCGGAGGTAAGGCGGGTCGCGCAGGAGCGCGTGGCAATCATTTCGACCAACATAGCGTCCGGTGACCTGGCGACGGCCGTTGCCGAGGCGCGATCGATCATCGGCCGGACCGCGATGCCCTCCGGAATTACGGCAAGCGTCTCCGGACAGAACGAAGAGATGGAGGACTCGTTCCGCTCGATGCAGTTTGCACTGGCGCTGGCGATCTTCCTCGTCTACCTGGTCATGGCATCGCAGTTCGAGTCCCTGGTTCACCCGCTCGTCATCCTGTTTACCATACCGTTGGCACTCGTCGGGGCCGTCTTGGCCCTGTTCGTCACCGGCACGACGATCAACGTGATCGCCCTTATCGGCGTGATCATGCTGGCAGGAATCGTGGTGAATAACGCCATCGTCCTTGTGGACCTCATTAACCAGCTGCGCGCCCAGGGTATGGAGAAGTCGGCGGCCATAATGGAAGCCGGACGTGCTCGCTTGCGGCCGATCATGATGACGACCCTGACGACCGTGCTCGGACTGCTGCCGATGGCTATCGGTTTCGGAGAAGGTGCCGAGGTGCGAACGCCGATGGCCATAACCGTCATCGGTGGACTCACCGTATCGACGCTGCTCACACTGATCGTTATCCCGGTCGTGTATTCTCTGCTCGACCGCAAGGTCGTGCCTGCGCCCGGCCCGGCAGCCGAGCCGGCCGGCGCTCGGGCCTGAGCCGGGGCCGCAAGATGAGGCACACCGAAATCGCATTGCACCGGCCGGTCACTACGGTCGTCGTGTATGTCGCGCTCGCGCTGGTCGGTCTCATCGCGTCGAGACTCCTGCCACTCGAAAAATTTCCCGACATCGAGTTTCCCGGCATCTTCATTCAGATCCCTTACGAAGGCTCGACTCCGGAGGAGATCGAGCGCCTGATTACGCGACCCGTCGAGGAAGCCCTGGCGACGCTCACTGGCGTCGAGCGCATGTCCTCTACCACGACCGACAGCATGTCGCAGATCTTCCTGCAGTTCGGCTGGGACCAGAGCATGGGCGCCAAGGGCATCGAAGCGCGCGCCAAGGTTGATGGCGTCCGACACCTGTTGCCCGACGACGTACGCCGGATCTTCGTTTTCACAGGCTCTCTCGGCGACCAGCCGGTGCTGCAGCTGCGGATTTCCAGCGACCGCGACCTGTCCGACAGCTACGAGATGCTGGACCGGCTGCTCAAGCGGCGTATTGAACGCATCGAAGGCGTGTCCAAGGTCGAACTGCACGGCGTGGATCCGCGCGAGATCCGGATCCTGCTGGACGCGGACAAAATGTCCGCCCATGGGATAAGCGTCGATGACCTGCTGGTTCTCGAGGGCACGAATTTTGCGGTAAGCGCGGGGCGCATAACCGACGGCGGGCAGCGCTTCAGTGTCAGGCCCAAGGGCGAGTTTACGTCGATCGAGGACATCGAGAACCTCGTCATCAATGAACAGAACATTCGCCTTCGAGACATTGCTTCCATCGAGCTGCGCAGCCCCGAGCGGGAGTTCGGCCGGCATCTTGACCGCAATTATGCGATCGGGGTGGCCATCAGCAAGTCGACGGGCGCTAACATGGTCGATGTCACCGATCGTGTAATTGAAGAAGTCGAGAAGATCGGCGAACTGCCACAGATGCAGGGAATCAAGATATTCGCAATGGACAACCAGGGAGCGGATGTCCGCGACTCGCTGTCCGACCTGCTCAATGCCGGCCTGGTCGGAGCGCTTCTGGCGATCGTCGTGCTCTACCTGTTCCTGCGCCAGGTATCGACCACGCTGATCGTCACGGCATCCGTGCCATTCTCGCTGCTGATCACGCTCGGCGCACTGTATTTCGCCGGGCTCAGCCTGAATATCCTGTCCATGATGGGGCTGATGCTTGCGGTCGGCATGCTGGTTGACAATGCGGTCGTCGTCACCGAGAGCGTTTTCCGGCATCGAGCGATGGACCCCGACCACCCGTTCGAGGCTACGGCGCGGGGCGTCAAGGAAGTCGGCCTCGCGGTGATCGCGGGGACGGCTACGACCATCATTGTATTCGTGCCGCTGATTTTTGGTGCCCGGACCGACATCACGATCTTTCTAACCCACGTTGCCGTTACGATCATCGTGGCACTGCTCGCGTCTCTGCTGATTGCCCAGACACTGGTGCCGATGCTGGCGGCGCGCGTATCCGCTCCGCCGTCGTCCGTAGGCCATGGACCGCTGATGACGCGACTGACGTCGACCTATGTGCGATTGCTGGAGTGGATTCTGGTCAAGCCATGGAAGACGTTCGGCTGTATCGTGCTGATCTGCCTCATCGGTGTCGCGCCACTTGCCCTGCAGCTGGTCAAGTTTGACCCGTTCCCACAGGAATCCGGACGTCGGCTGTACCTGAACTACTTCATCGAGGGGCAGCATCCCCTGGCGCAAGTAGAAGCAGCGGTCGACCGGATCGAGGAGTACCTGTTCGCGAACAGGGAAGAATTCGATATCAGCTCCGTCTACAGCTATTACGAGAAGGGTTCCGCTGCGACGGTCATGTTGCTGACTGACGAGGAAGACGCCAAGGTCTCGACCAGGGAAGTCCTCGAACGCGTCAAGGCGAACCTGCCGGAACTGGCGATCGGGAAGCCGAGTTTCGATTTCGACCAGCAGGGCGGCGGCGAAGGATTCAGCCTGCAGATCTCGGGCGACTCCACGACGCGGCTCAACGATCTGGGTATGGATGTCGTGCGGATCCTGTCCAGCGTCGAAGGGCTGGAGAACGTGCGCTCGGACGGCAAGACCGGGGAGCGGGAAATACAGGTGTCCGTCGACCGGGTTCGCGCCGCGGCTGTCGGCCTTACGTCACGCCAGATCGCGGATGCCATTGCAATCGCGATGCGGGGCAGGAACCTGCGCGAATTCCGCGGCGAGTCCGGCGAGATCGAAGTCCGCCTCGCCTTCCGGGAAGGCGACAAGCAGACTCTCGAGCAGCTTGCCGACCTCCCTCTCTACACTTCGGACGATCGCCGCATTACGCTCGGATCGATTGCCGATCTCCGTGTTGGAAGCTCTCCGCAGGCGATCAATCGCACCGATCGGCAGACGGCCGTCGTCATATCCGCGAACCTCGAGGACGGCGCCACGCTGGACTCCGTACGGCCTAAAGTCGAGAAATTGATGGATCTGGTAGAGCTGCCGCCCGGCTACAGCTGGAAATTCGGCCGGGGATTCGAGCGCCAGGACGAGACACAGCAGATGATGGCGCAGAACATCCTGCTCGGAATCGCCTGTATCTTTCTCGTCATGGCGGCGCTCTTCGAGTCGCTGCTCTTCCCGTTCTCGATCATTCTCGGGTCAATCCTGTTTTCGGTTCTAGGCGTCTTCCTGTTCTTCGCGGCGACCGGGACGACATTCTCATTCATGGCGTCCATCGGGATCATGATCCTCATCGGCGTCGTCGTGAACAACGGCATCGTACTCATTGATCACGTCAACAACCTGAGAAACGACGGGATGCCGAGGAACCGCGCGATCGTCGAGGCCGGCCGGGACCGCCTGCGTCCCATCCTGATGACGGTCGCGACGACGATCCTGGGCCTCGCTCCGCTTGCCGTCGGCACGACTCAGGTCGGCGGCGACGGACCGCCCTATTTCCCGATGGCGCGAGCGATCATCGGCGGGCTCGGCTTCTCGACGGTCGTTTCCCTGCTCGTCGTGCCGGCGCTGTATGCCTACTTCGATACGTTCGCTGCCTGGGGCAGGAAGGTGATGCGGACTGCCCGGGGTCAGACCGGCCTCGGCGCGCTGCGCGAGGCCGGCTGATCCGGGGCACCTCAGCGCCGAGAGCGGCTGCGCCGGCGCAACGCGAGGGCGAATCCAGACAAAGCGATCAGGCCGATGCCGACGGCCCCGCCGCCGCCGTGCCCGTGGCTGACGGCAACCGGCCTGACGATCACGGGAGCATCGAGCTGCATGTCTTCCAGCGTCAGGTAGCCCAGTTCGGATGTTTCCTCAGGCCCGATGCCGGCGAGGTATTCACCGGTCGCTGAGTCGAACAGTTCAATCAGAACGTCATAGCTACCTGTCGGGTAACCCGACTGCAGCTCCGTCACGACCACGTACTCGTCGTCCCCGGTCGCACCCCCGATCAGGAAGTCGGAGGTCACCGCATACTCGTTCCAGGGTCCGCCGTCGAGGCTCAGGTAGAGAACTGCATACACGTCGGCGGACGACCAGATCGTGTCTGCGTCGAACAGAAGGTCGATCCCGAAGAAGTAACCGTCATGGTCGTCGTCACCGAACAGGACGAGGTCAACGGCGTAGAACCAGAACTCGTTCGAGCCTGACTGTACGCCCTGTACACCGGAATCCAGTTTCCCTGACGCGATCGAAGTACGCGTGCGCTTGCCGTCTACGACCAGCGACCTGTGACGGTCTTCCGTCTCGACCGGAGCACCAGTGTGGTCACGGCCACCGGTCGCGAACTGCCGGGTCAGAGATGTGCGGTCTCCGCCCTCCTCCGCCGCGGCCGCCAGACTCAGCAGCCCGAAAAGGAGGAAGTAGATCACCGCGATCACGGTCTGAGACAGTCGGTACTCGTCCCTGCTTGTTTTCCTAGACATGGCCTTAACCTCTCACGCAAAATCGCCTAACTCGCCTCCATTAGAAGCCAGCGCCAATGAATCGAAGCTGAATCCAATGGCGAGAAAACTGAACGCGGCCTGAACGAACAGGCACGCTTGCCTAGAACGGTTTGAGGTAGCTGGTGACCGCTCACACGCCTGCCCAGGACTCATTCGGCGTTGCCGTCGGTTACCTGATGTTCGGAATCGCGGCGGGACTCGCGCTGGATCTCTGCGCCAAGTGGCTGCTCGCTTCCTATTCGCTCGAGCAGTTCGTGTTTCTTCGCTCTACTTTCGGATTGCTTACGCTCCTGGCGCTGATTCGCTGGTACGGTGGCCTCAGCAGCCTGCACACGCGGCGATGGCGATGGCACCTGTTGCGAACCGGCCTCGCGTGCATTGCGATGTTCGGTTTTTTTTACGGCTTGTCGAAGATGCCCCTGGTCAACGCACTGACGCTGGCCTTCACCGCGCCCCTGATCGTCACGGCGCTGTCGGTGCCGCTGCTGGGCGAGCACGTGGGCTGGCGACGCTGGACCGCCGTCATGGTCGGTTTCGGAGGCGTCATGCTCGTCCTCAGGCCGCAATCCAATTTCGACATGGCGGCGTCGCTCGCACTGCTTGCATCTGCGGCCGGCTACGCCGGCCTTGCCATCACTGCGCGCAAGCTGGCTGCGACCGAAACGACCTTCTCGATGTCGTTCTATGTGATCGCCGGCCCGCTGACGATTTCGAGTTTCCTGCTCGGGGGCGACTTCCGGTCGCCGGAGCCCTTCGCGTGGCTCCTGTTCGTACTCGCAGGAATCTGCTCGGCCGCTGCCTGGGTTGGCATCGTCGGAGCCTATCGACGCGCGCCGCCGGTCGTGCTCGCACCCTTTGAATACACGGCGCTGATCGGCGCCGCAATCGCCGGCTACTACATCTGGAACGAAGTGCCCGATCGCTGGGTCGTTGTGGGCAGCTCGATCATCATGGGAAGCGGGCTTTATATCGTCAGTCGCGAAATGGAGAACGGCCTGACAGGCCGTTACCTGCGAGCGTTTACCGCGGGCGTAACGGCCTCGCTCGTTCGTCGCAGCAGGAAACCGGCGCCGGACGACGACCTGACCGGACTGTAGGACTCAGTCGAGAGCGGCGAGATCGGCTTCCGCCGCGATGTAGCCGAAACCTGCCCAGCTCCCGCTGGATGCAAGTTCGCCAAGCATGCGGCGGGCGGTCTCGACATGGCCCTCGGTAAAGTGCCAGTTCGCGGCGCCGTAACGTACGGCAGCGCCTGACGGGTCGTCCGCCGCGCCATCCAGCAATTCGTCCAACGACAGCTCGCCCCTGTAGAACAGGCAAAGGCGATGGTAGCTGTCATTTTCGATGATCGTCATGTCCGGTGTTATCGAGCCCAGTACGGCCAACGCATCGCCCGGGCGGCCCATCCGGCGCAGGATCATGTAACGCCAGTGCGTCGTCGAAACGCGATTATCGTCATTGCGCGAGACCTCGAACCCGTTTTGGTAGGCGCGCAGCGCGTTTTCCCAGTCCTGCTTCAGGTAGTAGGCAAGCCCGAGGTGGTACCAGACATTGCCGTGCAGGCTGCTCAACGGAATACCGTGATCGTTCGGTTGCCCGTCGGGCTCGACTTCGTTCTCGGTACCGCGGATCAGGTCCGCCGCTTTTTCGAGATCGGCGATGGCGCGGTCGAACTCCCGTATGCTGATATAACGGTGTCCGCGATGCCGGTACATGCGGGCATCGTCCGGGTGCTTCTGTATACCTTCGCTGAACGCCAGGATGGCTCCACGGTAATCGCCGGCATAGGCCAGCCGTCGTCCCAGCCATATGATACTGTCCGCGTCACCGGGATCGGACTCGTATGCCGCGCGTGCCGCCGCAAGATCGGCTTGCGCCTTCTCGCCCGGCGCCGGCGAATACAGGGCGCGCCCGTCCAGCGCAACCGCCTGCGCAGCTTCCGGAACGTCAGGCAGTATTCCATTTTCCGCCAGCACCGACGCGGCTGCGCAGAGACCCAGGACGCCGAACAGTCGCACCCGTGTCATGATCCTCCCCTGGGACGTCACATGCGTCCGGTCAGCGTCTCGATACGCTCCGACATGCTGTCGAGCACACCAGCGACGA
>JAOUIH010000041.1 GCA_029884165.1 Gammaproteobacteria bacterium | reverse complement strand
GGTTCTTCCTGCGCTCCGGCGGCAGCGCTTTCCTCGCGATAGTTTTCCACACCGCCTGCAACTACGCGGTCTACCTTGCCGTCACGTTCTTCCCGGGCCTCGAGCAGTCGGCCCTTACGCAACCTGTCTATGTCGGGCTGCTCGTGATCATTGCCATATTCGCAGGCATCTCGAGCGTGCGCCGCCAGGGATCCAGTCTGCGGACAGCGGACCGGCCGACGCCCCGGCTATCGGCGTGAAGCCAGGCCCCGGGTTTCGGCGGCGCGCAAAAGCTGGACAGGCGCATATTCGCGGCCCGCCAGGGGCGGTACAGGGGGCGGTACAGGACAGGCACAAACCGCGGGAGAGGGGCAGGCGCAGTACTGGACCGCAGTACTGGACAGGCACAAACCGTACAACCCGATATCAATCGAACGTCCGGCATTTGGGCGTGGAAGCCGAGGATCGGAGATCAGCGAACGCCCGGCTGTCGGTTATTTACGGGCAGGGGCATAGCTCAGGAGCCTGACCTGATCGGGGGCGCCGGGCCATTCAGGCGCAGTGGTTTAGTTACCGGCAGTACTGGATAGCCACATATGGCGCCGCAGCCTGAACGGCGTCCAGGAACTGCTGCGGTGGCCGGTATTTGTGCCAGGCGATGTAATGCACGACCAGTACCGGGGCGATGTACCAAATGCCATCAACCATGTCGGTACGCTTCACATAGTAAAGTTTGAGCAGCTTGCTCGTCCGGTCTGCCTCGAGCGAGCCAATATCCAGCCGGCCAGACTCGAACTCGGCAGCCAGCAAATCAAAGGATGGATCCTGTGCCAGACTCCAGTTAAACGCGATCGCGTCGATTGCACGAGCCTGGTATGCCTGGGCCCACAGAGCCGGTTGAGCCTGCCTCAGCTCCATCACCACCGCTGCCAGGCCGCCAACGACAGCGATCAGCGCGATGAGTTCAGCAACGTCTTTTCAGTTCCCACACTTCGTCTGAACCCGACCGGCACGAGGCCAGACCCCCTTGCTTCAGTCAGCCGGGTCCCTACGAATGGAAGAACCGCTTGACATCGAAATACAGCGCGGCCGCCCAGCACCCCCCAGACCCACACGAAGCCCGCAAGCCAGCCGAGCGCCCAGTGCACGTCGTAGAGTTCCAGGATCGCCAGGATCCCGCCGAGGACCCACATGATGCCGGCCGTTCCTACCAAGCTTTCGACCAGGATGGATTTGAGTTCCGATTTCGTCTTGGAGCCGATAACCTACCTCAGTGCTTCGCTCATTGATTCGTCTCCTGCGCAAGTAGGGTCGCCACAGCGAGGTCCGTCTGCCTACAAGGATAGTACGCCAGCGCGGAACCGGCACCAAAAGCTGGACAGGCCCATATTCGCGGCCCGCCTGCCGAAAAGGTCAATTAAGTCAACGGCCTACAAGCAAATGTGCCCGTCAAATTTGTTCTGCAAAACCCCGAATTGCGGCCACAGGCCAGGAGGCCGCAGTCGCGCCGACCGGCACCAAGTTTTCAGCCGCTACCTCGAGTTTTTCTCAACCAGCCACTGGGCCACGTGCGGCATGACGACCGGGTAGTATTCCACCGCGCAGTGCTCGCCAAGGCCGAGCAGCCACAGGTCGGCCTCCTCAGCCGACTGGTAGGTCAGCATCATGTCCTCGACCGGGTTCATGGGGTCTCGAGTGCCGTTGACCACAAGCAAGGGCGTAGAGATCGTCTTGCCCTTGCCGATCTTGCCTGTAGCTAACAGCGAGTTGTCCCCACCGGAGCGTATCCCCGCGCACATTGCCACCACGGCGGTGATGCGCGGATCGTTCAGAAGGGCGACATGCAACGCAGCACCGCCGCCATAGCTCTGCCCGAAGAAGCTGATGTGCCCGGTATCGATATCGCGCCGCTTCATGTAATGCTCGAGGACCGCGACGTGGGCCTCCGAACTCTGCTCCCGCGGCCATTGCCTGCCCTCGCCGAAGCCGGGCATGTCAAAAGTGGCGACGGCAAGTCCTTTCGCGAGGTAGTCCTGAATCGGGCGGTAGTGGTTCGCCTTGTACTGATCGACGCCACCGCTATAAATGACGAGCGGCGGCTTTGCAACGCCGACCGGCTTGTGCAGATAAGTGACGAGAATGCCGTCCCTGAAAGGCACTTCCACCACCTCCAAAGGCACGTCGAACAGCTTTCCTCCCTTCTTGTACACCCGCAACTGCGCAGCGTAGGCCTCGTCCTGCTCGTTCGAGGTTATATTCGGGAACCACGCCAGCGCGTAGTAAACGCCGGCCGTCATGTAGGCATCGAGGGCGGCCTGATGCGGGCCCTGCCGGACGAGATCGTCGCCGAGAGCCTCGTAGTATTTGCCTATGGCGCTCCACTCGTACACCCAGCCGCCGGCGGCGTCGCCTTCCTGCCTGACGATGCGCTGCACCGTTTGGCGGATGATGTCCTCATCGGCACCGAGGTACTTGTACGCCCGGATACGGCGCTCCGGCAACACCCCGTGTCCGTTTTCAATGTTCTGGGCATAGCTGGTCGAGACAGCCAGCGGTGACAACAGTGACACAGCCAGGCTTGTCGCTACTAAACCGAAGAGTGCCCGCCTAAGGTCATTCTTGAGACGCGTCATGGAAATTTTCCTTTCCGGCTTTCGCCCGGCTTGGTTTATCGGCCGATCAGTCTCGTCACTAAGACTGACACAATCCATCTTGGAAATTACTTAACCGCCTAACGCTAACCGCCTTACACTGGACCGCCTTACACTGGACAGGCACATATTAGCGGGCGTAAATACACAATCCAATCAGCCATGCACCCACAGCGCGATCGCGCACGCCATCCCTGACGCCAGCTGCGAGCCGGATTGATTGGGGGCTGAACTCACCCACCGATCGCCCCATTGTCACAAGTGCAGCGGCGCGTGCCTGTCCTATGTATCCCTCCCATGTATCCCCGTTCGTGCCTGTCCCATGTATTCGGGGCACGTGCCGGTCCCATGAATTGCCTCGACCCGTGCCGCCGGGTCGCTGGCCGGGCGAACCCCCGGCACCGGGAGACCCCTTCCACCACATCGAATCCAGGATTGCGCGCCGCTGCGGAAGGACGCCGGTGACGAGACGGCATCGTATGCGCGTAGGTAGTTGCACGACTTGTCGACGGCGCATCGTGTCCTAGACTATTTCAGTCGGAACGGAATGGTTTATGCGCTTCCTGCTTTGCCTCGTGATGCTGGCGGCACCGCTCGCGGTGTGGCCGGACGAGCCGGTACCCGCGAATTTCCTGATCGAAGGCGTACCCTTCATCGGCTATCACGACGTCCGCGACGCAGCGTACCCGGGCAGCGACGTGATCAACCCGTCGTTGACGGCCGTTGCGCAGATAATGTACGGCTACTGGGGCGAAGACTTCATTGCCAGCGCCCGCGCAAAGTCGCTGCCGGCCGGCTGGACGACGTCCAGTGGCGACCAGGCGTCACTCGACGACTTGAAGTCCCTGCTGGCGCGCGGTATCCCGGTGCAGGTTGCGCCGGCCACCACGCCGGACGCCCACCGGCTGTACAGCACGCCAAAACTGTGCGCCGTGATCACGCCGGTTTCATACGAGCGGCCGCGCCCTGCGTCCGGTTCCCTGGGCGAGCTGGTATCGCACCGTGCCGTGGAGCAGTTGCGGGAAGGCGGCTGCGGCGTCGGCTTGAACGACTCCGTGTTCCTCACCTCGAAGCTACTCATCGGTTACGACGACGAGCGGCGCATATTCACGATGCACGACCCGTCATTCGGCCCCCAGCTCGAGCTGGGCTACGACGAATTCAGCCGCATGTGGGCCGTTACCGAGGCGAAATACTGGGCCCGGCACCCGGACGTCGTTCCGCCGGAATCGATCCGCCCCGCGACGACGGTACGCACACGGACAAACGATGACGAGGCCGCCGTGGCATTGTTCCGGGCATACGGACTCAATGTTTCCGGCCGCTACGCGGAGTCGGAATCGACTATCCGTGAGGCGCTCGCGCTCGAGGGCCTCGGTGCCGGCCGGCGCCACCTGTTGCAGCTGGAGCTGGCGGTAAGCCTGAACGAAACCGGTCGCTGCGCCGAGGCGATCGAAGCGGCACGCGAGGCGCAGGCCAGCTTCGGCGACTATGCGCTTGCGCACTCCGTGCTCGCCAACTTGCTCGCCTGCAGCGACGACAAGGCCGCAAGAAATGAGGCGAAGCGGGAACTCAAACGCGCCACAGACCTGTGCAGCGTCAAGGCCCAGCGCCGCGTGGCCGATGAACTGGGTCGCGACTTCCACGTCATGGGCTGCAAGGGCGAGCTGCTCGGCTGGTACAGGCCGTAGCAGTAACGGTTCGTTTCAACGGGCGGTCAGGTCTGCCGCGTCAATCATTCGGTATCCGGGCGCCAGGCGCGAACGAGCCGTTTTGCCTCGGCGATCTCAGACTCGGTCATCTTCCGGGCCGTTGCGGCACGGTACGACAGCGCCCGGTCGCGCAGCGCACTATCGCCCTCTTTGTCCGCGTACGTCGCCGCCAGTGAATACCACCTGTAGGCCTCTACCAGGCTCAGGGGCACGCCCTCGCCTTTGTAATGTGCGATGCCCAGGTTCAGCTGGGCGGCCGCGTATCCCTGCATGGCGGCGATACGGAACCAGTTTGCGGCTTCCGTGAAGTCCTGGGGAACGCCATCGCCGAAGTAGTGCAACAACCCGAGCCAGTACTGGGACTCGGCGTGATCCTGTTGCGCGGCCAGCGCAAACCATCTGGCGGCTTCCGAGTCGTCCTGTTGCACGCCTGTGCCGCTGTGATACATCTGGCCGAGTTGGCACTGCGCCTCGACGAAGCCCTGCTCGGCCGATTTCCGGAACCATGTCGCGGCCTCGGCCGCATCCTGCGCCACGCCGGAGCCCTTGATGTAGCTCACTCCGAGGTTGAACTGTGCCTCGACGTCGCCCTGCTCGGCCGCTGCCCGGTACCACCGGTTGGCCTGCTCGTAGTCTTGGGGAACACCCAGCCCTTTGCGACAGAGATCGCCAAGCTGGCTCTGCGCATCCGCGTAACCGAGTTCGGCCGCCCTGAGGAACCAGTTCGCCGCTTCCTCGTAATCCTTGCGGACCCCGAGGCCCTGCGCGTGCATCTGCCCCAGGAACAGCTGTGCCGGCGCATACCCCTGGTCTGCCGCCTTTTGGAACCAGCCAAATGCCTTGCGGTAGTCCTGTGAAACGCCCTCCCCGTGAAAATACATGATGCCCAGATTGCACTGCGCCATGCGGTCACCGGACTCGGCGAGCGGCGTGACCAGCCTCAGTGCGGTCTCGTAATCGCCGGCGACGTAGGCAGCCTCGGCGTCTTCGTACTGTTGCGCGGGCGCGCTCGGAAGGAATCCGATGGCGATTAGTGACACGCACAGAATTTTCCACCGATAACGCATCGTAGCCCGGGCGACCCGTGAACCAAGCACTGGAGCCGAGACCCGGCACACAGTCTGTCTCGTTATTGTGAATCTGCGCCGGACCGCGCCAGCGATCAATTCTGGTTATTACATACAGTCGCCCGCACAATTTTGTGCCCGCCCATTCGCCCGCTGCCGTCCGGCCGCCACCATTGTGTGCCTGTCCATTTAACGATCCGGCGTTTGCGAGCCCGGGGCAAGGCTCAACACTGCGGCGGCCGGGATATTCCGGCCACATTCAATTATCGGCAAGCTTCGCCGATTTGTGCCTGTCCTATGACTCCACTAATTCCATTATTTCCGCAAAATCGTCACTGCTCGATTTCGTCTTCGATGAGAGGCACCAGTTCACGTATTGACGCCTCAATTTGTCTCAACGTTTCCATGTTGTAAGAGACCATGGAATATATGTCCCGGGATTCGGCGGCCAGTTCGGCGTAATGCTTTGCCAGATTTTCGGGCGTGGCAGAATGGACAACTGACATTTCCGGTGTGTATTCCACAACCAGGCCGATTTTTTCCTTGATTACTGGACCCAGTTCGTACGTGTACTTACTGTCGATCGGTGCATCCACAATACCGTAGCTCTTATATTGGTATTCATACAGATCCACAAGCCGTGTCTTGATTTCCTCTGATTCGATCAATTCCAGGCCGTTGCTGGTGGTAAGCAAGTCGTAAATCCCGGAATTGGGTATGAAACTTCTGCTGGACAAGGATAGCTCATGCAAGTAGTTGTCCAGATCTCTTCCTGATAGTCCGAGTAGTTCGTCGTTGCGCTGCAGCGGAATAATTTTGCGCAGCGCCATCAGGCCGATGGCATTCGATTCAAGGGTTCGTTGAACAGCTATGGAATCCTGTTGCAGCGATGAGAGTAAATTCAGATAGTTGGCGTTGGCCAGCTGATCTACCTTTCTATCCTCATTCCAATTGGAAGCTTGCAAGCCCAGGAATATACCCAATACCAGAACTCCGAGATCGACGCCGACGGGGACCGCGAGCTCGGACAGGCACATAACCACGCGGATCGGCGATAAACGCTGCTTTGCTGCCCTGACCTCTCATCGTACTGTTGCACCCATGCCCCGGGCCCGCAAACACCTGGTGTGTCTGGAGAACACGCCGTATTACCACGTGACCTCGCGCTGCGTGCGCCGCGCCTTCCTGTGCGGCGTCGATCAGTATAGCGGCAGGAGCTTTGAGCACCGCCGCAGCTGGATCGAGGACCGCCTCCGGGTCCTTGCCTCGCTGTTTTGTATCGATCTCTGCGCCTATGCCGTCATGAGCAACCACTACCACCTGGTCGTCAGGCTTCATCCCGAGGCGGCCAGGTCCTGGTCCGACGACGAGGTACTGGACCGCTGGACGGCGCTCTATCGCGGCCCGTTGTTGGTGCAGCGCCGCCGCGCGGGCGAGGCACTGACCGAGGCGGAGCAGGTTACCGTCCGTGCCATCGCCGCTGTGTACCGGTCCCGGCTCGGGAGTCTCAGCTGGTTCATGAAATGCCTGAACGAGCCGATCGCCCGCCAGGCCAATGCCGAGGACGGCTGCACCGGGCACTTCTGGGAGGCCCGCTTTCATTCCCAGCCCCTGTGCTCCGAGCGGGCCCTGCTCGCCGCCATGGCCTACGTCGACCTGAACCCCATCCGGGCCGGCATAGCCAGGACACCGGAACAGTCGGAGTACACCAGCATACGGGCACGCCTGGGGAGCAAGGATCAACGCGCTGCCGTGTCTCGGTCGGTCGCCAGCCTGCTCGAGCGCAGCGAGCTGCATCACTTCCCGGTCGCGCCGCGGCCGTTGATGGCCTTCGCCGACCAGATCGGCACTCGCGACAACAGACCGATATCGAGAGCCTGCCTGCCGATGAACAGCGCGGATTATCTGCAACTGGTGGATGCCACGGGCCGGATCGTCGTCAGCGGCAAGCGCGGCCACATCGATCCCAGGCTGGCGCCCCTCCTTGAACGCCTCGGTTTCTCGAGGAACGGCTGGACCGGGGCGGCCCTGGCCTTCCGGCTCCACTACCGCAACGGTGACCTCCGCCTCAAGCGCAGCGCCTGAGTGCCGGCAACTCGTCTGATCGGGTCGCAGACCTGAGGCACTGCCGCGTCGCACGATATCGTCGCTGCGTTCTGTCCAGGCTCATGAGTTACCCAGCGACACGGGTGATCGCGTGTCAGCTCAACGACCCTGATCGGTGCCTGTCCAAGCTGCCGCCCCTGATCGGTGCCTGTCCAAGCTACCACCATCGTCACCGGTGCGGCGGCATGTGCCTGTCCCGGGTACTGCCGGGTACTGCCATGTATTGCCGTTTCGATCGTTCAAATGGCGGACCTGCCGGTGGAAGCGGCTAGTTCGACCCTTGCACAATCGGTACGCCGCGCGCCTCGCGCAGCGCACTCGAAACGATGGGCTCTTTCCAGTAGTCGCGGAACCAGCGCCGGAGCCAGGGATCATCGCCGGCGATAGTCGCCTGCGCCTCGTCGAGCTCGACCGCCGCGTTGACTGCGGCAGCGCCCATGTCGGTCGAGGCGAGCGGCGCCACCTGCGCGCGTACATCGGTCACCATCGAGATCAGCAGATCAACATACGCCGTGTCGCGCATCGGCCGCCCGTGGCCGGGCGCAAGCACGGCGTAATTGAGGCCGCGGACCTGGTCGAGAACGCCGATCCATTCCTCCGGATAGGAATTGAAGCCGAATGGAACGGGCGCAACGACGAGGTCGCCGGTGATCACCACTTTCTGGCGCGGCAGCCAGACGACGGCGTCGCCGGCCGTGTTGGCACGGCCGAGAAACGTCACTTCAACCGGGTGCGTTTGGTCCGCAAGCGTCAGGCTATGCTCGAACGTTTCCGTCGGCGCCGCGCGCCGCGCCGTCGCCATTTCGCGGGCGAATTGCTCGTATTCCACCGCGGATTGCGCAAAGCCTGCGCGTTCGGCCTCGCTATACTGTTCATCTTGCGAGGCGCCCTTCAGGAAGGCGACGCCGCCCTGAATGTTCGCCATGTAGGCGGCGTTCTTTTCCGCGTCGTCGCCCGGCATGTAACGGTCTGCCTCCGGGCTCGTCAGCATGTCACTGGTCGGGCCGGTCGAGATGACGCGCGCGTCAGGCCATTCCTGCAAGAGCCTGGAAACGCCGAGCGCATGATCGCCATGCCAGTGCGTGATCACGATGGCGGTCACGGGCTTCGGTGTTTTCGAGCGCACGAATCCAATCACCTGTTCCGCGCCGGCCGGCGATCCGCCGCCATCGACCAGCACGACACCGTTCGACTGTTCGATCACTTCGACATTGCCACGGGGCTGAATATGAAAGTCGTTGCCTTCATTCAACGCGTAGACGCCGGGAGCGAGCGTTTCCGCCTGAAATCCGTAGACGTCGCCCTCCGCACGGGGCAGAAGCACCGGAGATTCGCCGGTTGTAATCGCGTTGGTCCCATTGCACGCCACCAACAAGGCGGAAAGGGAAAAGGTTGAAATCAGTCGCATATAGCCCTCGCTGACAGGTTTTGCAGCCCACTAGCGAACATCCCTCCGGCAATGGCTGGACAGGCACATTTTAGGACTGGCGGCGTGTGCCTGTCCTACGTGCTCCACTACAACGATTACCCTGGGCAGACAGTTTCTGTCGATGCCTGTCCAAGATGACTCCGCTCTGCAGTCAGTTGGTGAACTTCGTCGGGGTGCCATTTTCCACGGCGCATGCGGCATTTCACCAAAACCCGAAAGCCCGCGGGATTTAGCGGCTTTCGCCGGCGATGACGTGCCTGGTTGCAAAACGAGCATGCCGCGACGATATTATCGTTCGCGTCGGATCCGCCGTCAGTTCGCGCCACCAAATGCTCCGCCGTGCATCGGAGGCGCTTCACTGCCGCAGCCGAGATTCTGGATTGCAACGGATGGCAACCTATATCGTTCAGCCACATCGGAACGCCACAGTAGTAACACTTGCCGCGTTGGGAATTGAAAGCGCGCGCGCGCTTTTTCTTGAGGGAACAGGACATCTCAGACTCCTCTTGATTACTTGGAAGTCCGGATGTCCCGATCGGGGAACATAACCGGTAACGTACAGCCATCAGCCGATACGCCCGTACACGATCCTGCACTACAGAGACCGCCCATCATGTATAGCACAGATTGATCGCCATTCAATGCATTTCCTGGCGATCGCATTATTCTGTTAAATTCGCTGCGGGCCCCAAAACTGAAACCAAGACATGGGCACCGAGACCAGTAGCGCCAGGACAGACACAAATGACGCTGCGACTCGCTGGGCCTGAACCGTGCCTGTCCGACATATTCCGGATTTCCGAGAAGCACCGGGCGTCGATAAGGCGAATTCAGCACAGCTTGATCAAATGAAGTTCCTACGAGAATTTCTTTCAAACTTTTCAGGCGCGAGAATAGATTACCGACGGACGGGTTACGCCGCTAACCGGCATGAGAACTCCCCAAGGATATGCAGGCGACGCCCCTTTCTTATATTGATAAACCACGATTTCGGGTAAGTTTCTCTTGTCATAACGCCGCCCGAAATTGAAGACCACACTATTTGGCGCCGCAAAAACTAAATGAATTCTCTGAATCCCCTGCTCGCTCAGCTTTTTGACTACCTCTAGGAATTCTTGCGCCAAACGACGCTGTTTCTGCTCAGACCAATGAGCGTCTGAAGACATTCCTTGGAGGGTCAGACGCACCACCGAATGCGAGAATGTGGTCGCCAAATCAGCGTTAACAATCGGATACGAGAAGCCCAGCGCCAACACTACTTCTTTTTGTTTTCTAGCGGTATCGAGACCGTCCACGTCAAACGCGAGTTGATCATCCGGGCCATCAAGCGGCCGCCAAACTTCTTGCACTCTGTCCCAGTCATAGGTCCTTATCGAACCCTCATCGTCGAATAGAACACCCGTTAAGAACGTGTAAGGGACTGAAGTCAGGCCTCCATAGACCGTTAAAAGATCTCGTCTGCTATGAACCTGCTTGTACTGAAGCAATGAACGGTGTGTTGCAGCGATTTCGTCGAGCGCTCGCTCTGGTTCGACGGGTTCACCATCCGTCTTCCTTCTTAGATCGAGGAAAATTGGGATGCGTTGGCCGGGCACCTCACCAGAGATTGCATCTACGAGCGGCGAGCCATCATCGTCTCGTAATCCACGCCCCTCAACAACCAAGACTCTTTGTTGAGATTCCCTTTCGGCATCACGGAAAAAGCGTTTAATCGCCACGCCTATTCCGACGACTATCGCCAAAGTGCAGATCGCCAGAATCCAGTATTGGATTGCATCAACCGTACGCATGAAAGACTGATACTCGGGCGGGACGGCACCAAATGCCATGCGCAAGACTACGGCGACTAAGGGCGTACCGGCAAAGATCGCTACTATTACGCCGAAGCCGGTATTAATTAGTAAACGCTCAGGTGACTTGACTCGGAACCACCAATCGGTGGCCTTGAGTACAAAATTCTCGAACAGTCGCTTGAACATCGTACGTTACGATCGCGTTCTTTTGTTGCTCTCGAAGAGCACGTCAATCTTGACTGGTTCGTTGTGCCTGAAAAAAAGGTATGCGTTGCATTGAAAGCACAGTAACCAGTTTACCCGCGCAATGAACAACACTGCGAAGTCGACCCCGTCAGACTGATCTACAAGATCTTGCATCGAACAAACATCTTTTCGGCTCGGCTGAATATCGAAGCAAGGGTGGGTATGCCATTCACCGAGATAGTTGTACCTACGGAATTGTTCACCGGTCTTTTGAAAGAACTCGTGCAATGCACGCTCATGACCTTCTGAGTCCCGCACAAAATGTACGGCACTGCCGCTATCTGTATCGACGGAAAAGTCGACGACCCGAAATTTTTGGGCGCCCACCTCTTCACCCATCAACATACCGCCTATCTCTCGTCGACCAGCGCGCAGGATATCGCGCCGCATTTTGCGGCGGATCTTACGTGGAAGAAGAATTTGCATCTGCGTCCTCTATTGGTAGCAAATGCTCCTTCAGCAACTCTGATAACTCCTCCTCGGACAAGGGATCGAGGGTTTCGCCCCACTGTTCTTTACACTGCAAATTGATTGGCCAGGTATCGAAGGGTTGCTCGAAAATCCAATCCCGCGAAAATCCGATGACATATGCTGATGCTGGAAAGTTGCTTTCTTCCGCCCCGGCTAAGATATCAACAGCAAACCTAGTTGCGTGCGATGCGATGATAGAAACCTCGGCATCGCTGGCAATCATAGGTTTGCCATCGGGCCGTTCCCCGCTGTACCTCGTAGCGTCACGTCCACAATTCCAGTCTTTGCCCCGATCGACACACCAGACATCGATTTGACCTCGAGCATCGTTCGGAACCGGATCTATATTTGGCCTGGCGCGTGCGACAATACCGCCGATTCCACCTGCAAATACGAGAGCCCAGACCATCGGCACCTTGCGCCGTTTCGAGACGGACGCGAGCATATTAAATGCAACTGATTCGGCAGTCGCATCGATCAATAAATCACAGTCTGCTAGGGCCTCTAGCGCCCCCACCATGGTACTGGCACTTTCTTGCCCGCCGAGCGAAAGTCGTAATGCCCTAATCTCACCGACTGGATTGATTTCAAGCAGGCGATCTTTGAGTGCATACGACTTGTGAGCCCCTGTATCTGTAATATCTAACTCGTTACGTACAACATTGTCAGGGAAGAAAATGTCGTCATCGATAAGCAGGAACTGACCAACGCCGGAGCGACATAGGCTTGCGGCAATTTTGGAGCCGACCGATCCGCACCCCACAATTCCGACCTTCTTTTTCGGTAGGACGCTGAAAGCACTTGGAATCCGGTCATCCGCCGAGGGGATGTTTATTGTCGTATAGGAGACGATCTCGCGCTTCTCCGCATCGCCGTGAATCCAGAATAGCTCCCAATTATCTTGATCTCCCACAAGTAGGTGCATCGATTCTTGAGCATGGACCAGCGTATTGACTAGGTCGCAAAGCCCCTTGTCGTTCAAGAAGGTGGTCAATCTTTCGATATTTATAGGACCCATCTTTCCCGATTCAGGAATTCGGACAACGTAACCTGAACTATCGGTGCATCCCTTCGGTAGGATGAAATCGCTAGTCCACACCGGGGCATCTTTTTCCCCAAGATAGGCAATTGACGCGATGACCGCCGACCCGGCGTGGCGTTCATAAAGCGACAGCACTTCGGGCCGGCACTGGTCTAATTTGGCAAGAATTTCAAGGTCGGCATCTCTAATTAATAAACGGCAATACGAGGATCGCAAATCGCGCCCTAATGACCTCACATGCGCTGAATGGGCATGCACGGTGCGTTCCGCATCAGGGCGCTCCTCTACCAACAGGTTGTAGCAACTAGCAACCATATCGGCGCCGGTCTTCGATGGCCGCCAGTTATCTGGCCGATGTTCCAGGCAGAGTTCGCCATCCGGCCCATACTGGTGGAGAGAAATCCTAGTTCGGTCCGCCGTGTAGATCATAGGTGGCGCATCCGGAAAAATGCTGGGATAAATCATATTAAACGCGAACTTTTTGCCGCAGTGATCTATCTCGAAATCCACCTGCATGCGAAAATCTTTACTAGCATGCCACTTGGCGACGTGAAGCCAGTCAACGGCGCCTTCAAGATCTGTAAGCGTCGCCTTTTCCGCAGATAGCCGGCTATTTTGGAAGATCCACCAGATCACGCAAATCCGTCTGGCTTCTTAGGAACTCGTGGTGAGTCGGAAAAAGACACTTCCGGCAGGGCCGCAGCCGAAGCCGCTGTTGCGCCACGCAATAGGGTCGAACTCTTTGGTCGGCTTGGTCTGAATGAGTCACTAACGCGCGTGGTTAAATCGCGGCCAACACGAGGTGCAAGAGATTCTGACATGCGATCATAATCAACAAGACTACCGACAGACTCGAAGTCGACCCTTGCTCGCCGTAACCATGTGAAAAATGCTTCCGCCCGCTCCGGATATTCATGCCACTTGTCGGCAAAATTCTCCAGCGCGTCTGTTGGATTCCTAATAATATACTTCTCGCCATCATGCTCGATGTAACCGTCCATGCGGCGTAGTATAGACACCAAAGCACTGCCGATCGTCTCTTCACCGTTGTAGGCGTGAGCTGCCAACGTGGAAATTATGATGGAAATAGGTTTGTCTGTCGGATTGTCGGCGAACATCATGTCACGATGGCGCTTAAGCAACATAATGGAACGTTGTAGCGGTGTTCGCACGCGGTAGGTGGTATGTCTTCGACGCTCGCCGTGATGCCCTGAGCTCGCATCTCTTTCAAGACACGTTCGCGTTGACGAAAAAAAACATCACCCATGCGGGACTCAAACCATTGCGCATAACCCCTAGGGTTTGAACGTGGCCAGTCACTGGTGATGAAAGTGTATTCGGCAACTTCGTTGTCGGTTATTGCAACTGCCGTATCTGCGAACGCCGTGTCGAGATTTTGCGACTCAAGCAACATGCGCTGGTCGAAGGCATTTGGCACACATGGGACGATGTCCACATGGAACTGCGCGCCATCAGCATATTCGAGTCGCCAGCAACGGCGGCTTTCATGAACTTTCTTTGTTATGCCTTTGCTCTTGCGGTAGAGCTTGATCTCGTCACCAATTAACGCCTTGAGATTGGCTTGTGATAGATCGGACTTACTGAGGGCAGTCAGGGAACACGCGCAATCGATGTCATATTCCTCTGAAGCGGACTGTGGCTTGATTGCCGTGCCGAGTCTAAATGAGCCCTGGACAAACACATCGGGCGCGTAATCACGCACGGAGGACTCTGCACGATGGAGCCACTCCCCAATCGAGTTGTAGCTGGTTTCTGCCTGCTGGTATCGAGATGCAGGAATTTCAAGTTCGGTCGCGAGCGCTTCAATATACTGCTCGGCTTGATCTGTAAGAATTGCCATCGAATCTAACTACCTTGGTCAGCTTTTGCGCGGGTTAACCAACGGCAGATGTGGCCATTTCTGGGAATTTCAACCCGCAATGCTAATTTGCTGGCGCAATCCGGAAAAGTGGCGGGGTTTCAGGTGTTGCAGTGGTTCCAAGTTGAATTTCTCAGCAATATTCGCATATCGCGCCTACGATTTGCCTACAACGGCGGTGATAAGACCGGTGGGGAATCGTAAGTACTTGATTTTATGGTGCCGGCACCAGGAGTCGAACCCGGGACCTACTGATTACAAATCAGTTGCTCTACCGACTGAGCTATACCGGCAATGTATTCGGTAAACCGTGCGGGGCGCGCATTATTCTATCCCGCCGCCCCCGCGGCAAGCGACCCGTCAGCGCGGGCAGGTCGCCGCGTCCCGCAGCAGGACCTTTTCCTCCCCGTACTTCTCGACGATGGCGGTCGCGCCCCGCCCCGGCGGCAGGCCGATGTCGACGAAGAACACGGTCGCGTCGCGGGTGCGGGGGCTGATATCGGCCTCGAGGCCGAGCGACTCGGCCTGCAACTCGATGCGCTCGGCGCGCTCGACCTCGCCGAAGAGGCCCAGCGAGATCTTCAGTCCCTCGTCCTCCGTTTCCACCATGTAGGCGTCGCCGAGGCCGCCCTCCTTCAGCTTCGCGATCATCGCGTTGCCATCGTCCCGGCTCGGGACGTTCCGGATCTGGACCCAGTGGCCGACGAAGACCTGGCCCTGGGTGGTGCGGAGGCTCGAGCGCATGCCGTCGGCGACGAACTCGCCCATGGCAGTATCCGCCTCGGCGCCGTCCTTGAACGGGCCGACCGAGACGCAGGAGCGGCCGACGACGGCGGCGAGGTCGGCCGAGCGGCCGGATCCCAGCACGGCGCCGACGCTGGTGACGCCCCCTGCGGCCGGGTCCGTCAGTTTCAGCGGCGGGCCGAGCTCGGACTCGGCGATAATCGCGACGCCCTGCTCCGGCGGCCGCTCGACGAACTGCCCCCACAGGAAGTACAGGATATTTGCGAGCAGCAGGATGAGCAGCAGGTTTCTCATGTCTCGCTCGTCAGGATATGCGCCAGGCCTTCGAGTACCAGGTTCGGCCGATGGATCGGCTTGCCCTCAAGCAGGGCTAGGATGCGGGACGCGTCCCCACCGGTCAAGACGACGACCGGCCGCGCCCCGGTGCCGCGCAGTTCGCGCGCGGCCCGCTCGACGGCGCCGCAGACGGCGCTCAGCGCGCCGGTTTCGACCGCGGCCTTCGTGTCGGTCGCGAACAGGCCGGCGGCGCTGGCCCGCGTCCGCCGTGTCGATGCGGCCCGGGCGATGTCGCTCGTTTCCGTATTCAGCGCATCGCACATCAGGTGCAGGCCGGGAACGATGCGTCCGCCGAGATGCCGGCCGGTCCGGTCGAGCGCGTCGATCGTCACCGCGGTGCCCGCGTCGACGACCAGCAGTGCTTTCTGCCAGGCGGCGCGCGCGCCGATCATCGCGACCCAGCGGTCCACGCCGAGCTGGCGCGGGTTCGCGTAGCCGCTGGTGACGCCGTGGGCCTCGGCTTCGCTGCGCACGAAGTGCACGTCGCGCTCGCAGTGGATGCCGATCACGCCGGACAGCCGCGTCGCGAACGTCTGGCCGGCGACGTTGCAGGCGATGACGCGATCGATCCGGCGCGGCAGGCGCGTCGTCAGCGCGCTGAAGCCGGACTCGCGCAGCGTCTGCTGCGCGATCGAGCCGGTGCGAACGAGTTCGCCGCCGTCGAGCACGCCCCACTTCAGCTTCGTGTTGCCCGCGTCGAAGAGCAGCGCGCGCATGGGTCAGCCGGCCTTGCCGACCGGCACCTGCAAACGCAGCGTGCCCGCGACGACCCGCGTGAGCGCGTCGCCGCTCTGAAGCAGCAGTGCACCGTCGTCGGCGATGCCGCTCGCGATGCCGCTCTGCGTGCGGCCTGCATCGGCGACCGTCACCGCGCGGCCGCGCAACCGGTCGTAGTCGCGCCAGAGTGCGAGGAGACCAGCCAGCCGGTTCGCGCGCGCCGCGTCGAAGGCCTCGCAGAGCGCCTCGATCATCGGCGCGGCGAGTTGCAGCGGTTCGGGTGCCGCGTCGAGCAGCGAATCGAGCGCGACCGGCCGGAAATCGCCGTCGCCGGGCAGCGCCTCCCGCGGCAGCCTCGTATTGAGCCCGAGCCCGCAGACGAAGGTCGCGCCGCCGCCGGTGAGCGTGGACTCGACGAGGATGCCGCCGAGCTTGGCGTCGGCGACCACGAGATCGTTCGGCCACTTGAGACCGATGCCGGCGACGCCCAGGCCCGTGAGCGCGCGCGCCACCGCGGCGCCGGCGGCCAGCGTGATCGCGGCCGGGTTCTGCGGCAGCACCGCGAAGCTTGCCGCAACGGACATCCAGAGCCCTGCTTCCGGGTCGGAGACCCAGCGGCGCCCGTGCCGGCCGCGGCCCGCGCTCTGCCGGCCCGCAATCGCGACGCGCAGCCGGTCGCCGGCCGGCCGCCTTGCGGCAAGCAGGTGCCGATTGGTGGAGTCGATCTCGGCGAACAGCTCGAGCGCCTCGAGGCGGTCCCGCGTGCCGCCGGGTAGCGTTCGGCGGATGGCCTCCGCGCCGGCCGGGTCCATCGCCGGGATCGCCCTAGCCGGCGCGCCGCGGCCCGAAGATCATCACGCGCGTCATGCGTGCCTCGGTGCCGGCGCGCATGCGGGCGATGTTCGAGCGGTGGGTATAGAGGAGATAGGCGGCCAGCAGGACGCAATAAATAAAGAGCGGCTGCTCCGCCGGCAGCCGCGTCAGGCCGACCCAGACCGGTGCCATTATGCCGGCGCTCATCGTCGACAGGCCGACGTAGCCGGACAGTGTCAGCACCAACGCCCAGACCAGTATGACGGGCACCACCAGCCAGGGCGACAGTGCGAGGAAACTGCCGACCATCGTGGCCGCGCCCTTGCCGCCGCGAAAGCCGTGCCAGACCGGCCAGACATGGCCGACGACGCCCGCCGCCGCGCAGCTTATGGTCAGCCACGCCCGGGAAATGCGGGGATCGGTTGCCGCGAACGGCAGTTCGAGGCCCGGGACGAGCCCGGCCGCGACGTAACCCTTGCCGACGTCGACGATGACGACGCCGAGCGCAAATACCCAGCCCTGGGTCCGGAGCGCGTTGGTGCCGCCCGCGTTGCCGCTGCCCATCGTGCGGATATCCACGCCGCCCTTGATCCTGCCCATCACCATCGCGCCCATCACGGAGCCGATGAAGTAGGCGATAAGGAACTTGACGGCGAGTTCGAGCATCGACGGACCTTTGTGCTGCAGGTGGCCGCATTGTAGCATCAGCCGCATTCTTCAATGGCCGAGCCCGACCCGGTGGACGACAGCCCGGTTTCCCTGCTCTTCAATCCGACCGCGGGCCGCGGGCGCGCCGGCCGGCTTGCCGGAGCGATCAGTTCGCTGCTGACCGAGAACGGCATCCGGCATGACGCGGTGCCGAGCCGAGCCGCGGGCGACATCGAGCGGCTCGCCTTCGAGGCTGCGAGCGCCGGCCAGCAGCGCATCGTCGTCGCCGGCGGCGACGGCAGCATCTATGAGGCCGTCAACGGCATACTGCGCGCGAACTCGAAAGCCGGCCTGGGCGTCATCCCGGTGGGGACCGGCAACGACTTCGCGAAGGCCTGCTCGATCCCTTTGCACTGGGAGCATGCGGCATCGCTGTTGGCCGACCGGCTGACGAGCCGCGCGCCGCCGTTGCTCCTCGACGCCGGGCGCTGCAACGACCGCTACTTTGCGAATGGTGTCGGCGTCGGCTTCGATGCAAAGGTATCCGCGATTGCGAAATCGATCCGGCTGAAGATCGGCGACCTCGTCTACCTGCTGGCAATCTTCCGGGCCATGGCACAGGGCATCGAGTCGCCGCGGCTCACGATGAAGTTCGGCGGCGAGATCTACGAGGGCTCGCTGACACTCGCGAACATCGCCAACGGCTCCTGGGTCGGCGGCATGTTTTACATCGCGCCACATGCGCGCAACGACGACGGCGTGCTGAATCTCGTCTATGCGAAGCCCGTGACGCGACGCCGCATCGTCGCGCTATTGCCGAAATTGATGAACGGTACGCACCTCGACGCGCCGGAGATCTTCCAGGCGCCGGTGCGCAAGTGCGAGATCATCGCGGACGAGCCGATCCCGAGCCACCTCGACGGCGAGGTGCAGCCGCCCGCCACCGACTTCCGCATCGAGATCGTGCCCAGCGCGCTACGGCTGCTTTAGGCGCCGCGTCGAACCCATGAAAATCGCGGCCAGCGCGATGACGGCGCCGGCGATCTCGACCGGCGTGACCGGTCGCGCGAAGAACAGGATGTCCCACAGGAAACTGAGCGACGGCTGCAACAGGAGCGCGATGCCGGTCTCCGTGGTCGAGACGCGCGCGAGGCTGCTCGCGATGAACATCATCCCGACCGCGTGCGAGAGGATGCCGTAGGCCAGCAGCCAGCCGACGTCGCCGGCCGAGCCGATCGCGAGCGACTCACCCTCCAGCGCGGCGGATGCGCCGAGCATGCCGGCGACCAGCAGCGACATGACGGCGATCTCGCGCACCGGCACCGGCCAGGCGGAGTGCATCCGCGCCTGGCGCATGCACAGCATGTAGCCGGCGTAGCTGATCGCCGTCAGCAGGCCGAGCAGGATGCCGAGCCGGTAAGCGGGCGTCAGTGCGTCCCAGTCGGGGCCGACGATCATCGTCAGCCCGACGACGGCCAGCGGGACCGCCACGAGCTGCAGGGCCGTCGGGCGCTGGCGCAGGAAAACAATGCCCGCCGCCATCATGAAGAAGACCTGCATGTTCGCGAGCAGCGTCGACAGCCCGGGGCCGATGTACAGAATGCTGCGATGCCAGAACCAGAGGTCCAGCGCGAAGCACACGGCGGAGGCCGCCAGCGCGAGCCACGCCGTTCGCCCGAACGAGAAACGGCGGCCGGTCAGCAGGATGAACGCGGCCAGCGCCAGGCCGCCGAACAGCGCGCGGTAGAAGCCGCTGGTCGTCGGCGAGACATCCACGAGCTTGACGAACACCGGCGAGAAACTGATCAGGACGGCGCCGACGAACAGCCTCAGTCGCGGATTGGAAAAGTACTGCAGCAATGCCTGTCCCCGTTCGGCCCCCGGTGCCCCACGGCCCGGTGCCTGTCCCCATACGCCGCCCACCCCACGGCCCCGGTGCCTGTCCCGATACGTCCGGTGCCTGTCCCGATACGCCTGGTGCCTGTCCCGATACGTCCTACGTCCCCGGTGCCTGTCCCGATACGCCGTGCCGATACGCCGTGCCTGTCCCGATACCCCCCGTGCCTGTCCCGATACGTCCCCGGCCAGCGTACGGGCCGCCGCCACAATAGCCAAGCCGGCGGCCTGCGCCAATGGCGGGGAATCGGCAGCCTGGCTCGCGCGCTATGCCCGGCTACTTGACAAATATTTAGATAATTATCTAAATTACGGCACATGGCAGCCCGACAGCAGTCGATCTTCAAGGCCCTCGCCGACCCGACGCGCCGGTCGATCATCCGCACGCTGCGCAAGGGATCGCTGACGGCCGGCGAACTCGCCGAGCAGTTCCCGATCACGCGCGCCTCGCTGTCGCACCACTTCGCGATACTGAAAGCGGCGGACCTCGTCCGCACGGAGCGCCGCGGCCAGCACATCGTCTATTCGTTGAATGCCACGGTCATGGAGGAGATGATGGCGCTGCTGATGGACCTGTTCGCACCCGAGACCGCCGGGGACAAAAAGCAAAAGGGAGGAGGCGCAAGATGAATGCGCGAACCGCCGACATACTGAGCCTGCTGTGCGTCCTGGCCGCGGCCGGGACGGCCGCCTTCCTTTACCCCGATCTGCCGGAGATGATCCCGACGCACTGGAACGCGGCGGGCGAGATCGACGATTACTCGCCCCGGGGCTGGGGGATCGTCGTGCTGCTCGGGGCGCCGGTCTTCGTCTGGATCATCATGAAGCTGATACCGGCCATCTCGCCGAAGGGTTACCGGACCGATACGTTCCAGCAGACCGTGAACCTGTTCCAGGTCGTGCTGGTCGCCTTCATGTCGGGCATCTGCGTGCTCGTGCTGCTGGAGGCCCGCGGCATCAACGCCCGCATCAACGAATCCACCTACCTGGGCATCGGGCTGCTGTTCTTCATCCTCGGCAACTACATGACCAAGATGCGCAAGAACTTCTTCCTCGGCATCCGGACGCCGTGGACGCTCGCGAGCGATGAAGTCTGGGCGCGCACCCACCGGGTCGGCGGTCGCATCTTCATGCTCGGCGGCCTGTTGCTCGGCCTGGGCGCGTTTCTTCCCCTACGCAACGAGATCCTGGTCACCGTCGTCGTCGGCATCGCGCTCGTGCCGGTCGTCTATTCTTATTTTGTCTACCGTGCCGTGGAGGGTTTCGTCGAAGAGAGCGACGATGCCGACGGCGATGACGGCAGCACCGGCCGCTCAGCCTGACAGCCAGCGCTCGCGGTTCCGGATAGCGGCTTCCGCCGCGTCCTTGTCGATCTGCAGGTAGCAGGTGTCCTCCGGCGGCTCCTCCAGGCGGACCTGCAGCCGCACGAGTTCGTCGCGGCGGAATACCCGCAGCGTCACCCTGTCGCCCGGCTGGTATTCCTTGAGCCGCGTGTCGAAGTTGTCGGCGGTCAGGCGCAGATCGTTGATCGACACGGCCTCGTCCCCGGCGGTAAGTCCCGCCCGTTCGCCCGGGCTGCCCGTCTGGACCAGGCCGAACACCGAACGACCGTCCTTCGACGCGAGGTTCGCGCCGAGCCAGGGCGGCAGCGGATTCTTGTCCGACGCCGGCTTGCCGCCAAGATCCCTGGCGTCCCGCGCCGCACGCAGATGCAGGTTAATGCCGCAGTCGTGCAGCATTTGCTCGAGCGGCAGGTCGGCCGTGCCGCGCGCGTAGCGCTCGAAGAACTCGTCGAGTTCGACGCCGGCGAGTTCCGCCGCCACGGATTCGAGCCCGCGTTCCGGCATCCCCTCCTCCGCAAAGCGCTTCCAGCACTCGCGCATGACGTCGTCCAGGCTGCAGGTCCAGTCGGTCTGGCGCCTGAGCGTCAGGTCGAGCGCCATGGCGACCAGCGCGCCCTTCGCGTAGTAGCTGACGATGTGGTTTGGCGAGTTGGCGTCCTGCCGGTAGAACTTCGTCCAGGCATCGAAGCTCGACTCCTCGACGGACTGCCGCAGGCGTCCCTTGCCGCGCAGCACGCGCGTAATGGTCTGGCCGAGCAGTTCGAGGTAGCTCTCGGGCGTGATCAGCCCGGAGCGCACGAGCGCGAGGTCGTCGTAATAGGATGTGACCCCCTCGAACACCCACAAGAGGCCGGTGTGCTTCTCCGCCTGCAAGGCGTAGGGCACGAACGCGCGCGGTTTCATACGCGTCACGTTCCACAGGTGAAAGTACTCGTGGCTGCACAGGCCGAGGAACTTGCGGTAACCGTTACTGACGCCCGTTTCGCCGCGGCGCGGCAAGTCACCCCGGCTGCAGACCAGGCTCGTCGACCAGCGATGCTCGAGCCCGCCGTAACCGTCCGGGAGGACCAGCAGCAGGAACAGGTAGCGATCGAGGTCGGCCGGCTTGCCGAGCAGCTTCATGTGCTGCTCGCAGAGGACCGACAGGTCCTTGCATATGCGGGCCATCTCGACCTTGGGGTGGCCGCGCACGGCGATCGCGTGCGGGATCCCGCCAGCCTCGAACTCCCCGATCAGCAGGTCGCCGATTTCGACCGGGTGATCGATGAGCTCCGCGTAGTCGGCCGCGCGGTACAGCCCGAAGCCGTACTGCTCGGCCTCCACCGCATTCATCGAGGTCGCTACCCGCCAGCCCTTGCCGAGCGGCGCCGGCGGCGGACAGATCTCGACCTCGCAGGCGACGTCCGACTGGCCCACCACTTCCGGGAACACGCTCGGCCCATTGAAATACGCGTGGGTCATGTCGAGATGCGCACCGCGGACGCTCAGGTCCAGGGCATGTATCTCGCAGACGAGGGTCAGCGGCGCCTCGCAGGGCTCGCACTGCCAGCTGCTCTTGTCGAGCTTGGTCAGCTCGAGAATCCGGTCCTCGGACTCGGCACGCAGGGATACGACGTTGCGGGCGAAGTCGCGGATCAGGTAGCTGCCGGGTATCCAGGCCGGGATGCGGAAGACCTGGCCGGAGGGCTCGGGCGAGGCGACCGCGACGCGCACCTCGAACAGGTGCGCCCCCGGGTCGCTCGGCGTGATCGTGTAACGGTGCCGCGTCGTCATTATTGTCATCCCTGCCGGAGCATGATCGACGCCGCCCGCATCAGGCCTTCACCGGCTCGGTCAGCTTGAGCGTCAGGCACTTCGCCGAGCCGCCCGCCTTCAGGAATTCCGAAAGATTGATCTCGCGAACCTTGAAGCCAGCCAGCATGAGGCGCGCCTTGAGCGGATCCGAGGCCTTGTTCAGGAAGACCATGTCACCGATGTTGACCGCGTTGCAGGCGAAGTTGCCGGCATCCATCGTGTCGACGACGATGCGCTTGTGCGAGGGAATCCGGCTCTCGATCGCGATCCGCGAATCGAAATCGAATGCCGGCGGATGGTACATCAGGAACCCGCCGTTCAGCGGGCAGAAGCAGGTGTCGATGTGGTAGAAGCGCGAATCGGTCAGCCGGATCGACACGACTTCGATGTCGAAGAACTTCTGGATCTCGGCGTGTGCCTCGATCTCGGTGCGGAAGCCGTAGCCCGTCCACAGCCACTTGCCGCCGCGGTCCAGCAGGCAGTCGCCCGCTCCTTCGAAGCCGATCTTCTCGTCGAGGTTGAGCAGCTCGAAGCCGTTGTCGCGAAACCACTTCTTGAAATGCGGTTCCTCGGGCCTGCGCTCGTGCGGCATGAAATGGCTGGCGATCGCCTTGTCGCCGTAGACGACGCCGGCATTCGCCGTAAACACCATGTCCGGGAGATCCGGCTGGGGATCGATCAGCACGATCTCGGCGTGTTCGCCGAGCGCGTCGCGCAGCGTCTCCCACTGCTTCTGGGCCCGGCCCTCGTTGAGGCTGCCCTTCTGGCCGGCCATCCACGGGTTGATGACATAGTCCACCGAAAAATGGGTCGGCGGGCACATCAGGATCTTGTCGCGGAGCTCGGGCATGGAGAACTCGTGCTGTACGGGTCGACGGGAGCCGGGATTTTCCCCGAGTCCGGTGCGGATCACAACACCGGCCGGGAGCCGGGCCGTCCCTCAGGATGCGCCCGGCAGGTGTATCTCGGCCAGCATGCAGCGCACGCTGCCGCCGGCCGAGCTCTCGATATTGTCGATCGGCGCGCTGACGATCCGGTCGTATCGCTCGATGAGCGCGAGCTGCCCGGGCGTCAGCGAGCGGCGCGCCTGCTCCGACATCGCCAGTACGCGCTCGCCCCGCTCGGAGCGGAGTTCCAGCATGTTGCCGGCGAACGCCTCCATCTGGCCGAAGCTCAGCGACACGATCTCGTGGCCGGTCTGTCCGAGTCGCGCGAGGACCGCATCGCGCTGATCCTTACGCGGTATCGCTTCGGCGCAAATGACGGCGATTTTCTCGCCGACGCTCATCAGCACGTTCGTGTGGTAGATGGGCACGCCGTTACGATCGACCGCATCGAAGGCAACGACGTCGTAGCCGAGCCGCTGCGACCAGTCGCCGAGCACGTCGAGATGGGTTCGCGACGACAGGCAGGCGTAGGCGACCCGATGGCTGCGGTCCAGCACCAGGCTGCCGGTGCCTTCCAGGTAATGGCCGCGCGCTTCGTGTTCTGAGAGATCGACTATCCGGCGTACGTCGAAACCGTGCTCGGCGGCGAGCGCATCGACGATGTCCCGGCGCCGCTCGGTACGCCGGTTCTCCGCCTCCATCGGGTACAGGACGACCGTGCCGTCCGCATGGAAACTGACCCAGTTGTTCGGGAATACCGAGTCCGGCGTGTGCGGCTCGGGCGTGTCCTCGAACTGCACGACCCGCACACCGGCCGCGGTCAGCGCCTGCACGAGGCCGTCGAACTCGCGCAGGGCCTCGGCCTGCTGCTCGGCGGGGCTCGCGGCCGTCCGGCCCTGGAATCGGTTCGAAGCAGCCGTCAGCGGGTTGCTGTGAAAGCGGACCGGGCGGATCATCAGGACGCTCGTTGCCAGTTGTGGTTCGCTTGCGGCAGACATATCGTTACGGCCTTTGTTTAACCGTGCCCGCGGAACGGGGCACAGGAGAGCGGCGGAAATTATGCCCGGGTATCTCGCTAAACTGAAAGATCTCTTGCGCCGGGCCGTTAATCCCGCCTGGGTCGCTTTCACCTGGTTCGGGGCGACCGCGGCCATCTCGGTCATGGCGACGCCGCTGCATTTCAAGGCGGAAACGGTAACGAGGGCCATCGCTCTCGACGTCAGCCGGGTAGTCTTCATCGGGCTCAACAAGCTGGAGCTGGCGCTGCTGGTGCTGCTGTTGCTGCTCGTCCGCGCCGCGGGCGATGCCCGCCGGCACTGGGGTTTCGTGGCCGCGCTGGCATTGGTCGTGCTGGCGCAATCGGCCTGGATGCTGCCGGAGCTGTCGGCGCGTACCGACCTGGTCGTCAGCGGGATCGAACCGCCGCGCTCGATGCTGCATGCCGTGTATTCGAGCAGCGAACTGCTGAAGCTCGCGTTGCTGCTGGCCTTCGGCTTCCGCTGCCTGCCGGCCGGGGGCATGCCCCGGTGAGCGCCGGGGGCGAGGTGATCGAAGCGGCCGACGGGCACCGGATCCCGCTCCGCCGGTGGTCGCCGATGTCGGAGCCGCGCGCGGTCATACAGGTCCTGCACGGCCTGGCGGAGCACGCCGGGCGCTACGAGCGCTTCGCCGGCGCCTGCGTCGACGCGGGCTACGCCGTCGTCGCGCACGATCACCGGGGCCACGGCGAGGCCGCCGCCCGGCTCGGTCACTTTGCCGATCGCGGCGGCTGGGACGCGGTGGTATCCGACGCGCTGGCCGTCAACGAGTCGGCCCGGGCGCTGGCCGCCGGCCGGCCGTTGCTGCTGTTCGGCCACAGCATGGGTTCTTACCTCGCGCAGAGCCAGCTGATCCGCGCGCCGGGCAGCGCCGACGCGCTGGTCCTGTCGGGCTCGACCTGGCCGAAGCGCGGCGAGGTTCGTGTCGGCCGCCTGGTCGCGGCGATCGGCAGCCGCCTGCGCGGCCCGCGCGCCACGGCGCGGCTGCTGGGCGGCATGAGTTTCGGCGCCTTCAACAAGCGCTATGCGCCGAACCGGACTCCCTTCGACTGGCTGTCGCGCGATCCGGCCGAGGTGGACCGCTACGTCGCCGACCCGCTGTGCGGCGCGCCGTCATCGCACGCGCTGTGGCGCGACCTGCTGGGCGGCCTGCTCGAAATCAGCGACCCGCGGGCGCTGGCTCGCATCCCGGCCGACCTGCCTGTCCTTGTCACCGGCGGGGCGGAGGACCCGGTCGGCGGGGCGCGCCGGCTGGCGCGGCTCGCCGACGTCTACCGCGAAACCGGCAAGACGAATGTGTCGCTCAGGCTCTATCCCGAGGGGCGCCACGAGATGCTGAACGAGATCAACCGCGACGAGTTCGTGGCCGACCTGCTCGGCTGGATCGCTGCCCATACCTGAAGCGCAAGCGCGGATCGTTGCTCTCGACCCCGGAAGCTGACCGCTTGCGGCAGTGCAGGGAGATCAAAAAAAAGCCCCCGCGCGAGGCGGGGGCTTCGGTTCGGGCGATGATGCGCACGTTCGGGCGCTCACCCTCGTACCTGCACACGATCAATCCCAGTTGATCGTGCCACGCAGGTAGTAATAGGCGCCCATCCAGTCGGCGCGGGAATCCACGTAGATCTGGCCGCAGCATGCCACCAGCGTGTCCCGGTCGGGATACTCGTCAAGTATGTTGTTGCCACCGATGGTGACACGATACTTGTCGTTGATATCCCAGGTCAGGTCGGTATCCCACTGGCTGAGTGCGCCGTATTTCTCGGTCGCCAGGGTATCCCCGAGGCTGCCTTGCTCGTGGTCGCCGTAGAAGTTGCCGCGCAGCGTGAACGTGATGTTGTTGGCCCAGGTGTGTCGAGCCGTCAGGTTCAGGCGGTAGCTCGGGTCGAAGTTCTCGGCGTTGAACACGTCCTCGGCGTCGAGGAACTGTCCGGCTTGCGTGATCTTCGTGTCGTTCCAGTTGGCCGACGCGGAAATCGTCGTGCTGCCGGCGCTCCAGTCCGTGCTGTAGGTGGCAACCAGGTCCACACCCGAGGTCTCGCTGGTGACGTCGTTCGCGAAGAAGCTGACCTGCGCGATCGTGTTCGCGCCCGGCACGCCGAGAGCCTCGAGCTGGGCGGCGATTTCGGGCGTTACCACGTAGTCCGACGACAACACGATACGGTCTTCGAGCTCGATGAAGTAATAGTCGAGCGTCAGCGTCAGGTTCTCCGTCGGCGTCGAGGTCAGGCCCAGCGTGTACTGGGTCGAGGTCTCGTCCTTCAGCGGCTGGGCGCCGAAGATTGCCGATACCGGGCTGTCCGGCGGAAAGATACCTTCCGCGACCGGCGTGCCGTCGGACGCGATGCGGGTCGATACGTTGACCGTCGAGATCTGGCCCGGCGTCGGTGCGCGGAAGCCCGTGCCGGCCGACGCGCGTACCGTGAACGCCTCGCTGATACGCCAGCGCGCAGCCAGCTTCCAGCTGAAGTTGTCGCCGAAGTCCGAGAAGTCCTCGTAGCGGAACGCGGCATTGACCAGGAAGCTGTCGGTCAGGTCGGTTTCGAAGTCCGCATAGGCCGCCCAGCTGTCACGCTCGTACTTGCCAGTGAAACTCGGCGGATAACCCGGGAAACCGTTCGAACCGACCGGCTTCGCGCTGTAGATCGGGTCGCCTGCCGGGCAGGACGTGCCGGGACCGAAGAAGCCCGTACCTTCCAGGCCCGGTATGTAGCAGCCGGCCACGAGGCCCGCGCCAAGCCAGTTGTCGTTGTCGCCGGCTGTGACTTCGGCCGCCGTGATCTCGAAATTCCACGGATCCTGCGCTGCATACGGTCCAACGCGGTACGAGGGCTCATCACCCTCGACGAGCTCGTAGCTCTCTTCGCGGAACTCGAAACCGAACGCGAAGTTCATCTCGTTCGCGAGGCCGATGTCGAAGGCTTTCGAGAAGTCGGCGTTCAGCGCGTTCTCCTCGGTCACGAGGTCGCCCGGGTGGAAGCGCGTCGGCGTGCCGGGGCCCATCGACGGGTTCATCGTGTTCCACATCCGGTAGATGATCTCGCTGTGACCGCTGCGCCCGCTGAAGTCGTAGTTGAAGCCGTTACCCCACTCGCCGCGGATGCCGCCGGTGAAGCTGTAGTCGATCACGTTGCCGCCGAAACGGGGCGTGAATCCAGACGGATACTTGTCACGCGGATCCCAGATCTCGCCATCGGGCTGGCGAATCAGCAGCAGCTGGCTTACGCCCGGACGACGATGGAAGAAGCTGCCGTCCGAGTCGCTGTCCGAGTAGTTGAACCAGCCGTAGAGCTGGGTCGTCGAACTCAGGTCGTAGCCGGCATTGACGAACGAGCGGATCGCATCGGCGCGAGGCATGCCCCAGATCTGCTCCTTGCACTCCAGGTAGCCGACCTCGATATTGCACCAGTTGTCGGCATAGCGCGTGTCCCGGTCGTCGTAGATGCCGTCGCTATCGTTCGTGATCGTAATCAGCGTGCCATCCGCTGCGTATACCTCGGTATGCGCATCGGGCCCGTAGCGCTGCTCCGTGCGAAGCGGGTCACCATTGATGTCGACGATGGTCTGGACAGCGTTGTTCAAGCGCGCTTCCGACGGCAGCTGGCCCGACTGGCGGATCGAGATGTCGTACAAGCCGCCTCGGCTCGTGCCTTCGGCTTCCGACCACTCGGCGCTGATGTTGACGAAACCCTTCTGGCCGAGCGGCAGACCGAAGTTCAGACCGACGCGATGATCCTGCTCACCGCCTTCGCTGTACTCGCCGTACTGCACCTGCAGCTCGCCGCCCTCGGCCGCGTCCTTCAGGTTGAAGTTCATTACGCCCGCGATCGCGTCGGAACCGTACAGAGCCGATGCGCCGTCGCGCAGAACCTCGACCGACTTGAGCGAGATCGACGGGATCGTCGCGAGGTCCGGTCCGTGCGCGCCGAATCCGCCGAGGCGCACCAGCGCCGCGCGGTGCCGGCGTTTGCCGTTCACGAGCACCAGGGTCTTGTCGGAGTCGAGGCCGCGCAGGGTCGGCGGACGAACGAAGGTCGCACCGTCGTTGATCGGCTCACGGCTGACGTTGAATGACGGCACCAGCGTCCTGACCACGTCGATCAGGTCCGACGAGGACACGCTGTCCAGGTCTTCCTGGCCGAACACGTCGATCGGAACCGCGGTGTCCAGTGCCGTGCGCCCCGCACGTCGGGTACCGATCGTCACGATCTCCTCGACCTGCTCGTTTGCCCCGGCCTGCTGCGCCGACGCGGTCGTCGGCAGCGCAGCGATGCCGAGGGCACCGGTCGTTATGGCCAGCCACGCCGGCCCGTTGGATTTCTTCATGTTGATACGTCCCCCATAGGCTGATTTATTGTTTGTTCTCAGCTATCCCCATCCGGACCGGCCCCTCGGCAAGCCGCGGGCCAGGCCGGAACCGCGATCCCGTCGTCGTGTCTTGGCCGCCCCAGCGGCTTGCACGCTCATCGGGCACACGCAGGTCGCCCGATTGAATCACCGCGGGTGGGTAAAGGAAATACTTGCCCGGCCTGTTGGCAGGGCCTATCTGGTTTCACGTGTAGCTAATTTCGCGAGGTCGGTTTCACCCGGGCTGCGCTGCCGGCGCGGCGGAACCGGGCCCGAGGGGCGCCGAGCCTGGCGGCGCGAGAAGAGTGTGTGTCCACACCGGATAGACCAAAAAAAAGGGGCGCCCGCAGGCGCCCCTTTCCGGTCGTCAGCCTTTCGGCCAACGAAACCATCAGGTCGACTTAATCGAACTCGGCCCGGAGGCGGAGGTACCAGAAGCCGCCCTCGAAACCCCAGGGGATGGCGTCGGAGTACTTGTTGCCCGAACCGACCGAGCCGTCCGAGTTGTCGATGTCTTCCGGACCCTGCTCGTCGAACAGGTTCTGCGCGCCGACGACCACCGTGTACTTCTCGGCGAAGGTGTACGCGACCTCGGCGTCGAAGATCGTATCGCCGGAGTAACAGTTATCCGGGAAGTCGCCGTTGACCGGCTGGCCGGGCACGCTGCAGGTCAGCGTGTAGCCGACGCCGTTCACGCCCGGATCCGTCGGGTCATCGCCGTAGTCCGCAACCACGAAGTCATCGTAGTAGCGGGCGCGTACCAGGAACCGCCAGTTGTTCAGGAAGTGGTTGTACGTAAATACACCACGGTGCTCCGGACTGCGATTCTCGAGGTTGACGACCTTGTTGCGGTCTACTTCCTCGCCGGCGTTGTCGACCGTGGTCTGCTGCCAGTTCCAGGCGGCGACCAGCGTGCCGTTACCGGCACGGCCCCAGTCGGTGTCGAAGGTCGCGACGATGTCGATGCCTTCAGCCGTCGTCTCGAAGTCGTTGGTGTAGAAACGAACCGAGCCGAGGTCCGACGCACCCGGTACGCCGGTTTCCTGCAGGCAGGCCGCCAACGAGTTGGCTACCGTGCCTGACGGCGCGCCCTTGGCGGTCGGGCAGTTGATGTCGGCGAACTGCGAGTCATTGGCACTCAGGCCGCGGATATCGACGTTACCCGTCGAGGAGATGCGGTCCTGGACGTTGATGTTGTAGTAGTCGAACGTCAGGTTGAAGTTCTCGGTGACGTCCCAGACGAGACCGGCCGAGA
>JAOUIH010000040.1 GCA_029884165.1 Gammaproteobacteria bacterium | reverse complement strand
TAGCGGGCCGGGCCTGTAATAGCGCGAACGGACGCCCTTCGCATTGTTTACGATGATCGTCTTGTCGGATTCGGTCGTCACGTCCCAGAGCCAGGTCAGCTCATCCCTCTTGTAATCCCTGCCCTCTTCAGCGTCGCCGCGCACCATCCAGAAAATCTCACAGCGGCTGCTATCGATGTCCACCGGCGTGAATACGTAAGCGACGACATGATCGCTGTAGGCGAGAAGGTAGGAGAACGGCCCGAAACCCAGGTCCGAAGCGCCGCCATCGTAATCCGTCAGTGCGCCGAGCAGCGGGGCGACCGGTTTGCCGTCCCGGCTGCCGCTCTGGTAACCGTCGAATAACGCAGTCCTGCTGTAGAAATAGCCCTGCTGGCCCGGCGGCGTGTTCACGTCCAGCCTGTCGATATGGACCTCCGCGAGCCCGCAGGCCGACATGCGCTCCTTCATGCTGTCCTGCAGACGCTCGCGCTGCCTCGGGTCCAGCATCAGGGTATGCATGCGCGCATATTCCGGATGCGCCGTCGCGCAGTGATAGCACTCCTGGTAGTTTTCGACCGATAGCTTCCAGTTGGCCGGTATCAGGTAGCTTTTCTGCGCGGCGACCTTCAGGCCCTCGAAATCGAAAATCGCCATCGGTCCGGAGAGCTCGCGCCTGGCATCCTCCAGGGACGGCGGATCGTCACAGAAGCAGATGAATACGAGGCCGTGCACAACGTCCAGCGCAACCGGCAACAGGCCGAAGCCGGTCTTCTCGAATTCTTCCGGCATACTTCGGGCCGCGAGCAGACTGCCGTCCGTACCGTACATCCAGCCGTGGTACGGGCATTCGAATTTCCGCGCATTGCCCTTGTGCTCCAGGCAAACCAGGGAGCCGCGGTGCCGACATACGTTGGCGAAAGCCCTCAGCTCGCCATCTTCGCCACGGATGACGATGGCCGACTCTTCGCCCACGTTGATGACGCGAAAGTCACCGGGCCCGGCGAACTGCGAGGTGTGTCCTGCCAGTATCCAGTTTCGGTTGACAATCGTATCCACTTCGAGCGAATAGATTTCCGGATCCGTGTAGAAGCGCTGCTCGAGCGACCAGCCTGGACGATGCTCCTCGATCAGCTGCTGGATGCTGCGAGAGTCCGACGCGTTTCTGTATGTCATGATCTGGAATCGCTGGCTGTAATGACAATGAAGTTTGCGAAGTAAAAATAGCACGGTGAGCCAATCGCGAGTCAAGGCAGCCACAATGCGGCACGAAGCGTTCGGCGCCTGATTCGGGTCATCTCTACCGAGCCCGTTTACACTCAGCGCTTGAAGACCATGCGCTGCCCGTGCGAAAGTCGGGCACCACTTCCGTCTCCGTAGTTACAAATCCATCATCGCTAATGCCGGAGCATGCAGATGCCTAAATTCGCAGCCGGCGTCGTTCGATTCCAGAACGAGGTCTACCCCGAGAAAAAGGACTTGTTCGAACGGCTGTCTCGCGGCCAGTCGCCGGAAGCCCTGTTCATAACCTGTTCGGATGCGCGCGTGGAAACGGCAATGATCACGCAGACGGACCCTGGCGAGCTGTTCATATGCAGGAATGCCGGCAACATCGTGCCACCGCATACGAATCACACGGGTGGCATGACGGCCTCGATCGAGTTCGCTGTTGCGGCACTCAGGGTGCCGCACATCGTCATCTGCGGGCACACGGAATGCGGAGCGATGCATGGCGCAATGTACCCGGAGACGATTGCAAAGCTGGCACACGTAAGGGATTGGCTCGGCTTCGCGAAAGCCGCCGTGCAGATCGTCGACGAGATTGCGCCGAATGCCAGCGATTCGGATCGAATGCGCCTGTTGCTGGAGCAGAACGTCATCCTGCAGCTCCAGCACCTGCGCACTCACCCGGCCGTCGCCGCACGCCTGGCTCGAGGCGACCTGCAGCTGCATGGCTGGATTTACGACATCCGCACCGGCTCCGTGCTGGCTTACGACGATCCCCGGGGCCGATTCGTGCCCGTCCAGGAACGCTACGCGGATGCCATCGCCGACATTGTCGGCGGCAGTTCGGCCTGATAGCCGGCTGAATAGCACGCTTCGGGCGCAGGAAATGGGTGGCCCGCCCGTCGATCGAGCATGCGCGCGGTTCATCGTCCGGAGCCGGGTCCGGCCTTCTGCCGGACGCGCTCCCTCGGCGGCTGGCTAGAATGTCAGGCTGAACCTGGCGCCGCCGGCCTCGCTGCGTGCGACGCGTATGAATCCACCATGCGCGATCATCACCTGCCTGGCGAGGGCGAGTCCTACGCCGGAGCCTCCCTCCTTGGTCGTGAAGAATGGCACAAAGATTTTTCGAGTCAGCTCGTCCGGCACCCCGGGACCGTTGTCCGAAACTTCGATCATGACGTTGCCACGGCGGTTCAGCCTGGCCGACAGCTCGATGCGTGGTCGCTCGACGTGGCTGGTGGCCTGGTATGCGTTTCGGAGCAGGTTAAGCAGGACCGGCTCGAGCAGATCGGGGTCTGCCTGAACGTCCAGCCCCGGTGGGTCGACGCGGATTTCCAGCTCGGCCCGAGTGTGCGGCCACTCCGCACGCGCCAGGTCGCCCGCCGCGGCAAGCAGGTCGGAGAGAAACACCCTTTTCTTTTTCGGCGGCGTCATTCGGCTGATCTGCCGGTAGCTTTCCACGAACTGCATCAGGCTTCCGGACCGGCGCGCGATCGTCGACACTGCGTGGTGCAGGTCGGCCAGGTCCGCGGCAATGGACGACTCGTGCCCCGCTTTAACCACTATATCGCTCGACAGTTCAGCCGCCGTTGACGCCAGGGACGTGACTGGCGTGATCGAGTTCATGATTTCGTGCGTCAGAACCTTGACCAGGTCCTGCCATGCCTCGGCCTGCGTCGCGTCGAGCTCGGACTGGATATCCTGCAGTGAAATCAGGCGCTCGCTTGCACCGCCTATGATGATCTCCGTGGTCGCCAGCGTCAGGTGGTACTCGATTCCCTCCACCTGGAAAGTGACCAGCTCCCGCACGCCCGGAATGGACTCGCCTATCGCGTCGTGGAAGCCGACCCCGAACTGTCGGAGATCCTTCAGCCTGGTCACGTGCGCAGATCCGAACAGCCGCCGTGCAGCGTTATTCTGCAGCGTGATCGTACTGTCAGCATGGGCCGTCAACAGCGGCACCGGAATATGCTCAATCAACGCGTTTAGTCGCCTGAGCTCAGTGGTCTGGTCCGCGCTGCGTTGCCGGAGGCGCTCTATGATGGCCGTAAACGATTCCCCCAGCTCCGGAAAGCCCGTCCCGGCCTCGCTGAAGTCGAAGCGCTGGGAGAAGTCGGCGTACCGGGCGGCGTCCAGGAAACGTGCTACTTCGCGATTCGTGCGCCGCAAGAAGCGCCACAGACCGGCGACCGCGAGCAGCAGGAGCAACCCGGCAATGATGCTCGCGCTCCCATAACCGGGCTGGAGCACCAGCCATGTCGTTATCGTCAGCGCAACGCCAACGACGAACAGGCGGATTGTCAGGCCGGTCGTGAACTTCCTAAAGGCCATGCTTTTCCATTCGCCGGTACAGCGAAGCGCGCGTCAAACCGAGTTCGGCGGCCGCTTTCGAGATATTGAAGCCGTGCCGGCGCAGCGCCTTCTCGATGGTCTGCTTTTCCATCTGGTCCAGGTTGTAGACCGTCGGGATGGCTGAGACCTGCGCCGACTTCGAGCTGCCGGCGGCCGTCAGGGCAAAGTCCCCGGGCTCGCACACATCACTCTTGCCGAGTATCACGGCACGCTCCACGGCATGGCGCAACGCCCGGACGTTGCCCTGCCACGGATCGCCCAGCAGCGCCTTCTCGGAATCCTGCGACAGCGTTTTCACCCGCTTCTGATACTTCCGCGAGTAGTGATCGAGATAGTGGCGCGCGATCGGCAAGATATCTTCGCGCCGCTCCCGCAGCGGCGGAATCGTGATTTCGACGGTATTGAGACGAAACAGGAGGTCCTGGCGGAAACGCCGCTCGTCCGCCAGGACCGTGGCGGGCAGGTTCGTGGCCGCGATGACGCGCACATTGACCGGCTGTGCGCGATCGGAACCGACCGGCGTGACCTGTCGCAGCTCCAGCACGCTGAGCAGCTTGGCCTGCAGATGCAGCGGCAGGTTGCCGACCTCGTCGAGGAAGAGGGTCCCGCCGTTCGCTGCCTGGAATCTGCCGGACCGGTCTTCGTTCGCGCCGGTAAACGCACCCTTCCGGTGCCCGAACAGTTCCGACTCGAACAGCGATTCGCTGATCGATCCCATGTCGACGGGCAGGAAGATTTCGCCCGCACGGCGCGAACGCCTGTGAACCTCGCGTGCGACGAGTTCCTTGCCCGTGCCGTTCTCGCCGAGGATCAGGATGTTTGCATCCGTCGGGGCAACTCGGTCGATGAGCGACATCACCTCCCGCATCTGCGGCGACCCGCCGATGATCGGGCTGCTGCCGGAGGCTGCAGCGTCGCTGAGTACGCGTGTCGCCTGGCGCAGGCTCTCGGTTTCCAGGCGGCTCTGGCGCAGCTTGACGCCAGCCGACAGCGTCGCAATCACCTTTTCGTTCTGCCATGGTTTGGAAACGAAGTCTGTGGCGCCGCGCTTCATCGCCTCGACGGCGGTGTCCACGCCGCCGTGCGCCGTGATCATCACGACGACCATCTGCGGGTCCGTCTCCAGTATGCGATCAAGCCACTCCAGGCCCTGTCGCCCGCTGGACTCGCCGGGCCCGAAGTTCATGTCGAGCATGACGGCGTCAAACTCCTGCTCGTCCAGCAGCGCCGGTACCAGGCGCGGATCGGAGCAGGTGGTAACGGAATCGAAGTGGCGTCGCAACAGCAGGCGACCGGCGGTGAGGATGTCCTCGTCGTCGTCGACGATCAGGATACGGCCCTTGCTCACCACGCGCCTGCTCCCGGGAAGACTGTCCGGAAGCGTACACCCGGTGTTCGGAAGCGTACAGTCCGGGGCGCATACCCTGGACGGTTTGCCATTTAAATCAGGGGCTTGGCTTTTGGCACGGCGATTGCAATACCTGGCTACCAGCCAATCACCGGACTCCGACCGTGAGCACGATCAGCAAGATTTCCGAGACCCGACAGGACGCACCCCGAGCCATCTCGGGCCAGGGCATGGACCGGGTCGTCGCGCGCAAGGCGCCGTTGGGCCGAAAGCTCGCCTATGCCGCCGGCGCGGTGCTGGCCGCCGGTGTGGCCTGGCTGCTGCTCGGCCTCATCACCGGCGGCCGGAGCCTCAGCATCAATGCCCAGCGGATCATGGTGTCCGAGGTCACGCTCGGCACCTTCGAGGACTTCATTCCGCTGCGCGGCCGGCTGGTTCCCAGCAGCACCGTATACCTCGACGCCATCGAAGGCGGCCGGGTCGAACAGGTATTCGTCGAGGATGGGACCGTAGTAGCCGCCGGCGATCCGATTGCCGTGCTGTCCAACACCAACCTGCAGCTCGAAGTGCTGAGCCGCGAAGCGGCCGTGACCGAGCAACTTAACAACATGCGCACGATCGAGCTTCAGCTCGAGCAGAATCGGCTGTCCCACAAGCGCAACCTGGTGGAGATCGATTACCAGATCACCCGCCTCGGTCGCAGCATCGAGCGGCAGGAAGATCTCGCCTCGAAGAACCTCGTGTCGCAGTCGACGCTCGACGAACTTCGCGACGAGCTAACTTATTACCGCAATCGCCGGGAGGTGACGCTGGAGAGCCAGGCTACCGATGCCCGCATGCAGGAGCAGCAACTGCACCAGCTGCGTGCGGCGAATGACCAGCTGGAGGCAGGCCTGGCATTTGCCCGCAAGAACCTGGATGACCTGCGGGTCCGTGCGCCGGTCTCCGGCAAGCTATCCGGTTTCGACATCGAGATCGGCCAGTCGATTTCGCGCGGCGAGCGCCTGGGCCAGGTCGACGATCCGGAGGGCTTCAAGCTCAACGTCAAGATCGACGAGTTCTACCTCGGCCGGGTCGACCTGGAACAGAAGGCCAGGGTAGAGCACAACGGCCGGCCGCTCGACCTGCGCGTCACCAAGATCTATCCGCAGGTCAACACCGGCCAGTTCGAGGTCGACATGGCATTCGAGGACAACCCGGCCGGACTGCGACGCGGCCAGACCCTGCAGGTCGAGCTCACGCTCGGCGACAACAGTGATGCGGTGCTGATCCCGAACGGCTCCTTTTACCAGGAAACCGGCGGCAGCTGGATCTTTGTCGTCACCCCGGACGGCAGCGAGGCCGTCAAGCGAACGGTCCGGCTCGGCCGCCGGAACACAGACTATATCGAGGTGCTCGACGGGCTCGAACCCGGCGAGAAGGTCGTCACATCACCGTACACGAGCTATGTCGGAATGGACCGGCTCGTACTGGGCGCGGATTGATTCAACAGCGCAACTATTTGGCAAAGCTTAAAAAGGGGAAGGACATGCTCAAGCTACACGACCTGTACAAGGTCTACCGGACAGACGAGGTGGAAACAGTGGCCCTGAACGGCGTGAATTTCGAAATTCACGCGGGCGACTTCGTGGCGATCATGGGTCCGTCGGGCTGTGGCAAGTCGACCCTGTTGAACATCATCGGCCTGCTCGACAGCCCGTCCAGCGGCGATTACTTCTTCTTCGACGAGAATGTCGCTTCTTACTCGGAGTCGCAGCGGAGCGTAATCCGAAAGAAGAACGTCGGATTCATCTTTCAGAGCTTCAATCTGATCGACGAACTGAATGTCGCCGAAAATATCGAACTGGCTCTCTTGTATCACGACATGCCCGCGTCCGAGCGCAGGCGCAGGGTGGCTGACGCCATGGATCGCATGGGTATTGCACACCGCGCCAGGCACATGCCCGGCCAGCTGTCCGGCGGACAGCAGCAACGGGTCGCGGTCGCGAGGGCAGTCGTCGGCAACCAGCCCCTGATACTGGCCGACGAGCCGACCGGTAATCTGGACTCCGTACACGGCCAGGAAGTCATGGAGATGCTCCGCTCCCTGAACGCCGACGGGACGACCATCGTCATGGTCACGCACTCGCCGGCACACGCCGATTATGCGCACCGGACCGTGAACCTGTTCGACGGCCACGTGGTGACCGACAGCAAGCGCGCCGCCTGAATTCGCCCAGCGAAACGATACGGGGTACACCCATGTTCTGGAACAACGTAAAAGTAGCCCTGCGTAATCTGCAGAAGAACAAGTTCTTCGCGACCATCAATATCGCGGGGCTGGCCATAGGCCTGACAGTATTCGTGTTCGGCAACCTGCTGGTACGTTACGAGACCACGCATGACGCGTTCTTCGAAAAGGCCGCGAGGACCTACACGATCGGCAGCATTGCGGCGCCGGCGCTCAATGTCGGCATCGACAAGTTCAACTCCGTACACTCCGCCCTGGGCCCGTTGATCAAAACGGAACTCCCGGACGTCGAGTACGTTGCCCGCACGCTCATCTGGGAATACCTGGTCACCATGGGCGCGGACAGCTATTACCAGGGCATACGCTTTGCCGATCCTGAGTTGCTGCGGATTTTCGATCTGGACTATCTGCATGGGGACGAGACGGCGCTCGACGACCCTTCCGGCGTACTCATCACCGAATCGATCGCCGTCAAGTACTTTGGCCGTACGGACGTGCTGGGCGAGGCCATTACGCTCGACAACGAATACGATTATCGCATCACCGCAGTCGTACGCGACCTGCCCCTGAACTCGCATTTCAATTCGCTGGTCATCATCGAGACCGATTTCGAGATGTTCATCCCGCTCAAGGCGCTGGCTCGAATGCGCGACTTCGACGAGGCGGGCGAGTGGGACAACCTGTCACTTGGCAACATGACCTACGTCACGTTGAAGGAAGGCTTCGACCTGACCTGGCTGCAGGCCCAGCTCGACGGTATGTATGGCCGCTACGTCCCGGAGAACATTCATGAAGTCATATCCGCCTTCTGGGCCGTGCCGCTGGTCGACGCGAATACCTCCATATGGGTTAGCCTCGGCATGCCCGTCATTGCGGTCGTCAAGATACTGAGCTTCCTCGTCCTGATCGTCGCATGCGTCAATTACACGAACCTGGCGACGGCTCAATCGCTCGGCCGAAGCCGCGAAGTCGGCATGCGCAAGACCATGGGCGCCGAGCAGGGCCAGCTGATCACGCAGTTCCTGGTCGAGAGCCTCGTCATCGCGGCGATCGCGATGGTCATTGCTGTCGCAGCGCTGGAAGTGCTGATACCGATCTTCAATAACCTCGCCAGCAAGGCATTGACGCTCGATTACCTGGGGAGCCTGCCCTTGCTGGTGCTCACGGTGATCCTGGTCGGGATCTGCGCCGGCCTATACCCGGCCTGGCTGATTACCCGCGCCAGCCCGATCGACGCGCTGCGCGACGTGGCCCGCAAGGGCAAGAAGGGCTCGACCGTTCGGTCCGTGATGATCGGTGCGCAATTCGCCATATCGGCCTTCATGCTGGCCATCGTCTCCGTCGTTTACATGCAGAACGAAAAGGTCAAGAACGCGAGCTACGAGTTCCCCCGTTCCGAGGTCTACGTGCTGCAGAGGCTGGATGTCGATGAGATCCGAGGCAGGCTCGATACGCTGCGCCACGAACTGGAGGCACTGCCGGATGTCAAGGGCGTTGCCTACTCCTGGCAGGTTCCGTATCAGCAGACCAACTCGACGTTGAACGCGTCGCGAGTCCAGGGAGACGTCGCCGGCAAGTTCAGCATCCAGATACTGCGTATGGCCCCGGAATTCCTGGACGTCTATGACATACCTTTGCTCGCAGGCCGAAACATCGGCCGGGACATGGCCAATGACAGCCGCAGCGAAGACAGGTCGGTGATCAATGTTCTCGTCAACGAGATGGCCCTGGAGCGCCTCGGCATCAGCAGCCCGGCCGAAGCTATCAACCAGCGGTTCTTTGATGTGGACGACGATGGCGGTCTGGAGGAGTTCGTGATAGTGGGTGTCGTACCGACCCAAAACATCACCGGGCTGTTCAATTCGCTGAAACCCTGGGTTTACTACCAGGACAACAGGAATATCCAGGTCGCGTCGGTCCGCATAACCAGCGACAATATGATGCGAACGATCGGACAGGTCGAGGAAACCTGGAAGCGCGTGATCCCGGAATATCCGATACAGGGCCGCTTCCTGGACGACGTGTTCAACGACGTTTACAACATCCTCAAGCTGATGAATGGTGCACTTGCCGGTTTCGCCTTCATAGCCCTCGCCCTGGCGCTGATCGGGCTCTTCGGCCTGGCGGCATTCATGGCGGCGCAGCGCACGAAGGAGATCGGCATACGCAAGGTCCTGGGCGCCGACTCGTTACAGATTGCCCGGCTGCTGGTCTGGCAGTTCTCCAAACCGGTGCTGCTCGCCCTTTGTATCGCGCTGCCGGCTGCATTCCTGGCGTCGAGCAATTACCTGAACTTCTTCGCCGACAGGATAGATACGGCCATTCCGATACTGCTGGTATCCGGCGTGGTGGCGGTAATCCTCGCCTGGGTCACGGTCGCCGGGCACGCCATCCGCATCGCGAGATCGAACCCGGTACTCGCGCTGCGCTACGAGTAAGAAAGAAGCCCGCGCAGAAACTGCCGCTTCTGTCGCCGTTTCGGAAACAGCCGTGAGCCCGGGGCATCCTTTGCTGCGATATCGTCGCAAGGGATGCCCCCGGGAGGACGGCCACCTCGGCGTGACAAAACGATGGAGCCGGCCCGACCCTGCAGACGCTATTTCGCCAGGAGGCGACCCAGGCAGGCGTCGACGATATCCAGCCCTTCATCGATCAGCGCATCCGGGATAGTCAGAGCCGGCAGGAACCGGATCACGTTGCCGTAGACGCCGCAGGACAGCAACGCGAGGCCGTTGGCGTAGGCAGCGGCGACCAGGTTCTTCGTCAGGTCGGCATCGGGTTTTTCCGCATCGCCGTCCCGGACCAGTTCGATCGCCATCATCGCGCCGCGTTCTGCGCGGATTTCGCCGATGACGCCGGGGTACTTCTTCCGCATGCCCTGCAGCCGCGCCTTGAAGCGCTTGCCGATCTCGTTTGACCGGGCCACCAGGCCCTCTTCTTCGATGACCTCGAGCACGGCCAGCGCGGCAGCGCAACCGACCGGGGAACCACCATAGGTGCCGCCGAGCCCCCCTGGCAGCGGAGCGTCCATGATCTCGGCCTTACCAACGACTCCTGCCAGCGGAAAACCGCCGGCCATGCCCTTGGCAATCGTTACCAGGTCGGGCTCTATGCCGGAGTATTCGGTCGCGAAGAACTTGCCGGTTCGCCCGAAGCCGCTCTGGATCTCGTCGGAGACGAGCACGATGCCGTGCTCGTCGCAAAGCCTGCGCAGCTCCCTCATCAGCTCGTCGGGTGCAACGTAAAACCCGCCTTCGCCCTGCACCGGCTCGATGATGATTGCAGCGACATCCGTCGGCGCGATATCCGCCTTGAAGAGGTTATTCAGCGCCTTGATCGAATCCTTCACGGAGATGCCGTGATACTCGATCGGGAACGGCACATGGTAAACCTCGCCCGGGAACGGCCCGAACAGGTTCTTGTATGGCGTGACCTTGCCCGTGAGACCCATCGCCAGCAGTGTCCGGCCGTGGAAAGCTCCATTGAAGGCTATGACGCCGCGGCGGCCGGTGTGCGCGCGGGCAATTTTGATCGAGTTCTCGACCGCCTCGGCGCCGGTAGTCACGAAAATCGTCTTCTTCGGCGTCTTCCCGGGCACCAGCGCATTGAGGTTTTCGGCGAGCCGTACCGCGCTGTCATAGGGGGTTACCATCACGCAGGTGTGGCTGAAGCGCTCGACCTGCTCCTTCACGGCGGCGACGATCTTCGGGTGGCTGTGCCCGGTGTTGCAGACCGCGATGCCAGTGGCGAAGTCGATGTAGCGCTTGCCCTCGACGTCCCACAACTCGGCGTTCTGCGCGCGCTCGATATATACGGGCGCGATGTTGCCCTGGCCCCGCGCCATCGCCGCAAGCTTGCGTGCCTGCCAGTCCGCGTTGCCCGGTGCCGCTGCCGCCTTGCTCTTTGACTGTGCCGTACCCATCGAATCTCGCCTCCCGGGAGCGCTCATTGACTGATTACCTGCCCCGGGTCCGCCTGCCGGACCCGGGGTTGCGCATTCTAGCGCGTTTTGGTCCCGGTGGTTCCGGCAGAGCAAGCTGCCTGTAGTCCAAAAACCGGCATCCCGCCACAGGCGAAAATCCGTATGGGCGCGTCCCGGGCCCGGGATTAGCGTATTTCCCCACCGGAAAAGCGCGGCCGGTGACGCAGCCGGGAGCGCGAAGCCAGCGGTCCCGCCCTTCTCGGGATCCCACGGACGGCCACTCGCCGGAACCGGGACAAAAGGGCTTCCGGTGAACCCGCCGGGTACAAATCGCAGTCCGGCAGCCTGTCATCTCAAGGAGGAAGACCTGATGAAAACGATTACGCGTGGCGCGATCGCCATACTTGTCTATGTCGGCCTTGCGGGTGCGAGCCTGGCGGACGTACCGAACATCGCCCCCGTCAACAAATCCCCCGGAGGGCAAACCTACGGGCACTGGGCCGCCGAATGGTGGCAGTGGGCCCTGGGCGTACCGGGTGACAGGAACCCGATGTTCGACGCCGACGGGACATACTGTGCCGAGCGGCAACTGGGCGATGTCTGGTTTCTTGCCGGATCCTTCGGCACCGATCCGGTCGAGCGGAGCTGCACGGTGCCCGCCGGCACCTCGCTGTTCTTCCCGCTGATCAATTCGGCATACGGTGCGTTCCTCAACGATCCGCCCGAGACCCGGACCGACGAGGCCGTGCGCGCATTTGCAGCGTGTCCGGACGCGGTCAGCAACCTCTCGCCGGTCGTCGACGGCTTCGCCGTGCCGCGGCTGCACCAGTTCCTGGTGAGCGCCGCCGACTCGCCCCTGTTCAATGTACAACTCGCTCCCGGCAACCCGTTCGGCTTCGACGAATCGATCGTGCCGGAGCTGGTATTCAGCCCGACTGCGCAGGAGGGCTACTACGTGTTCCTCAAGCCGCTGTCAGCGGGCCTGCATACGATCGAAGTCTATGCCGAAGGCTGTTTCCCGGGTTTTTCACAGAACCTGACATTCAGCATCACCGTGACTTCCGACTGACACGGCATCGGATCGGCAACTGAAACGGGCCGCAGCAGCCTCTGCCGCGGCCCTCTTGTTGTGGACGCCCAGACTCCCGGAGTGCCGGGAGGCCCGGCCGAGCGGTAGATACCTTGTCGGCGACCGTACCGACCACGATTCAGCGCCCGCCTGCCGCGGCCAGCGACTCGCGAACAGGCATCGAAGTCCGCAATGCCACGAGTCGGATGGCAACCGGCAACGGAGGGAACTGCGCGGAATGCCAGGGAACGGTTGACCATAATCGCTCTGAAATGCGGGGATATTCAGGGGATTTCAGGGCCCGGGCGGGCGGTAGCGTGTCGTTGATCGACCTGCGGCAGTCAAACCGGGATCTTGTCAGGGGCGGTATGCGCCGGCCGGCGTCCGCCGAAAGTTGATGGTCAACTCGATTGCGTCGGCGGCAAACCGTTAGAATCCGCACTCTGCCGCCCAGACGCCATCCGGCGCCGGCGTCACAAACCAGGGCTGCGGCGAATCAATTATGGGCACCGACTCCGACATCAATACCACCCTCTTTCTAAGGAAAGGCGAGGAACGCCGCCTGCTGGCCGGGCACCTTTGGGTCTACAGCAATGAGGTCGACACGGCTCGGAGCCCGCTCAAGGGACTCGAGCCCGGACAGGCTGTAGCAGTGCTGTCCCAGCGCGGCCAGTGGCTGGCTCATGCCTACGTCAACCCGCATTCGCTCATTTCGGCGAGAGTCACCAGCCGGAGGCGAGAGCAGGCATTGGATGGCGCGGAGCTCAGGAGACGCCTGCGCTCGGCGACGGCTCTCAGGGAGCGATTGTATGCGGCGAACTGCTATCGCTGGGTCTATGGCGAGAGCGACGGCCTGCCTGGGCTCGTCGTCGACCGTTACGCCGGTATCGCCGTGGTGCAGATCAATACCGCCGGCATGGAGCGCTGGCGTGACCAGGTTGTCGATGCCCTGGTCGAAATAGGGCGGCTTGACGGCGTGCTGCTTCGCTGTGACGGCGAGCAGCGCGCGCTCGAGGGCCTGCCCGTCTATACGGAGATTGCTCACGGCGATGTCCCAGACGAAGTATCAATAGAAGAAAATGGTATTCATTACATCGTCCCGTTACAGGCCGGCCAGAAGACGGGCTGGTTCTTTGACCAGGCAGATAATCGCCTGAGAGCGCGCAAGCTGCTGAACCAGGGCCGCGTGATCGATGCCTTTTGTTACGCGGGTGGCTGGGGCATAAGCGCCGCCCTTGCCGGCGCCGCTCACGTCGTCTGCATCGACTCCTCCGAGCGGGCGCTCGACTATGCGCGACGCAATGCAGAGCTGAATGGCGTTGCCGACAAAATGAATTTCATACATGCGGACGTCGCAGAAGCCTTGAGGGATATGGGCGGCAAGGAAACGGCAGACACGATCATCATCGATCCCCCCGCATTCGTTAAGCGCAAGCGAGACCAGGACGCAGGATCCGCTGCCTACCAGCGTCTGAACGAAGCGGCTCTCGCGCTGCTGCCTGAAGACGGATACCTGGTCAGCTGCTCCTGTTCACAGCATGTGGATCGCGACAATTTCCAGCGCCTCATACAGAAGGCGGCGCGGCGTTCGCGGCGGGATCTGCAGGTCGTCATGGAGGGCGGGCAGTCCGCCGATCACCCGGTACATCCTGCCATGCCCGAGACACGCTACCTCAAGTCATTGATGCTGCGCGTGAGATAAAGCATGTTTCGGCTGCGTCGCCTGGCGCCGGAATCGTTACTGATCAGCCCAGCAGCGCCGGTGGCAGCGCCTGGCGCACCGAGCGCCTGAGCGCGGCCGCTTTCACCACCCGCTTTACCGCAAGCGCGAATGCGGCGGTGCGCATATCCAGGCTGGCCGACGCCGACAGGCTGGCGACGTCCCGGTAGGCGCGGCGCATGATCTTCTCCAATTCCTCGACGACCCGCGCCTCCTCCCAGCGGAACTGCTGGATGTTCTGGCTCCACTCGAAGTAGCTGACCGTCACACCGCCGGCGTTCGCCAATATGTCCGGAATGATCGTCACACCCCGGCCGACCAGGACATCGTGCGCACCCGCAGTCAGCGGGCTGTTGGCGGCTTCGACGACGATGCCTGCCTGGACTCCCTTTGCATTGTCCACGGTCACCGCCTCCTCGAGCGCGGCCGGTATCAGCACGTCCGCCTTGCAGGTGAGCACGTCGTCGCCGGGCACGCCATCCGCACCGGGAAAGCCCTCGACACCGCGGTGCTCACGCACCCAGTCGAGCAGCGCCGGGATATCGATGCCCTTCTCGTTATACAGCCCGCCGGTGATATCGGACACGGCGACGAACCTGCTGCCGCGCTCCGCCAGCAGGCGTGCCGCATTGCTGCCCACGTTGCCGAAGCCCTGCACGGCGACCGTGACGTCCGCCAGCTTGCGCCCCTGGTCACTCAGGCACTCTTCGAGCACATACATGACGCCTCGGCCGGTCGCCTCCTCGCGGCCATACGAACCGAACAGGTCGACGGGCTTGCCCGTCACTACGCCCGGGCTGAAGCCGTAGAATTTCGAATAGGCGTCCATGATCCAGGCCATGATCTGCGGGTTCGTATTCACGTCCGGGGCCGGGATGTCCCGCGTCGGACCGATGATTTCCTTGATAAGTTCGACGAACGTCGTCGTGATGCGGTACAGCTCGCTTTCGCTCAGTTTCGAGGGGTCGCAGTTGATGCCGCCCTTCGCGCCGCCGTAGGGGATGTTGGCGACCGCGGTCTTCCAGGTCATCAGGCTCGCGAGGCTCGCCGCATGATCCTCGTCCATGCTCGGGTGGTAGCGCAGGCCGCCTTTCATCGGGCCGCGCGCTGCACTGTGCTGGACCCGGTATCCGAGGTGGTGATGGAGACCTCCATCATCGCTCTCGGTGATGATCTCTACGCGCACGACGCGGTTCGGCGTCCTCAGTATGTCGCGATGCTGTTCAGTGAGGTCCAGGTAATCGGCGGCGCGGTTGAAAAACAGATTGGTGGTCTCGAGCACGGCCCTGCTCCGTCGGTATCAGCGAAAGGGTTCAGCCAACTTATTGCAAGTGACGCCCGGCATGTCAAACAGGGCAGGTCCAGGAGAGCAGCGCATGCGGCTAGCCGTGCGGGACAACGTCGCACCGCGAACAAGCTGCCCGCACCCGCCCTGCAGCGCGGAACAACTCAGGTGGCCGTTGCGCGCAGCTCCCGGCGTTCCCCGGTTTGCCGGGCCTCGAAAACGAGCGCCCCGTCCTCAAGAGGTTCCTCGAGGAACCGCTTCCGGTCCAGCTTGTAGTCCTGCAGGTTGAGCCAGGGCTCGCGGTCTCCCTGCTTCGGCAATTCGACCGCAACCCGCTGCAGGTAACCTGGCGAGAATCCCTCGACCCAGGGCCTTGCCTGCATGCCCCGGTCGGCCGCCCGCAACCGCGGCGTGCAAATACGGTACCCGTGTTCATCCATGAAATTCAGCAGCCGGCAACTGAACTCGGCAATGAGGTCCGCACGCAAGGTCCAGGATGCATTTACGTAACCAAAGGTGGACACCAGGTTCGGCACGTCGCTGAACATCACGCCTTTGTACGTAAATGTGTTCGCGAAATCGACCGGCAGGCCATCGACAGTGAGCGCAGCCCCGCCCAGCACGACGAGGTCCAGCCCGGTAGCGGTGACGATGATGTCGGCCTCTAGTTCCCGGCCGGACTCGAGCAGGATGCCCTTTTCTGTGAAATTCCTGATGTGATCGGTGACGACCGACGCCTTGCCGGAGTTGATGGCATCGTACAGGTCGCCGTTTGGAATCAGGCAGAGCCTCTGCTCCCATGGGTTGTAGCGCGGCATGAAATGCTTCTCGACATCGTAGTCCGGGCCAAGCGCCTTTCTCACCCAGCCTGTGAGCCTCCTCCTGACCTTTTCGGGGTTGCTGCGAGCGCGCCGATAAATCCAGCGCTGCATGCCGATATTCTTCCAGCGCGTTATCGCATAGGCCCATTTTTCCGGCAGCAGTCTTCGCAGCGTGTTGGCGATGACGTCCCGATCGGGCATCGCGATCACGTATGTCGGCGAACGCTGCAGCATCACGATGTGCGATACGTCTTGCGCCATGGCCGGGATCAGCGTCATCGCCGTCGCGCCCGAGCCGACGACGACCACACGTTTGCCTCGATAATCGAGATCCGCGGGCCAGCGCTGCGGGTGCACGATCGTCCCCTTGAAGCGGTCTGCGCCGGCGAACGCGGGTGTATGCCCATGCTCGTAGCTGTAGTAGCCGGCACACATCAGCAGGACGTTGCAGCGCAGCGGGACGCGTGAGCCCGTGTCGTCGCACCGCGCTTCCAGGGTCCAGCAGGAATCCGCGCCCGACCAGTCGGCGCGGATTACCAGATGCCCGTACCGGATGTGCCTCTCGACGTCGTATTCGCGCGCGGTTTGTCTTATGTACTCCAGGATCGACGGGCCGTCCGCGATCGCTTTCGACTCGCGCCAGGGCTTGAAGCTGTAGCCCAGCGTGTGCATGTCACTGTCCGAGCGGATACCCGGGTAGCGGAACAGGTCCCAGGTACCGCCCATTGCCGCGCGGCCCTCGAGGATCGCATAAGTCCTGCCCGGGCACCGCCGCTGCAGGTGACACGCGGCGCCGATGCCGGACAGTCCGGCACCGACGATGATGACGTCGAAATATTCGCTGCTCATTGTCGACACCTGGGCGCGATTACCGTCTGTCTGCCGTTGCGTTGTGGCCAACTGTACCGCTAAAGCGGCAGGCTGTCCCCGCGGCGCCAGCGGGAACGCCCCTTCGCCAGTTGCGAATGAGGCGCAATTACTGTTTCTCCTGCGCCTGCCGAGCGTGCAAATTCATGCGTCTGGTCGCAATATGCATGCAGGGCGGCATTCCGGGCTCGGACCGATTGCTACGCTCTTGTTTATAAAGGTTCGACACCGCACATCGGATCGCCGCCATGGGTCGGGACAGCGCAGGCTTTCCGGGCCGGCACAGTCATTGATCCACGCTGCTGAAATAACTCCGGGGGGAGGCCCAAGCAAGATGAAAATCAGAATACCAAGCTACCTGGTATCCGCCGCAGCCTGCGGCTTCGCACTAACTGCGAGCGACGCCTCCTGGGCACAGGAAGAAACCGCCGCCCGGGGAACGCTGGACGAGATCATCACGACCGCGCGTCGCGTCGAGGAGAGCGTACAGGACACGCCGGTCTCCGTCGCAGCCTTTACCGCGGACGACCTGCGCGATCGCATGATCCTGAGCAGCAACCAGCTCGCCCAGATCACGCCGAACCTGCAGTTTACGAACATGACGACGCTGGCCGGCAACAACAATTCGTCGGTCATCGTCATTCGCGGTGTCGGCCAGATCGACCCGACATCGAGCGTCGATCCCGGCGTCGGCCTGTACATCGATGACGTCTACATGGGCCAGTCAATCGGCGGCACGATGGATTTCCGCGACATCCGCACGGTCGAGGTCCTGCGCGGTCCGCAGGGCACGCTGTTCGGCAAGAACAGCGTCGGCGGCGCGATCCTGCTGACGACCGTCGATCCTGGCGAGGAATTCGGCGGCGAGATCCGTTTCGGCGCAGGCACGGACAACCTGGCCGACCTCTTTGCTGCCGTGGACGTTCCATTCTCCGACACCGTCAAGAGCCGCTTCTCCTTCGGAATTCGCCAGCAGGACGGCTACGTCACGCGCATCCAGACCGGCGAGGACCTGGGCGACACCGACGTAATGACGCTGACTGGCAAGATCCTGTTCGACATCAGCGATCGCTTCACCGCCAAGGTCCAGTTCGATTACACGGAGACCGACGAGAACGGCAATGCGATGGTCTTCGCCGCAAGCAACGAGGCGGCGACATTCCAGATCATCGCGAGCCGCGATGCCGGCTGCCCGGGAGCGGTATTCCCGCCACCGGGAGTTCCCGTGCCGATGATCGAAGACGACCGTTGCGCGAACGACTTCCAGAACAAGGGGCCGTACGCCAATAACGGCACCTACCCGATCGAAAGCAAGATGACGAACTGGGGCGGCTCGCTGCACCTCGATTTCGAACTCAGCGAGCAGTGGTCGCTGAAGTCCATCACGGCGCTGCGCACGCTGGACTGGGAGGGCATACGCGATGCCGACAATACACCGCTGTCGATCCTGCACACCGACTACGACAGCGAAGGCGACCAGTTCAGCCAGGAATTCCGCGCGCAGTTCACGTCGGACCGCCTGAACGGAACCGCCGGGATCTTCTACTTCCAGGAGAAGATCACGGATCTCGTCTACGTGCAGCTCAACGACCCGGCGCCGGGCGTACAGGAAGACAGCGACAACAACATCACCGACAACAGCACCTGGGCGCTGTTCACGCAATGGACCTGGGACGCAACCGACAGGCTGGCGCTGACCGTCGGCGGTCGCTACACCGAGGACACCAAGGCATCCATCCCGGACCAGTTCAATTACATCAACCCGGATGCGAAGTACCTTCCGGTGCAGAAATACGAGAAGACCTTCGACGACTTCTCGTTCACCGCCTCGGGTGCATACAGCTTCACGGACCAGGTCATGGGCTACCTGAGTTATTCGGAGGCCTTCAAGGGCGGCGGCTGGAACAGCCACTTCAACACCTGCCAGATCCTCGAGCCCTGCGCGACCCAGCTCGGCCTGGTGCCTGGTACGCCGCCGTACAACAACGCGGTGGCGGCTGCCGCGGCCTTCGCGCTCGGAATTCACTCGTTCGGCCCGGAAGAGGCCGCAACCTGGGAAGTCGGCCTCAAGATGGACCTGCTCGACAACACGCTGCGGCTGAACGGCGCGATCTTCACGACCGACTACACCGACCTGCAGTTCACGTACCGCTCCGGCGTGGCCCCCTACCTCGCGAATGCCGGCGAGGCCAGTATCGACGGCGCGGAACTCGAGATGACCTGGCTGCCGACCGATGCCTGGCAGATCGATGCCGGGGTCGGCGTGCTCGATTCGAGCGTCGACAGCCTGCGAGAGATCGCCGGCACGGGTATCGGCGTCGCGGTAGGCAACAAGCTGCCGTTCACGCCCGAGCTGCAGTACAACCTCGGCATCTCGTTTATCGGGGCGCTTGGTAACGGGTGGACCGTCACGCCGCGCATCGATCTGCTCTACCGCGACGACGTGTACTGGGACGCAAACAACACGGAGGAGATCGCCGTCGACTCGTCGTACTCGCTCGTGAATTTCGCGCTGGTCGTCGCATCCGACGACAGCAACTGGCGCGCCCGGTTCGCCGTCACCAACCTGACGGACGAGCAATACTCGGTGGGCGGCAACTCGTCGCTGACGACCGGCAGCGGCTATGCGGAGATCGGCTACGCGCGACCGCGCCAGACCTACCTGATGTTCGAATACGATTTCTGAAGCAAGGATATCGGGCGACGACCAAGGGGGCTTCGGCCCCCTTGGTTTTTTGACGGCTGTCAGCCGGCGCTTTCGAGCAGCAGCAGACCCGATGCAGTGTTCGAAATCGGGATATGGTAGTTACGGTGGATCTCCTTCACCGTCTTCGACAGCGCCCCACGCATAGCGAGCCAGAGAATCAGCTCCGCGCCTTGCGCGCCGGCCTCGCGGACGATATCGAGTATCGAGTATTTCGTCAGGTACTCGGGATCCTCGACGATCTTCTGCATGCACATCTGGTCGAATTCCTTGTTGATGAACCCGGCCCGCTCCCCGTCCAGCTGGTGCGACAGGCCGCCGGTGCCGAGCACCACGACCTTCAGGTCCTCGTCGAAGGAGCGCACCGCGTCGCCGACGGCCTGGCCGAAGCGAAAGCAGCGTGACGGCGACGGCAGCGGGTGCTGCACCGTGTTGATGCATATCGGCACGGTGCGGATCGGCGACTTGCGGTAGTCCGGCCACAGCAGCTGCATCGGCACGCAGAATCCGTGGTCGACCAGCATTTCCTGGCAAGTCACCACGTCGAACTCCTTTTCCACCAGCGTCTCGATGATGTGCCAGGAAAGTTCCGGGATACCGGGAAACGGCGGGATCGTCGATAAACCCCAGCCTTCGTCGGAGTTCTGGTATTCAGGTGCCGCACCGACCGCGAAGGTCGGCTGCTTGTCGAGAAAGAAATTCAGCCCGTGATCGTTGTAGAACACGATGGCCACATCCGGCCTCTGCTCCGCCAGCCATTTCCGGACCGGCGGATAGCCTTCGAAAAAGGGCTTCCAGTACGGTTCTTCGAACTTTTTGTTGGCAATCGCGTTGCCGATGGCCGGGATATGTGAGGTCGTGATTCCGCCGATTACGCGCGCCATGCTCAGTCTCCTGCCCTTCTCAGCTTTTCGTTGAATTCCTCGACCGTCATGCCGGTCTGCTGGGCTCCGACGTCCTGGACGCTCAATTTGAAGATCCCCGCGAACTTGGCGAGGTAGTAGATGTTGCCGCCGGCTGCAATCAGGTCCAGCACGTTACGCTTGCGGATCGCCTCGCGCTGCTCCTCATCCAGGCCGTATTTCGCGCAGTATGCGTCCTCGTCCGCGAGGAATTCCGCGCGGTTTTCTGCCCTGTTGAACGAGTAGCACATCTTGTTGAGCGCATAGCCGCGCATGGCCTGCCGGCCGTCGAAGATCGTCGTGCCCGGTATCGATTGTCTTTCCGCCTTCGTATCCGCCAACTGTGCATCCTCCATAGCTCGCCTCGGGTCGACGATTGCAACGTTCGCGACGCCTGCCAATACGCAGTAACCGAGACGCCGCAGCAGCGGCGCTTCAGGGAATGGTCCCGCCCGTCACCGGGTCCTCGATCGGCAGGCCCACGTAATTTTCGGCAATGGAAGTCAGCCCGGCGCGGGTGCCGGTGTAGTAATCGAGTTCGGCGACCTGCATGCGAAGATCGAAGGGGTTGTCGGACAGGCGATGGCTCGCCATCGTGAACCACCAGGAAAAGCGCTCCGCTTTCCAGATCCTGTCGAGCGCCGTTTCCGAATAGCGCTCCAGGCCGCGGGAGTCTCTGTCCGCATAAAAGGCACCCAGCGACGACGCCAGCATCGCGGCGTCTGACGCCGCGAGGTTCATCCCCTTTGCGCCGGTCGGCGGCACGATATGCCCCGCGTCACCGACGAGAAACAGGCGGCCGCAGCGCAGCGGCTCTGCGATAAAACTCCGGAGCGGCGCTATCGACTTTTCGACGCTCACTCCGGTCTCCAGCGGATCGGCGATCTCGGCTGGCAAACGCCGCCTGAGCTCGTCCCAGAACGCATCGTCGCTCCAGGCCTCGACGCGCTCATCGGCCGGCACCTGGATGTAGTTGCGACTGACGCTCGTCGAACGTTGCGAACAGAGTGCGAAGCCTCGGGAATGATTCGAGTAGACGAGCTCGTGGGATGCGGGCCGGGTATTGGAGAGAACGCCCAGCCAGCCGAATGGATAGGTCTTTTTGAATTCACGCAGGATACTGTCCGGCATCGATCGGCGGCTGGCGCCGTGGTAGCCGTCGCAGCCCGCGGCATAATCGCAGGCGAGTTCGTGCTCCTTGCCGTCGACCTTGTAGACGATTCTCGCGGCGTCCCCGTCGAGGTCCCGAATCGTTGTCACCTCGACCCCGTAGTGGACCGGGATGCCGTCCGCCTCGTTGAGGCGATTGAGATCCTTCGTGACCTCGGTCTGGCCGTAGACGAACACCGGCGAATTGCCGTACTTCTGCAGGTCGACCCGCGCGACGCGACCGTCAAACGCTATCAGGAATCCATCGTGCTCGAGGCCATCGGTCCTCATACGTTCGGCCGCGCCCGCCAATTCCAAGACGGCGGCAGTCCCCTGCTCGAGCACCCCGGCTCGTATGCGGCCTTCGACATACTCCCGCGAACGCCGTTCCAGCACGACGACATCGATACCCTTCCGGTGCAGCAGCCTGGCCAGCAACTGTCCGGACGGGCCGGCACCGATGATGCCGACCTGTGTGCGTTTCTCGATGGACATCGTCTCGTCTCTCGGCGGGGTTCGAGCAAGGATAAATCGAGCGCCGCGGCCGGTGTCCGGCGAGCCGCAAAAATTCATGCTCGTGCAAAAAAGCTTACGCCGGGTCAGCCTCAGCCGGCCGGAAAATCGCTGTATATTTCTGTTTTAGCAGGCCAATTGCCCGAACCGGGCAGGTAATTACGGGAGTTTTCCAATGGCCGTCGTCGTGACCGGCACCGCGCGCGTTCCGCCGTCCGTGGTCGAGGCTTTCAGCAGCATCGGAGTGGCCACGGTACACGAGGCCCAGGGTCGCACGGGCCTCCTTGCCTCGTACATGCGCCCGATTTACCGGCCGGTACGCGTCGCGGCCACGGCCGTAACCTGCGAGGTTGCGCCCGGAGACAACTGGATGATCCACGTCGCAGTAGAGCAGTGCCAGTCGGGGGATATCCTGGTGGTTGCACCCACGAGTCCCTGCGAAGACGGTTATTTCGGCGACCTGCTGGCGACTTCGCTCGAGGCCCGGGGCGTGCGCGGTCTCGTCATCGATGCAGGCGTCCGCGATATTGCGACGCTGACCGAGGCGGGCTTCCCGGTCTGGTCGAAGGCCGTCTTCGCCCAAGGTACCGTCAAGGAGACACTCGGCAACGTCAATACGCCTATCGTCTGTGCCGGCGCCCTCGTCAATCCGGGCGACCTGGTCGTCGCTGACGATGACGGGGTGGTGATCGTGCCCCGCAGAAACGCGCAGCAGGTTCTGGAGAAGGCGCGCGCGCGCGAGGCGAACGAGGCAGAAAAGCGAAGCCGGCTCGAAAAAGGTGAGCTCGGTCTCGATATCTACGAGATGCGAGAGCGACTCGCGGAGAAGGGACTCAGGTACGTAAAAGCCGACGAAGCCGACTGAATGAGCCAGACAGCGATTCCATGCGTGGCGATGCGCGGCGGCACATCCAAGGGCCTGTATTTCCATCGCAAGCACCTGCCGGACGACGCAGGGTTGCGCGATCGCGTGCTGCTCGCCGCGATGGGATCGCCGGACCCGCGCCAGATAGACGGCATGGGCGGCGCCCACCCGTTGACGAGCAAGGTCGCCGTCATCGGGCCACCCTCGCGGCCCGACGCAGACGTCGATTACCTGTTCCTCCAGGTCGTGGTCGACGAGGCCAGCGTCCGGGACACCCAGAATTGCGGCAACATACTCGCGGGCGTCGGGCCTTTCGCCATAGAACAGGGCCTCGTGAGTGCGACCGGCGGCAAGACGACGGTCCGTATCCATATGCTGAACACAGGCAGCATCGCGGTGGCGCACGTGCAGACGCCGGGCGGCGCCGTGACCTACGAGGGGGATGCGCGCATCGATGGAGTGCCCGGCACTGCCGCGCCCGTCGTTCTCGATTTCGAAGACATCGCAGGATCGAGTTGCGGCGCGCTGCTGCCGACAGGTTCGTCCGTCGACAGCGTGCAGGGAGTGGAGCTCACCTGTATCGATAACGGAATGCCGGTCGTCATCCTGCGCGCGGCCGACTTTGGCAAGACAGGCATGGAAACTCCCGAGCAGCTCGAAGGGGATGCCGATCTGAAGAAGGCGGTCGAATCGATCCGCCTCGCGATTGGCGAGCGCATGAATCTCGGCGATGTCGCCGGTAAGACCGTACCCAAGATGTGCCTCGTTGCCCCTGCGACAGACGGCTCTGCTATCGCCACGCGCACGTTCATCCCGCACCGCGTGCACGACTCCATCGGCGTGCTCGGCGCGGCCAGCGTCGCCGCGGCGTGCGTAATCCCCGGCTCTGTCGCGCAGCAGGTTAGCGGCACCGCGGCGGCGACCGGCACGCACCGCCTCGATGTGCAGCACCCGACGGGGTTCCTGACGGTCGAGATCGATCTCGAGCTTGGGGGTGGCAAGGTCTACATCCGCCGCTCCGCACTGCTGCGAACCGCTCGCAAGCTGATGCAGGGCGAAGTATTCGTTCCAGCTGCGGCCTGGAGTCCGGGGTGAAAGGGGCGATGAGCATCGGCCTGCTGGGCTTCGGAGAAGTCGGCACGGCGCTCGCCGACGACCTCGCTGACCGGCAGGACCTGGCCCTCCGGGCGTGGGACATACGCTTCGCTGATCCAGCCAGCGAGCCGAGCCGCTCGCTGCTTGCGCGCCCTGCAATAAAGCCGGCCCGGTCAGCCGCCGAATTCGGCCGCGGATGCGCGCTCGTTATTTCCGCCGTGACTGCCGCAGAGGATGAGGCGGCCACGCGGTCGGTGCTCCCCGGCCTGGCGGACGGCTGCCGCGTCCTTGATCTCAACTCCGTGGCGCCCTCGACCCGGCGGCGCTGCGCGGAGCTGGTCGCCGCCGCGGGCGGTCGCTATGTCGAGGCCGCCGTGATGTCGCCGATACACCCACGCGGCATCGCGTCGCCGGTGCTGCTTGGCGGGCCCGAAGCGGCCGACTTTCTGCCGCTCGCCCGCTCGATCGGGTTCTCGGGCGCCTCGGTTTGCTCGGCGGAGCTGGGCATTGCCTCGGCTACGAAGATGTGCCGAAGCGTCATCGTCAAGGGCATGGAGGCGCTGTTTGCGGAGAGCATGCTGGCGGCACGGTATTACGGCGTCGAGAATGACGTGCTCGACTCGCTGCGGGACCTGTTGGCATCTCGCGGGCTGCGCGAGCTCGCACATTACATGATCGAGCGCAGCGTCGAGCACGGGAAACGCCGCGCCGAGGAAATGCGCGAGGTCGCAATGACGGTCAGAGACTCGGGCGTTGAGCCCTGGATGAGCCTGGCCTGCGTGCAGCGCCAGGCATGGGCGGCCGACTTCTCGTCCGCGCTGGGCCAGCCTGAACTGGCAGCCACGCTGGATTCGATTCGGAGCCAAACATCATGCTGATTATCGACTGTCACGGCCACTACACGACCGCCCCGGAGCCGCACCAGAAGTTCCGTGAGGCGCAGCTGGCGCATTTCAGGGACCCGACGCTGCCGAAGCCCGGGCCGGCAAGAATCAGCGACGACCAGATCCGGGAGACCATCGAGAACAACCAGCTGAAACTGCAGCGGGCCAGGGGCGCCGACATGACGCTGTTCTCGCCGCGTGCGTCCGCAATGGCGCACCATCTCGGCGATGCCGCAGTCTCGAAAACCTGGTCACGTGCCTGCAATGACCTGATCAAGCGCGTCGTGGACCTGTACCCTGAAAACTTTGTCGGCGGCTGCCAGCTGCCCCAATCGCCCGGCGTGCCTATCTCGGACTCGATCGAGGAACTCGAGCGTTGCGTCAACGAACTCGGATTCGTCGGGTGCAATCTCAACCCGGACCCGTCCGGGGGAAACTGGACCTCACCGCCCCTGATCGACAAGCACTGGTACCCGTTCTTCGAAAAGATGGTCGAGCTCGACGTACCGGCGATGATTCATGTGTCTGGCACCTGTAACCCGAATTTCCATGCGACCGGCGCTCACTACATAAATGCCGATACGACGGCCTTCATGCAGTTCATCCAGGGCAATTTGTTCACGGATTTCCCGACGCTGCGTTTCGTCATCCCGCACGGCGGCGGCGCGGTACCCTATCACTGGGGCCGCTACCGTGGGCTTGCCGACATGCTGAAGCAACCGCCCCTGGCCGAACACGTGATGAAAAACGTGTTTTTCGACACCTGCGTCTACCACCAGCCCGGCATCGACCTCCTGTTCGATGTCATCGACATCGACAACATCCTGTTCGGCTCGGAGATGGTGGGCGCGGTCCGGGGCATCGACCCCGAGACCGGCAACTACTTCGACGACACCAAGCGCTACGTGGACAGCCTGGACCTGTCGAAGGACGATCGCGTCAAGGTCTACTCGGGCAACATCCGCCGGGTATACCCGCGCCTCGACGCCTTACTGAAGGCGCAGGGCCGATGACGACGTTCCGGATGGACCCGGACTGGCTGCCGTTTCACCCGTCGCCGAGCAGGCCGAGTTTCAGGCTCCCGACCGGCGCTGTCGATGCGCACTGCCACGTCTTCGGCCCCGGCGACAGCTTCCCGTTCGCGCCCGAGCGCAAGTACACGCCCTGCGATGCGCCGAAGGAAAAGCTGTGGGAGCTCAGGGATTTCCTCGGCTTCTCGCGCAATGTCATCGTCCAGGCAACCTGCCACGGGCACGACAACCGTGCGATGTGCGATGCGATCGCGCACTCGAACGGCAAGGCCCGGGGTGTCGCCAGCGTGTCGCCGGCAATCAGCGACGAGGATCTTGCGGAGCTGGACCGTTCGGGTGTCCGCGGCGCGCGCTTCAACTTCGTAAAGCGCCTGGTCGACGCACGCCCCCAGCACGAGTACGAGACGCTCGCCGCACGACTGTCACCGCTCGGCTGGCACGTCGTGATCTACTTCGAGGCCGCCGACCTCGCCGAGCGATACGACTTTTTCTCCGGGCTGCCGGTCACGATCGTCGTCGATCACATGGGCCGGCCCGACGTGACGAAAGACCCGGACGGACCCGAATTCGGGCTGTTCCTGCGCTTCATGCGCGAGAACGACAACGTCTGGTGCAAGGCTACGTGCCCGGAGCGCCTGAGCAAATCCGGTCCCCCCGAATACGATGACGTCGTGCCTTTCGCGCGCCGGGTCGTCGAGGAATTCCCTGAGCGTGTACTATGGGGAACGGATTGGCCGCATCCCAACATGAAGTCCCACATGCCGGACGACGGGAAACTCGTGGACTTCATTCCGAGGATTGCGCCGACGCGCGATCTGCAGCACAGACTGCTGGTCGACAACCCGATGAGACTTTACTGGCCCGAGGAGACCGACTGATGGCGCTGAAGAAACCTTATGCCGACGTCCCGGGTACGACGATTTTCGATGCGGACATGGCGCGACGCGGCTACCACCTTAACCAGTTCTGCATGTCGCTGATGAAAGCCGAGAATCGCGAGCGCTTCAAGGCGAACGAGCGTGCCTACCTGGACGAATGGCCGATGACCGAAGAGCAGAAGCAGGGCGTGCTGACCCGTGATTACAACCGGATGATCGCCGCCGGCGGCAACATCTATTACCTGGCCAAGCTTTTCGCAACCGACGGGCAGTCCTTCGAGCAGGCCGCCTCCTCGATGACCGGCATGTCGCGCGAGGAGTACCGGGCAATGATGCTTGCCGGGGGCCGCAGCCCCGACTGGAAACCGACGAAAAAAGGTTAATAGCATGGCACGGATAACAGCAGGCGTGACCACCTCCCACGTGCCGGCGATCGGCGCCGCGATCGATCTCGGCAAGACCCGGGAGGACTACTGGAGGCCGGTGTTCGACGGCTACGAATTCTCGAAGAAGTGGATCCGGAAACAGAAACCCGACGTCATCTTCCTCGTCTACAACGACCATGCGACGGCGCTGGACCTCCGGCTGGTACCGACCTTCGCGATCGGCTGCGCGGCCGAGTTTCCGCCCGCCGATGAAGGCTGGGGGCCACGGCCGGTGCCAATGGTCAAGGGCTGCCCGGACCTCGCCTGGCACGTCGCCCAGTCGGTCATCCAGGACGATTTCGACCTGACGATCGTCAACGAAATGTTCGTCGACCACGGGCTCACGGTGCCGCTCTCGCTGATGTTCGGCGAGCCGAGAGAATGGCCCTGCCTCGTCATTCCTTTCGCCGTCAACGTGGTCGTCTATCCGCCACCCTCCGGGCAGCGCTGCTACAAGCTCGGCAAGGCGATCCGGCGAGCCGTCGACAGTTTCGACGGGGACCTCAACGTGCAGATCTGGGGCACTGGCGGCATGAGTCACCAGCTGCAAGGCCCGCGCGCCGGACTGATCAACCAGCCCTGGGACAAGCGATTCCTGGACCGGCTGCGGGACGAACCGGACGAACTGGCCAAGGTTCCGCACCTCGAGTACGTCCGGGACGCGGGTTCGGAGGGCATCGAACTCGTGATGTGGCTCATCATGCGTGGCGCACTGAACGCCGATGCCAAAGAAGTGCATCGCTTTTATCACGTTCCGGCCTCGAACACGGCTGTCGGCCACGTCATTTACGAAAACACTGTCTGAGATCTTCCGGAGCTATTGATGAAAGTGATTCTTGCAGGACCGGGCGCGTTCGGCATCAAGCACCTGGACGCGCTCAAGAAGATCGGCGGGACCGAGGTCATTGCCATCGTCGGACGCGAGCACAAGCGCAGCGAGGAAGTGGCGAAGAAGTACGGCGTGCCGCATGTGTTCACCGAGCTCGGCGACGCGCTCGCCCTGGACGAAGCGGACGCGGCCATACTTTGTACACCGACCCAGATGCACGCCGCCCAGGCGATCGAATGCATGCAGGCGGGCAAGCACGTCGAGGTCGAGATCCCGCTGGCCGATTCGCTGGCCGACGCCGAGGACGTGAACCGCGTACAGAAGGAAACCGGGCTGGTCTGCATGGTCGGGCACACCCGCCGCTTCAACCCGTCACACCAGTATGTACACAACAAGATCAGGGCGGGCGAGCTGTCTATCCAGCAGATGGACGTGCAGACCTATTTTTTCCGGCGCACGAACACCAATGCGCTCGGCGAGCCGCGATCCTGGACCGATCACCTGCTGTGGCATCACGCAGCACACACGGTCGACCTGTTCCAGTACCAGACCGGTGAGGAAATCGTCGAGGCGCACGCGATGCAGGGCCCGAAGCATCCCCAGCTCGGCATCGCGATGGACATGTCGATCCAGTTGAAGACCACCGGCGGCAAGATCCTGACGCTGTCGCTTTCGTTCAACAACAACGGACCGCTCGGCACATTCTTCCGTTACATCTGCGACAACGGCACGTACATTGCGCGCTACGACGACCTCGTCGACGGCTACGAAAAGCCTGTAGACGTATCGAAGGTAGATGTATCGATGAACGGGATCGAGTTGCAGGATCGCGAGTTCCTGGCGGCGATCCGCGAGGACCGCGAGCCCAACGCGTCGGTCGCCCAGGTGCTGCCCTGCTACCGGGTGCTGCACCAGATCGAGCAGCAGCTCGAGAGCTGATCTGCATGCCGGCCAGGTTGCGGGAGATCGCCGGCTCCAGCACGCCCGCCGTCGGCCTCGGCTGCATGAACCTGTCCTACGGCTACGGCAACCCGGCGCCGCGGAAAGTAGCCGAACGCGTGCTGCTCACGGCGCTGGACCTCGGCATTTCCCATTTCGACACCGCCGCGCTCTATGGCTTCGGGCACAACGAAGAACTGCTCGGGTCGGTACTGAAACCGCAGCGCGAGCGGATCATGCTCGCCAGCAAGTGCGGCATGCGCGGCGTCGACGGCAAACGCGTCATCGACGGCCACCCGGACATGCTGCGCAAAGATATCGAGGCCTCGCTCGCGCGGCTGCAGACCGAGGTCATCGATCTCTACTATCTGCACCGCTGGGACAGGAAGACGCCAATCGAGGAAAGCATCGGTTTTCTCGGACAACTCGTCGACGAGGGCAAGATCCGGGCGATCGGCCTGTCCGAAGTTTCCGCCGACACGCTGCGGCGCGCAGGCGCGGTGCACCCGATCGCGGCGGTCCAGTCCGAGTACTCGCTGTGGAGCCGGAACGTAGAGATCGCGGTGCTAGACGCGTGCCGCGAGGTCGGTGCCGCGTTCGTTGCCTTTGCGCCGCTTGCCCGAGCCTTCCTGACCTCGGTCGATCTCGATCCGGCGACCTTCGGCGAAGGCGACCTGCGCCGCGGCTGGCCGCGCTTCCAGCCGCCGCACTTCGCTGCCAATTGCGAGCTGCTGCCGCGCTTCCGCGTAATTGCGCGATCTGCCGGCGCCACCCCGGCTCAGGCGGCGCTCGCCTGGGTGCTGCAGCAGGCGCCGCACATCCACGTGATCCCCGGCACCACGTCGCCAGCGCATCTCGAGGAGGATTTCGGTGCGCTCGACCTTGAACTGTCTGCAACAACGGTGCAGGCCCTCGACGAACTGATCAACGAGGAGACTGTGAGCGGTCCGCGTTACGCCGCGGCGACACAGGCGGAGATCGATACCGAGGAGTTCGACTGATCGCCCGACTTCGGAGGGCGCGAGGAGACGCAGTGGCCACTGTCGAGTGCGGATTCAACCGGTCGATGCAACACATTCGGCAAAGCATTTTGCCGGCGTTCTGAAGTGTAACGTTTTACGTGGTCGTTCGTTGAGCTGTCGTGCGACGGCGTTCAGTCGATTCTGGTGAATGCC
>JAOUIH010000144.1 GCA_029884165.1 Gammaproteobacteria bacterium | reverse complement strand
CCCGGCATAGAGGCGTTCTACGGTCGCGGCGAGTCCGTCGACGCGGAGGTCGTCGCGGCGGCGCGGGCGCAGTATTCCGGTTACGAGAACCCGATCGGCTCAAACGGCTTCGCGATTTCCGGGGAGCTGACCGAATCCGGCAACGCGATGCTGCTGATCAATCCGCACACGACCTTCTTCTTCCGCGGAGAGGTACACGTCGTCAGCGAGGAAGGCCTGAACGCCTATGGAGCGGTGACCTGGGGCCAGTTCTTCGTCTACCAGGGTTTCAACGAGCACACCGGCTGGATGCACACGTCGACCGACGTCGACTTCATGGACGACTTCGTCGAGGACGTAATCGAGCGGGACGACGGGGCGATCTTCTATCGATACGGCAACGAATTGCGCCCGGTCGAAGTGTCCGAGGTCACCTTGAAGTATCGTGACGGCGATTCGATGGCGGAACGGACTTTCCCCATGTATCGCACGCACCACGGCCCGATCACCCACATGCTGGGCGGAAAGTGGGTGGCCACGAAGATCAACTGGGACCCGGTCAACGCGCTAAGGCAGTCCTACGTCCGGACCAGGCAGACCGGCCATGAAGGCTTCCGCGAGATGATGGACATCCGCACGAATTCGTCGAACAACACGGTGTACGCGGACTCGTCTGGCAACATCGCCTATTACCACGGCGACTTCATCCCGCGGCGCGACCCGGCATTCGACTATTCGAAGCCGGTCGACGGCAGCGACCCGGCGACCGACTGGCAGGGGCTGCACACGGTCGACGAGATCGTCACGGTCTTCAATCCGCCGAACGGCTGGATCCAGAACTGCAACTCGACACCGTTCACGGCGGCCGGTCCCTACAGCCCCAAGCGCGAGGACTACCCCGTCTACATGGCGCCGGACATGGAGAGCTACCGCGGTATACACGCGGTGCGCGTGCTGTCCGGGGCCAAGGGCCTGACGCTCGACGGCCTGATCGAGCTCGCCTACGACCCGGCACTGCCCGGCTTCGAGAAGCTGATTCCCGGGCTCGTCGCCGCTTACGACGAATCCGGCGCCGACTACCCGGAACTCGCCGAGCCGATCTCCGCGTTGCGAGGCTGGGACTACACGGTCTCGATCGACAGCGTCGCGATGACACTCGCCCATTTCTATGGCATGCGCTATCGCGACGAGGGGGCGAACCCGGACGGCCTGCGCGGTATGGACCTGATCGACTATTTCGGTACCGGCTCGCCCAACGAGGAACGCCTGCGCGTCTTCGCCGCGACGGTCGACATGCTGGCCTCGGACTTCGGCCGGTGGAACACACCCTGGGGCGAGGTCAACCGCTACCAGCGGCTGACCGGGGACATCGTGCATCCCTACGACGACAGCGCGCCGAGCCTGCCGGTTGCGATGGCGTCGGGCGACTGGGGGGCGCTGGCCTCGTTCCGAGCGCGCCGCTACCCGGGCACGAAGCGCATCTACGGCACGTCCGGCAACAGCTTCGTTGCCGTCGTGGAGTTCGGTGACAGGGTCCGAGCGAAGAGCATGCTGGCCGGCGGGCAGAGCGGCGACCCCTCGTCGCCGCACTTCGACGACCAGGCCAGGCGCTACGTCGACCGCCAGTTCAAGGACGTCGCCTTTTACCGCGAAGACGTCGAGCGCCGCGCGGAGCGAAGCTACCACCCGGGCGAGATCTAGGACGGCGCGACCGGAGCATGCCTGATCCGGCCACGCTGGCCACTTTGGCGATAGCGGCGGGCGCATTCCTCGTCGCCGGCCTCGTCAAGGGCGTGGTCGGCTTCGGCTTCCCGGTCATCGCGCTGGCGATCATGACGATCGCCATCGGACTGCTGGACGCGCTCGCCATCGTCATACTGCCTGCGTTCCTGACCAACCTGTGGCAGGCGACCAGCGGCGGGCACCTGCGCGATATCGTCGGCCGGCTGTGGTCCTACATGCTGATGGCGGTGATCTTCATCGTCGTCGGCTCGCGCTACCTGAACGTCGGCAACGCCGCCCAGCTGACCGCGACGCTCGGCGGGCTGCTGTGCCTGTACGCAGTCTTCAGCCTCGCACGAGTATCGTTCGTCGTTCCCCGCAAGGCCGAACCCGTGCTCGCGCCGCTGTTGGGAATAATCAACGGCACGCTAACGGGGCTCACCGGTTCATTCATGGTGCCGTCGGTCTTTTACCTGCATGCGACGGGTTTTCGCGGCGAGTATCTCGTGCAGGCACTCGGTATCTATTTCTGCCTGTCGAGCTTCACGCTGGCTGCGTCCATGGCCGGCAGGGACCTTATCTCGATCGATCACGCTCTGCTGTCCGCGCTCGCCCTGGTCCCGTCATTCGTCGGCATGAGCGCGGGACGCCGCCTGCGCCGGCGCATTGATCCGGCCGGATTCGAGCGCGCGTTCTTTACGGCCGTCCTGCTACTCGGGGCATCGCTGCTGTGGCGCGCCGCGCGTGGATCCGTAGCCTGACGCGCCATCCGGACAGAGACGCCTGCCCCCCAACCGGCGCGCGTCTCCGCGTTGCGCTCACCCGGCCAACGACGCAGGCTCACGCCGCGCGTATGGACCGGCAGACCTCCGACCACGCCTGCAGGCCCCAAAAAAGAGGGCCCTCTTCGCGAGGGCCCTCCAGGTTCGCCAAGGCCGGTCGGCCGGCGCTTACATCCTGTTGCCGCCCCGGCGGTTTCCGGTACCCCGGCTGGATGTCGGATTGCGCTTCAGCTGTGACATTTCCAGGGACCTTGTTTCCGTCCGGACATGCGTCTCTTTGCGGGCCCTGTCCCTGGCAGTGGTCCTTGTCATCCTCTCGCTCTGCTTCGCGGCAGACGATGCTTGCCGGGATTCGGCGTTTCTCGGGTTGCCTTTAAGGTCCCCGGCCGCGTTCGCGCTCGAGTCTGCCGTGTCGAAACGATTCACGCTCCTGGATCCTGCCCCGAACTTGACGAAGTCGCGAAACGCGTCGTTGTCCTGGGTTTCCCGGGTTTCGACCCGGGTATTGTGGATGTCGTTCGGCATGTTCGCCCAGCCCTCGCCGTTCTTGCTGTTGTGATCGGCCATGGCCGGTCCGGCAGCAGCGAACAGCACAGCGGCAATTGCCAGGGTGATCGATCGGTCTTTCACTATCGCTCTCCTTACAAGGGTGTGTACGGGGAGAACAACGGGTGGCGCCGACCGGCGTTTACAGGAGCCACATAGGTATTTTCCGCAGGAACTTTTCGCCTCGGACGCAACACGGTCAGTATTGCGCCGGAATCGAGCGCAATCCGGCCAGGCTACTGGTCGGGCGGAGAACCGCGAGGTTTGAGTTCGTCACAAGGACGCTCGGAACTTATGCCGTCGCTCCACAACCTGACATCGAGCCTGAACTCCTGCGTAATCGTCAGTTCTTCAGGGGTCGGATCATAGTGCGTCGCCAGGGGTTGGTAGGGCGCAGCCTGCTCGATGACGAAGCGAAAGTATCTGTCGACAACGGGAACCGACGAGGACTTCACAATCGATACGTCCTTTACCGAACCGTCGGCAAGAATGGTCGTTGCTATAAGCACGGGTATAAAACAGTCGGCGTGCACATCCCGGTGCAGTCGAGCAATATTCAGCCTGTTCATGGCCGCAAAGTCCGCAACTTCCCTGGCGAACTCCTGCTGATAGGTCGGCGGGTCGGACTGTGCGAATGCCGCCAGTTCCAGCGTCAGGAATAGAGCTGCGACTCCCTGCTTCCATGGATTCACTTCGGGGTTACAAACCAACGAACGACGCTGGTCGACAAGTGAACTCATGCTGCTCGATCCGGACACCATCGCCGCCTGCGGTGTCGGTATTTCCGGCTGATGCGCTCGGGCTGTTCTGTTGTTTCACCAGGACAACTCAGCCAGCCATGCCGTAAACGCCATGTAGGGCCGCGTGTCGACCAGCAGGTAGCGATACGGCACGACCGATAAGGTCAGGATCGGGACAGCGTAGGCCGGGTGCACGCTGCGGTACACGACAGCATCCCTGAGCATTGCAATCCATACGGGCGACAGCCAGACCAGGTCGTAGACGAGCGGATCCGGGGGGTTGCCGAGGAACGTCATCCGTCCGACGGCGGCAACGAGCAGCATAGTCGTTGCCACGACCATCAGGCGTTTGTGTGTTTCCGGCGAGCGCCGGTAGCGTACCGCGAGTACAAACAGCACCGGGAAGATCAGCATGTCGCTGAGCGGGTGGATCAGGGCAGCCCGGGCCGTGTCCAGTTGCCCGGCCTCGACGAAGTCGGCGAAGCGACTGAAGGTGACGGTCAGCCCGATGACGACCATCAGCACCGCGTAGATGACGAGTTGCCGCCCCAGGCGGCGATGCTGGTCCAGGCGGCCAGCGGCGGGCAGGTTTGCCTGGTAGGTGAACGCCGCCAGCCAGCCGACGTATACCGCGGCATGCACGTGCACCGGCACCGACCGGATCCAGGTTCCGCCGACCAGCGACGACAGGTAACCGGGACCGAAACCCGCAATCGCCAGGGCCCACATCCACAGGCTCAGGTACAGGTAAAACGTGCTGCTGGTTCGACCGAGCGGCTTGCCCGCCGGTTCGTCACCCGGCACTGCGGCAACCTTGCCCATGGCACCCCCCCTTGATGCTCTGGACGAGACTACGGCGTCAGTCTTCCTGGCGCAACGGGTTTCGCCAGGGCGGACCGGCCCGGGAATTCGGCCGGCGGCGGAGGGTTTTGCCGCTACTTTCGACGCACCTTGTAGATGATGTCCAGCGTACTGACCGAACCAGTGCTCGATTCGAGCACGAGCCGCTCGTTGACCTGGTACTTGAGAATCAGCGTGCCGAGCTGGTCCACGAGCCCGTAGCCGTACTCGACCAGCAGCCTGCCGCCAATGCGCTTCCCGGCAACAATGCGACTGTCGTCGATCCCGCCCTGCAAGGTCAGCGTCTCCAGTCCCAGCGAGGAGCGGACCTGCGACGTGATCGCGCCGGCCTGCGACATGCCGAGGGCGAAGGCCGCCTTGTTCATAAGGTCGCCTTCGCCCATGTCGGCTGTCGCGAGCGCATGGCCCGTCAGCAGGTAGGACAGGGCTTCGACCTCGCTCATTGCGGGTTCGCTGAAGATTTCCGAACTCAGCTGACTGGGTGTGCCGGTGACGTGTATGCCTGCGGTCACATCCGGCATTCGCCGGACCGCCCGCAGGTCGAGCAATGGATTGTTGATGGGGCCGCTGAAGATCAGCTCGCCGCGCTCGATTTCGAGGTCCTGGCCATAGGCCTCGTAGCGGCCGCCTACGAGGCTGATGCGCCCGAGCCCGGTCACTGGCGCACTCGGCGCAACCTGGACCCGCAGGTTGCCGGTAAGATCCGTGGTCAGCCCGAAGCCGGCGAAGCTGACTCCGTCGCCGAGGGTCACGTCGATATCCACATTGGCCCTGCGCGCGCCGCCACGCGTATCGACTTCCCGGCCCATGACGACGGCGTCGCCCGAGGGTTTCCTCGCGCCCGCCGGAATCTCCTGCACGACGAAGTTGGCGTTCGGGATCAGCAGGCCGCCCTTGACGGCCACCTCGTCGGTGTCGACGTGGATGCGTACGTCGGGCGATGCTGACGCCTGCATGTCGGGCAGCCGGAGCAGGTCGAAATCCTCGCCGCTGATCGTGATGTCCGTCTCCAGGCCGGTCTCCGGATCCAGCCTCGTCCGCCCGTCGATCGTGATGCTCCCGTCGCCCGAAACAGCGTGCCCGGTGACCGAAAGAGAGCCCGGTTCCCGTTGCTCGAGCGCAAGTTGTAAGTCCCGGATCTCCGTACCGGCCGCCGGGATTGCCGCGCGGCCGTCGCTCAGCTCGATCCTGCCGGACAGGGCAGGCGCCTTTGCGACGCCGGCGATGGTCACTGCGCCGGCTATCGTGCCGACGGGCTCGCGTATGCCCGGTACGAACAGCTCGACCAGCGACAAGTCGCTGATACCGAGGCGCGCGAGGCCATTGATCGGGGAGTCTGCGTTGCGGACGTCCTCCATGCCGAATTCGACATGGCCGGCGCCTGCACCCTCGCTGAACGCAACTTCAATCGTTGCGTCGAGCCGGTTCGCGACGATCCCGGCATTGCCGGCCAGGCGAGTGAAGCGCACGGTCTCTGTTTCACCGTCGATATCTGCCTGGACCGAGGCATTGCGAACCTCGATCGCGGTCGACGCGTCGATCGAATCGGGCGCGATCTCGCCGGCAGCCTCGACAAAGATATCGCCGCTCATGCCGACGCCGGGCGGCAGCGTCAAAGGCAGCGCAGCGAGCGGCAGCTCCGCGACGGATACCGCGAAGTCGAGCGGACGGCCGGGCGCGTAGTCGACCTCGGCGCAGGCACGCCCCGGCAGGTCCTGCCGGTCCAGGCACAGGAGCCCGAGATCGACGGCGTCCGCGGATGCGCGGAGCCGGGTGGAGCTGCCCGTTGTCCAGCGGCCGACGACCGGGCCGTCGATCTCGAGCGCCTCGACCTCGCCGGACCAGGCAGCTTCCAACCAGCCGCCACGGGCTGCGAGTCGCGCGGAGCCGGCGGTGCCTTCGACACCCAGGTCGATACGGTGCGCGGCCGGGCTGCCGCTGGCCGATGCCGTCCATTGCTCGACCCTGCGCCGGCCGTCGCCGAGCCCGGAGCCCGCGGCGCCGAACTCGAAGCGCTGGTCTGCAGCGAGGTCGAGTCGTGCCTCGATGCGTTCGGCCGAGTAGGCCTGCCAGGACAGTCTCTCGCCGCGTACCTCGGCATCGATCGTCGGCGTACCTGGTGTGCCGCCAACCTGTCCACCGACGCTGACCGCTCCGGATGCCTCCGCCAGCAGCTCTCCGATAGCGGGTGCATCGACCGTGATGTCGAGTTCCATGCCGGTCCCGGCGCGCCCGCTGACCGTCGCGCGGCTGCTGCCGAGGGCGAGCCGCCCGTTGCTGATGTCCAGCCGCTGGTTCGCATACGCGAGCTCCCCACTCGCGCTGGCCGGGAGGGAGAGAAATGTGCCGTCAAGTCGCTCGAGCGCGAGGGTTGCGTATTCGAGCGTGCCCCCGCTGACGCGTCCGGCGCTGCGGGCGGTCGCATCGACGGTGCCGGCCAGGTCAGTCCGCAGCAGCGACAGATCCAACTCGGCGGCGTCGATGTCGGCATCCCAGTCGAGGTCCGGTGACCAGCGGAGCCGGCCGGTCACGTCGACCCGGCCCGCCGTCGACTCGGCACGCAGTGGGTCGAACGCGAAACCGACGAGGTCGCCGACGCCGCCGAGTTCGATGCGTGCCTCCGGCCAGTCGTCCACTCGGATCCAGAGCGCCCCCTCGGCGCGGTAGTCGGCCACGTTGCCGGCCACGTGCAGGCGGCCGTCACGGCTCGCGAGTCGCTGGCCGGACGGCAGCTGCCAATCGATCCGGTTCCAGCGGTTCTCGACGTCGACCAGCCAGCCGGCGTCGCCGAGCACGAGCGAACCTTCCGTCGCCAGTTCGAACGGTGACTGCAGCCGGTGCCGGATCCGGACCTCCGAGGCATTGCCGATCGCGGCGAAGCGGCCTCCGAAACCCTGGTCCGCGAGCGTCACGCTGCTCCAGTCGGCTTCGATATTGATC
>JAOUIH010000039.1 GCA_029884165.1 Gammaproteobacteria bacterium | reverse complement strand
TGGCGTTTCCTGCAATGACGATGGAATGAAGACCCACAGCGCCTGCAGCAGGAAAAAGCACCAGGTCGCCATGAACACGCTGCCGGTCCGCGACAGGGCCCAGATCGCGCCGAGCACGCTGCAGCCGGTCAGCGCCAGGTCCGCGAGCGCGGGCAGGACGCCGGCGTAGGCGTACAGGGAGCGAACGAGCCAGACGGCACCGGCGTGCGCGAGCAGGTACGCCGGCAGTGGCGGCGAGACCCACAACAGCAGGGCACTGAGCAGCAACCAGAGCGCCAGAGCCGTGATGCGACCGGTGCGTTCGAGGGAGCCGGCGAAAAACGTCAACAAGTAGGTAAGCGCAAGCGCCGGGATGATGAGCCGCGCGACGAGTCCCGCGCCGAGCAGCGGCACCAGCACGGTCGTGATGACCGATGCGGCCAAGCCCAGTGCGGCGGCAATCAGCACGCCGCGGCTGAAAGACGGTCGTTTCATGACGCCCTCCTCGCCTGCGCCTCGCGCAGGAAGGCCACGTCGACCTCGTCCTCGCCGACCGTGAGCTCGCGCGCCATCCAGGCCGCATCGCCCGATTCGGGCGCCGCGCCGGGCGCGCTGCCTGCGAATACCTCGGCTTTCTGCCGAAGGCTCTCAAGCGTCGCGCGGCGTTCCTCGAACAGCCGGTGAGCCTCGGCCAGCGCTTTTTCGTCCGCCGCGTGGCGCGCGGTCAGTCGCTTCAGGAAGCGGTCGGTCTCCAGCTTCTTGCGGACCAGGTTGCGGGCGAGATCGTCCTTGCCGGAGGCGAAACAGAGATCCAGCTCGCCGTCGATCTCGTTCAATCGAACGCGCAGCTCGTCGCGACGTGCCGTCAGCGATTCCAGCTCGCGCGCCGCAGCCCGTATGCGGCGCTCCGCCGCGGACAGTTCCTCGTCCATGTCACGCACCGCCTGCTTCAGGACCTCGGCAGGCTCCTCGATGCGGTCGAGCACCGCGTGTACGTCGGCCCGGAACAGGCGCGACAGCCGGTTGATCAGTGCCATGTTGTGTCTCCTTCCAGTTGTGTCCTCGATGGCTGCCATTCTGGAAAGAGCGCGGCCGACTTGTAAGGCACGCTTCGGTAAAAGTTCGCGCACGGCTTTTACAAAAACTTTACATCGCGTCACTTCCCCTAAGTCACTGAAGTGCTAGGCTTTCGCTCAACATGGACAGGAAGCTCCACATACTGGTCGTCGAGGATGAGGCCGCGATACGCGAAGGCCTCGCCGATGTGCTGGTCTACCACGGCTACGCGGTGGAACTGGCCGACACCGGCACCGAGGGCCTGGCAAAAGCGCTGACCGGCAAGTACGACCTGGTGCTGCTCGACATCATGCTGCCCGGCATCGACGGCTTCCGGATCTGCGACCGTATCCGGGAGCAGGACCGGGAGCAGCCGATCATCATGCTGACGGCGCGAAGCTCGGACGAAGACATCGTCGAGGGCCTGAAGCTGGGCGCGGACGATTACGTCGCCAAGCCCTTTTCGGTCCAGCAGCTGGTGCTCCGCATCGAAGCGGTACTGCGCCGCTCGCGGGCCGGCCTGGAGCGAACGAGGACGATCCTCCTGGAAGGCGTCTCGATCGACACGGAGAATCTCAGCGGCCTGGGGCCCGCCGGCGATCTGACGTTCACCCGCCGCGAGATCGAGATCCTGGCCTACCTCGCAAGCCACCCCGATCGACCCGTTCCACGGGATGAATTACTCGTAAAAGTATGGGGTTATGCGCGAAATCTCGACATAGAGACACGTACGGTCGACATCCACATCGCGAAGCTCCGGCGCAAGATCGAGGCGGACCCGGCCGAGCCGCGCAACCTGGTTACCGTCCGCGGGGCCGGCTACCGGCTGCAGCTGGCCGAGCCATGAGCCGGACGTTCCGCCTCACCGATTACGATCCCGGCCGGCTGCGCCTGCTGCTGGGGCTCGTTTTCCTGCTCCTCGCCCTGCCGACCGCGGCGCTGCTCTGGCAGGCGTGGGGGCAGCTCAAGTGGGAAGCCTGGTACCAGTATCGCGGCCAGGCCGAGGAGCTGACCGGCCGGATCGACCGGCAACTCGCCGCCGCCGTCGCGACCGCCGAAGCCCGGACCTTTGCCGATTTCGCCTTCGCGAAAGCCGCCGGCGACCCGGCCGGCAGGCTGCTCGAGCGCTCACCGCTCGCCGGCTGGCCGGTCGTCGAGGACGTACCCGGCGCAATCGGCTATTTCCAGGTCGGCACCGATGGCGAGTTCTCGACCCCGCTGCTGCCCGGCGACGATGCCGCAGCCGGTGCCTTCGGCATCGCAGCCGGCGAACTGGCTGCCCGACAATCGCTGGTCCGGGAGATCCAGGCCGTGCTGGCCGACAACCGCCTGCTCAGGGATCGCGGGCCGATCCCGGGTACGGACCCCGGATTGCAGCGAGCGGCGGCGGCCGACGACCTGCCCGCAGACGCCGCCGGCCTTGCCGACGCGATCGTCGTCACAGGCGGCCGCAGCGCAGAGGCTGAGGCGACGCCGGCCGCCAGCGTGCCGTCCGCAATCGGCGCCAGCCTGGAAAGCGCCGACGAGATGCCTGCAGAGGAGCAGGCACCGGCGGCGAGTCCGGGCGAGGCTTACAACCAGCAGGCCTTCGACGAATTGAATGCGCCGAAGCGCCAGGCCCTGCCTTCAGCCGCCGAGTCCGAGCCTGCCGCGACGGCGCTGTACGGCAAGCTCGAGGACCTGAAGCTCGACGAGGGACTCCAGAAGCGGAGCGAGTCGCGCGAGCAAAAGGACGCCAGGCCGGCAGAGCTTGCCGGACGCGAGGATGACGATGCGCGCGTGCGACGCAACGAGCGCAGCGTGCTGCCCGCGGCGCCGGCCGCCGTGGTGCCGGCGGAAACCCTGCCGGAGGCAGAATCGGCCGACAAGGTCCGGATCGACACCTTTGCCAGCGAGATCGACCCTTACGAGTTCAGCCTGCTCGACAGCGGCCATCTCGTCCTGTTTCGCACGGTCTGGCGCGACGGCGCACGATATATCCAGGGCATCCTGCTCGACCGCGAGCGCTTTATCGAAGAAACGGCCGCGGCCGCGTTCCGTCCGACGTCGCTCGCCACGATGTCCGACCTGGTTGTCGGTTATCGCTCCAACATCATCGGCGTGTTGCGAGGCCGCGAGGCGCGCAGCTACCCGGCGAGCGCGGGCGACCTGGATGGTTCGCTGCTGTACCGGGGACGCCTGTCGGCGCCATTCGACGGCATCGAACTCGTCTACTCGGTCAAGCGTCTGCCGGCAGGGCCCGGCGCAGGCGTCCTCGGCTGGACTGCGGCGGTGCTCGCCGTCGTATTTCTCCTGGGCTATGCCGCGCTCTACCGCCTCGGCCTCGGCCAGATACGGCTCGCCCGCCAGCAGCAAGACTTCGTGTCCGCAGTGAGTCACGAGCTCAAGACGCCGCTGACCTCGATCCGCATGTACGGTGAGATGCTGAAGGAAGGCTGGGCGGACGAGCAGAAAAAGAAACAGTATTACGAGTACATACACGACGAGTCCGAGCGCCTGACCCGCCTGATTTCCAACGTGCTGCAGCTGGCGCGCATCACGCGCAACGAACCGCAGTTCGCCCCGAAACCGGTCAGCGTCGCGGAGCTGCTGGACACTGTCCGATCGAAGATAGCGAGCCAGGCAGAGCGCGCGGGCTTCGAACTCGACATCAGGGTGGATGCCGATGCCGCCCCGGCAGTGCTCGACATCGACGTCGACTGCTTCGCACAGATCGTCATCAACCTCGTTGACAACGCGATCAAGTTCTCGAGACAGGCAGAAATAAAACGCATCGAGATCGCCGCAGCGAGGCGCGGCCGGGAATCGATCGTCGTCTCGGTTCGGGACCACGGTCCCGGCATCCCGAAGGACCAGATGAAGAAGATATTCCGGCTGTTCTACCGGCCGCGATCGGAACTGACGCGCGAAACCGTCGGCACCGGCATCGGCCTCGCGATCGTGCACCAGCTGGCGCAGGCCATGGGTGGCTCGGTGGACGTCGTCAACCGCGAACCGGGTGCTGAGTTTCGCGTAGGCCTGCCGGCCCGGCTGTAGCAAGAACCAGGCTCAGGGCGGCGAGGTTTCGACCGCCTCCAGGAACGCCGCGTCGCTCGTCGCGCTCACCGCAACGACATACCATTCACCGTCGATCTTCTGCCAGACGGACAGATACTTGCCGACGTCGACGAGGTCGCTCTGCTGGCCGATCACAATGGCGCGGTTGATGCCGATCTCGTAGGCCAGGTCGCCCGAGGCAGCCATCACGACGCGGGTTCCTTCCGCGCTGAACTGCCGGACCTGCGCAAAGAACTGGTCGTAGACTCCGCCCAGAGCGTCCCGCCCGACCATCGCCGGCCCGCCGGCGAAATGCATCACGGCGTCCTCTGCCCAGAACGCAAGCGCCGCATCACGATCCTTGGCCGATTCGGCCGCAACGAGCGCCGCCGAGCGCGCCTCGAGAGCGGCCGTCTCGGCCGCGATATCCACGGCCGCCGTTTTGCAGCCGGTCAGCAGCGCGAAGCTGACCAAAGCCGCCAGGATCCTGCTTGTATTCAACACGTGACTCTCCTGATCGATCCCGACAGGCGGTCAGCCGGCCGCAGAGCCCGATTATAGCCAGCACTGCTTCATTACGACGCTGCGACCAGGCATATTCGGGCCGGACGTCAGACGCGCTGCCCGGGTCCGTTCGCAGAATGACTGAGCGGCCGGCGCACGCCCCGGGCCGCGGCCGACGTCAGGCGCCGAGAAGTTCGTAGGGTCCGCCCTTCTTCAGCGCCCTTTGCCACTCCGGGCGAGAACGCATCCGGTCCAGAAACGCGGCCAGGTTCGGGTAGTCGTCCTTCAGGTTTGTCCGCACCTCGGCTGCCTCGAGCGCGAAACTCATCTGGATGTCGGCTGCCGAGAGTTCGTCGCCGCAGAACCACAGGGTGTCATTGAGTTCCGCTTCCATGAAATCCAGGTTGCGCTTCACGTTCGCGTCGAGGTAGCCGTCCCGCACCTTGGCGACGATTCCTTTCGCGATCGGTTTCGCGAAGAACGGCATCTTCGCCATCTCGATGCGCCGCAGTATCAATGAAACGATCATCAACGGCATGAACGTGCCCTCGGCATAGTGCAGCCAGTAGGTGTACGCCATGCGCGCGGGCGTGCCGGCAGCCGGCAGCAGCCTGCCCGTGTCGTACTTGCCAACCAGGTACTCGATGATCGCACCCGATTCGGCGACCGTGGCGTCGCCGTCGGTGATGACCGGGGCCTTGCCGAGCGGGTGCACGGCGAGCAACTCGGGCGGAGCCAGGCCCGTCACCTTGTCGCGGTCGTAACGCCGGATCTCGTACGGAACCCCGAGTTCCTCGAGCAGCCACAGGATGCGCTGCGAGCGCGAGTTTTGCAGGTGATGCAGGGTCAGCATGGCATGTGTCCGGCCTGGCGGCGTAATCGGATGGGACAGGTTAAACGCTGGCGCCAGGTTCGTACAGCAAGGATCCGCCCCCCCGCCCGCTTCGCCCGGCGGCGCTACGTCGCTGCCCCGACTGGCGGGACAGGCACCGATCGATGGATCCTGCCAGGGCGGGCGGTTACCGCCGGCCTTCGATCGCCAATCCCCGAAGCTCCGATCCGAACGGCAGTGCCGCGTTGCCCTCGCCCTCCAGCACCGGCCCGGGGCAGAGCTTGCAGGTCGCCTTGTTGAAGTTCGCGCAGCCGCCGAGTGCCAGCCCACCCAGTAACGCGACGAGCAGCGCCAGCACGATGCCGCTCCAGCGCTGCGAGGCGGGCGGGTCGGGTTGCGCAAAGCGCACGACGCTCGGAGGCATCGCCGGATCGGCGCGTTTGCACGTTTCGGGATGGCGGATTACTGCCCTCGAGACCGCGAATGTACCGTTGTGCTCAGCCGCTGGCATTTTCGTTCCCTCCCCTTTCTACGAGCCTCAAACGTAGGCCCGGGCATTGGCGAGTGCCTGATGCCGTGTGCAGGATTTCCTGATGGATTGGTGACGACTTCCTGACGAACGCGCGCGGGCAGGAATACCGGGCAATCGGGCAGCATTTCACGCCGGCGCGCCCGCGATCTTGCTATGATCGGCCGCGGGCAAACGGGGTATCTGCATGCGCCGAAACCAGGGTGGGCACAGGCGATGGACTTCCTTCGATTCCTGCACGGGGAATCGCGCTTGAGCCTGTTCGCCGAGCTGAAGCGCCGCAACGTATTCCGTGTAGGCATCGCCTATGCCATCACGAGCTGGGCGCTGCTGCAGGTTACTGACGTCGTCAGCCCGATCCTCGGCCTGCCCGCCTGGGCGCCAAGACTCATCTTCGTGATTCTCGCCATCGGCCTGCCGCCGGCGCTGATTTTCGCCTGGGCCTACGAGATGACGCCCGAGGGCCTGAAGCGCGAAAAGGACGTCGACCGCAGTCGGTCCATCACGAGCCAGACAGGCCGGAAGCTCGACCGCATCATCATCAGCGTGCTGTCGGTTGCTGTCGTCCTGCTGCTGATCGACAAGTTCATGCTGAGTCCCGCGATACCGCCCGACACGGCCGAGACCTCGGACAAGTCGATTGCGGTGCTTCCCTTCGTGAACATGAGTTCCGACCCGGAGCAGGAGTTTTTCTCGGACGGAATCACGGAGGAAATACTCAACTCGCTGGCCGCGGTCAAGGAACTGAAGGTTGCGGGTCGCACCTCGTCCTTCGCGTTCAAGGGCAGGAACGAGGACCTGCGCCTTATCGGCGACACCCTCGGCGTCGCACACATCCTCGAAGGCTCCGTGCGCAAGGCCGGGGCGACGGTCAGAATCACCGCACAGCTGATCCAGGTCGATGACGGCTTTCACCTGTGGTCGGAAACCTACGACCGTCAGCTGAACGACGTGTTCGCGATCCAGGACGAGATAGCCACCGAGATCCTGAAGCAGCTGAAGGCGCGCCTCCTCGACGAGGAAATCGCGATCCTGACCGCGGAACGCACGGACCCCGAGGTATATGACCTGTACCTGCTGGCGAAACAGCGCATCTACAGCCGGACCCGCGAAACGATCGAGTCCGCCGCGGAGCTGCTGGACCGCGCCATCGCCAGGGATCCGCTTTACGCTCCGGCGCTGGCGCAGCGCGGCATCGTCTCGCTGCTGCTGTCCGAGGACAGCTACGGCGCGACACCGGACGAGATCGCCGAGGCGGACGCGAAGGCGTACCTGGATCGAGCGCTCGACCTCGACCCGCAATCGGCGGAAGCCTGGGGCGGCCTCGGGCTCTATCACCAGAATCGCCCCTACGAGCACGAGCAGGCGATCGACGCACTGACCCGGGCATTGTCGATCAATCCGAGCTACATGGACGCGAGCAACTGGCTCTACGTGGTGCTGGGCGCTACGGGCGACGTGCGTGGCACGCTCGAGCTGACGCGCGACATGATGACGCGTGATCCCCTGTACCGGCCGGGCTTCGCCAACGGCGTCAATACGCTGAACAATTTCGGCCTGCGCGATGAGGCGCAAGCCGCGATCGATCGGTTCAGGCGCTTCGAGCCGGGCGATCCGCAGGTGGCCCGGGTCGAGGCGATGCACTACCTGTATGCCGGCGAGCCGGCCCGCGCGCTGCCGCTGGCCGAAGCGGCCTACGCGGCGCAACCGTCGAACGTCGTCAACCAGTTCGCGCTGACCGTTGCACTGTTCGGCACCATGCAGGTCGAGCGCGTGCTGGAGTTCGGTACCGATATCTTCCGGGTCGACGCGGCCGACTACCTGGGACAGCCCGCGCTGGCGATCGAAATCGCTCAGGAAGTCGCCCGGAGCGGCTATGTCGAACCGCTGCTGCAGCACCTGAACCGGCAAAAGCAGAGCCGCGACGCCGTGGCCTGGGTCGAGGAGCGCTGGTCCGACCTCGAATCCTTCGCGGCGGACCACCCGGCGGACGACTCGGGCTGGGACACGATGGGACAGCTGGCCTACGCGTACCGGGAAAGCGGCAACCGGGCCAGGTTCGAGCAGGCGGTGGACCTGTATGGCGTCGCCCAGCAGCGGATCGCCGACGCCGGCATCGACAACTGGGTGCAGCAACTGGATCGCGCCCGCTACTTCGTCCTGGCCGGCGATCCCGACAGCGCGCTGGCCGCGCTGGACCGGGCGATCGCGCTCGGCTATCGCGGCTGGTTGCCGATCGCCGGCTTCGAGCCAGCCTTCGCCGAGCTCGTCGGCGATCCCCGCTACGATGAGATCGAGGCGCGCCTGGTCGACGTGACCAATGCGGAGCGGGACAAGCTCGGCCTCGATCCGATCGACGTATCCGGCGCTTTCCCCCCATGACCCGGCGGCGATTTAGGGGACTGGCATTCCATATGCTGAAACGGCATTCCAGATTCTGAAAGATTCGCTGGCCGCAAACCGCCGGCCTCCGCTAGAATCCCCGCCAATTCAGCGACATAACGGGGCGGCTGTCGCGCCCACCGGCTGACCGCCGGCAGTCAGGCCAGAGAGCCGCGAACCCCGCGCGGTCTGCAACAGCGACCCGGGAATTTGCGGCAGGCTGTCGGCTGCCGGAAAACAGGTGCACGGATACACACGGCCGGCCAGTCCGGCATGGGTTCACTACGATTCGAGAGAACGGAATTTCCTATGTCACACGACGACGACAACGACGACATCGTCCTCGCAGAGCTGCCTGACGACGAACTGGTCGAGCAAATGTTCGATGATCTATACGACGGCCTGGCCGAAGAGATCGTCGAGGGAACCAACATCCTGCTCGAGCGCGGCTGGGATCCGAAGCGGGTTCTCGATGATGCGCTCGTGGGCGGAATGAACATCGTGGGCGAGGATTTCCGCGACGGCATACTGTTCGTGCCCGAGGTTCTGCTCGCCGCGAACGCGATGAAGGCCGGCATGGCGGTCCTGCGGCCTTTGCTGGCGGAAACCGGAGCGAAACCGGTCGGCAAGATGGTGATCGGCACCGTCAAGGGCGATATCCACGATATCGGCAAGAACCTCGTCGGCATGATGATGGAAGGTGCCGGATTCGAGGTCGTCGATCTCGGCATCAACACGGATGCCGAAACGTATATCGCGGCGCTGCGCCGGGAACAGCCGGACATCCTCGGCATGTCGGCGCTGCTTACGACGACGATGCCGTACATGAAGGTGGTCATCGACACGCTCAAGTCGGAAGGGATACGCAGCGACTATATCGTCATGGTCGGTGGCGCCCCGCTGAACGAGGAGTTCGGCAAGGCAATCGGCGCGGACGCTTACTGCCGCGACGCGGCGACCGCGGTCACCGTCGCCAAGCAGCTCGTCGCGCAGCGCCGCGCCTCCTGAATACCGGCGGGTCCGGGCGAGCGATATGACATGACGCATTCGATCCTGATCATTGCATGCGGCGCGCTGGCCCGCGAACTGGTCGAGGTCGTGCGTTGTAACAACTGGTCGCACGTGAAGATCCAGTGCCTGCCGGCGGATCTGCACAACACGCCGATCCGGATTCCGAGGGCCGTCGAGGAGGTGATCGAGACCTACCGCGAACAGTATCCGAAAATCTTCGTCGCCTATGGCGACTGCGGTACTGGCGGACAGCTTGACAGCGTACTCGAAAAATATGGCATCGAACGTCTGCCCGGTTCCCACTGCTACGAGTTCCTTGCCGGCACCGAGGTATTCAACGAACTCGCGGGTGAAGAACTCGGCAGCTTCTACCTGACCGATTTCGTCGTGCGCCACTTCGACCGCCTGGTCAAATACGGCCTGGGCATCGAGGCTCACCCTGAGCTGTTGCCGCTCTACTTCCAGCATTACAAGCGCGTCGTTTATCTCGCGCAGGATCCGACGCCCGAGTTGCGCCACATGGCACGCACACAAGCCGAATATCTCGGGCTCGATTTCGTCGAACGAGATACCGGGATGGCGCCGCTCGACAAAGCCGTAAGCGAACAGGTCGTACAGTGGCGAAGCTGATCTGCATTTACTGGCGCGACATCCCCGCACAGGTCGTCGGCCGTTCGGGACGCGACACCTTCAAGCTGGAGCTGCCACCGCGATTCGCGAAAGCTATCGACCGCGCCGCCATGCGCGCCGGCCGCGGCTCCAGCGATGCCTACCTGGCCGACTGGCGCCGGGAGACCGAGCAGGTCAGCGGTGACCTGGAGCAACTCGTTGCCGAACGCGCGGCCCAGCTGGAAGCCCGTTTCCCGGACGAATATCTCGAGTCCGTCGTCAAGGCCGGCGGCCTGATCGAAAATGTCGGCCAGCGCTGAATAGCGCCTGGCCCCTGCCCCAAAAGGAACATCATGACTGACACCGTGATCAGCTCGCGCAGCAAGGAAGTGGTCATAGGCTTCGATCGGCCCTTCGTCGTCATCGGCGAGCGCATCAACCCGACCGGCCGCAAGCTCCTCGCCGAGGAGATGAAGGTCGGCGACTACAGCCGAGTCCAGTCGGACGCCATCGCCCAGATCGAAGCCGGCGCGCAGATCCTCGACGTCAATGCCGGCATACCGCTGGCCGATGAACCGGCGATACTCGCCGAGTGCATCCAGCTGCTGCAGTCGATCACCGACGTGCCGCTGTGCATCGACTCGTCGGTCCTGGAAGCGCTGGAATCCGGGCTTTCCGTTTACCAGGGCAAGGCCCTGCTGAACTCAGTTACCGGCGAAGACGAACGCCTCGAACGCATCCTTCCGCTCGTCAAGAAGTACGGTTGCGCGGTTATCGCCATCTCCAATGACGACACCGGCATTTCGGAGGACATCAACGTGCGCTTCGCCGTGGCGAAGAAGATCGTCGAACGCGCGCGGGATCACGGTATCCCGACCAGCGACATCATCGTCGATCCGCTCGTCATGCCGATCGGCGCAATCAACAGTGCGGGCGTGCAGGTCATGGAACTGGTCCGCCGCCTGCGCAGCGAGCTGAAGGTCAATACTACCTGCGGCGCATCGAACCTGAGCTTCGGCCTGCCGAACCGCAACGGGCTCAACGCCGCTTTCCTGAGCATGGCAATTGCCAGCGGCATGACGTCCGCGATCACGAATCCGCTGCATGCGGAAATGATCCAGTCGGTGCGCGCCGCAAATGTCATCATGGGGCACGATCCCGAGTGCAGCCAGTGGATCCGCAACTACCGCGATCCGTCGGCGCCTGCGCCCGAGCGTACCGGGCGCCGGGCGGGACGTCGACGCCGCGACCGCGACTGAGGCAATGACAGACACGCGCGATCCGCTGATCGTCTTTTCGCCGTCAGGCAAGCGCGGCCGCTTCCCCGCAGGCACGACCGTGTTGCAGGCCGCGAGGAAGCTCGGCGTGGACCTCGACTCGGTCTGCGGCGGCCGCGCAATTTGCGGCCGCTGCCAGGTCTCGGTAACCGAAGGCGAACTGCCGAAGCACGGCATGCGCTCCAGCGCGGCGAACCTGTCCGCGCGTGGCGAGGCGGAGGAAAAGTACGCGACTCGGCGCAAGCTCGCCGCCGGGCGGCGCCTGAGCTGCCAGGCGACACTGTGCGGCGATATCGCTATCGACGTTCCGGCAACGAGCCAGGTGCACCGCCAGCTCGTCCGCAAGCCGTATGAGGCGCACGACATCGAAGTCGATCCGGTTACCCACCCGTACTACGTCGAAGTGGCGCAACCGGACATGCACGACCCGAGCGGCGACCTGGAACGCCTGCGCGACGCGCTGGCGCGCGACTGGCAGCTCACCGGTCTCGCAATCGCGCACCCGGCGCTGCAGTCACTGCAAACGGCATTGAGGGCCGGTCGCTGGACGGCGACCGTGGCTGTACGCGAGCAGCGGGAGATCGTGGCCGTCTGGCCGGGGTTCCGGGGCAAACTCTTCGGCATAGCGATCGACATCGGTTCGACAACGATCGCAGCGCACCTGTGCGACCTCGCGAGCGGCGAAGTAATGACGAGCGCGGGACGCATGAATCCGCAGATTCGCTTCGGCGAAGACCTGATGAGCCGCGTTTCCTACGTGATGATGAATCCCGGCGGGGAGACGGAACTCACGGCAGTGGTCCGCGAGGCGATCAATGAGCTCGTCGCGGAAGTCGCCGATAACAGCGGCATCGAGCCCGAAGATATCGTCGAGCTGACGCTGGTCGGCAACCCGATCATGATGCATCTCGTGCAGGGCCTGAACCCGGTCGAGCTCGGCGTCGCGCCGTTCGCACTGGCTACGGATTCCAGCGTAACGATACCCGCGCGCGAACTCGGCCTCCGCATAAATCCCGGCGGTTACGTCTACGCCCTGCCCTGCATTGCGGGTCACGTCGGTGCGGACACGGCCGGGGTGCTGCTCGCCGAGGCGCCTTACGATCGCGACGAAATCTCGCTGATCGTCGATGTCGGCACGAACGCCGAGATCCTGCTCGGCAATCGCGAGCGCCTGCTGGCTGCATCCTCCCCGACCGGGCCGGCATTCGAGGGCGCGCAGATCAGCGCCGGGCAGCGGGCGGCGCCGGGCGCGATCGAACGCGTGCGGATCGACCCGCAGACGCTCGAGCCGCGCTTCAAGGTCATCGGCTGCGAGCGCTGGTCCGACGAAGCTGAATTTGTCGACGAGCTGCCAGGCTCCGGCGTTACCGGCATCTGCGGCTCGGGCATCATCGAGGCGATCGCCGAACTGTACCTGGCCGGGGTAATCGCCGCGGACGGCACGATCAGCGGCAGCAATGCGGCACGCAGTCCCCGGGTCGTGCCGGACGGGCGGACCTTCAGCTACACACTGCTCGACGGCGAACCGGGCGTACGCATCCAGCAGGGCGATGTCCGCGCGATCCAGCTGGCCAAAGCGGCGCTCTATGCGGGCGCGCGCCTGCTCATGGAAAAGCTCGGCGTCGAATCAGTCGACCGCATCCGGCTGGCCGGCGCCTTCGGCGCACACATCGATGTCAAGTACGCGATGGTGCTCGGCATGATCCCCGACTGCCGCCTTGATCAGGTCTCACCGGCCGGCAACGCGGCAGGCACCGGGGCCCGCATCTGTCTCCTCGATCGCGGGATGCGGCCGTTCGTCGAGGCACGAACTCGTGGCGTCGAAAAAATTGAGACCGCGGTCGAGCCGCGCTTCCAGCACCACTTCGTCGAAGCCATGGCGATTCCCCACGGTTCCGATCCCTTTGCCGAACTGCAGAAGGTCGTTACGCTGCCGAAGCGCGTCGAGCCTTCCGAGAAACCCGTCCGCGGACGCAACCGGCGCCGCCGATGAGCCGACGCACGCACAGGCCCAGGCGTGTTGCTGCCGCGGTTCGGCAGCTGCCCTGGCAGCGCGTACACAACCCCTACCCGCCCGTCGAGGTGCTGAGCGCAGACCAGGTCGAGGCCGTGATCGATGCGGCGCTGACCGTGCTCGAGACGAAGGGCTTTCGTTACCTCGAAGACGAGAGCCGGTCGATGCTGCTGGCGGCCGGGGCCGAGCCGGCAGGACCGGAGCGCATGCTGCGCCTCGACCGCGGCCTCGTCCGGGAACAACTCCGCCATGCGCCGCGCGGATTCCCGCTGCGGGCCCGCAATCCGGGCCGCGATCTCTGGATCGGCGACAACGAAATCGTGTTCGTCTCCGTCGGCGGCCCGGCCTTTTGTAGCGACCTCGACCGTGGCCGCCGCCCCGGAACCTACGCCGAGCACTGCGAGTTTCTGAAACTCGTGCAGAGCCTGAACATCATTCACCAGGAAGGCGGCGGCGGATTCGAGGCAATGGACCTGCCGCCGGAGTCGCGCCACCTGGACCTGTACCTCGCGCAGCTCACGCTGCTGGACAAGAATGCGCAGGCCTATGCGCTCGGCCGCGAGCGCACGCTCGACTGCCTCGAAATGACGGCGATAGCGCTCGGCACGACGCGCGAACAAATGGAGGCCTCGCCGGCAGTCCTCGCAATCATCAACACGAATTCCCCCATGCAACTCGATGTGCCGATGACCGAGGCCATCATCGAGCTGGCGCGACATCGGCAGGTGGCCTGCATCACGCCCTTCACGCTGGCGGGCTCGATGAGCCCGGCGACGCTGGCCGGCACGCTCGCTCAGCAGACTGCGGAAGTGCTCGCCGTCGTTACGCTGTCACAGATCGTACGGCCGGGCGCTCCCGTCATGTACGGGTCCTTCGCGTCCAACGTCGACATGCAAAGTGGCGCGCCGGCGCTCGGTACGCCGGAGTATGCTCGCATGGCGCTGGCGAGTGGCCAGATCGCGCGGCGGCTCGGGCTGCCATTCCGCTCCAGCAATACAACGACCTCGAACTGCGTCGACGCGCAATCGGCCTACGAGAGCCAGATGTCCGTCTGGAGTTCGATACTTGCCCACACCAACCTGCTGAACCATGCGGCCGGCTGGTTGGAAGGCGGATTGACGGCATCGTTCGAGAAACTGGTTGTCGACGCCGAGATGCTGCAGATGATGGTCGAGACGCTGCGGCCGATCGTCCTGAGCGATGACGAGTTCGCGCTCGATGCGATCGCCGAGGTGCCGCCTGGAGGCCACCATTTCGGCACCGCACACACGCTGGCGCGTTATGAAACGGCGTTCTACCAACCGCTGCTGTCTGACCGGCAGAACTTCGAGCGCTGGCAGGAAGGCGGCAGCAAGGACGCCGCCATGCGGGCCAACGAGATCTGGAAGCAGCTGCTGAAAGATTACGAGAAACCAGCCAACGATCCAGCCGTCGAAGAGGCATTATCGAGCTATGTCGAGAAGCGCAAGCGGGCAATTGCAGCAAGACTGCGCTGAGAACAGAGAGAGAGTTTATGCGTCCCAAACTGAAAACACTGAGCGACGAACTCACGCGCCAGATCGTTGACGAAGCGATGCGGCTGATGGCCGAGACCGGGATGGAGATCCGCGGCCCGAACATGAAGGCGCGCCTGCTCGAGCACGGGCTGAAGACCGACAAGAGCGGCAAGCGCGTGCTGTTCCCCCGCGACGTCGTCGAGCGCGCAATCGAAACCGCGCCGTCATCGTTCACCCTGCACGACCGCGACGGGAAGCCCTATACCGAGATCGGCGGCAACAACGTCCACTACGTGCCGGGTTCGAGCGGTCTCAAGATCCTCGACCACCGGAGCGGCGAAACCCGGCTCGCGAATTCGACCGACTTCATCGAGTACGCGCGGATCTGCGACGGGCTCGAGCACATCGCCTACCTCGCGACCGCCTTCTCGACCAACAAGGACATCGAGCCACAGGTCTCGGACGCCTGGCGCCTGTACATGACGCTGACGACGTCCAAGAAGCCGGTCGTCTCCGGCGCCTTCGGCGAGCACGGCGTGACGCGCATGGCCGACATGATGCAGCTGTTCCGCAAGGACCGTGCGGACCTGGTCGCGAAGCCGATGTCGATCTTCACGATCACCGCGACCGGAAACTTCCGCTTCGGGGAGGACTCCTGCCAGAACCTGCTCGACTGCGCCGATGCCGGCATTCCGGTCGAGATCGTCCCGGTCACGCTGATGGGGCTCATCGCACCCGTCACGCTGGTCGGCGCGCTCGTCTTCCATTGCGTCGACGTGCTGACGGGCATCACGATGGCCCAGGTGGTCCGGCCGGGCACGCCGGTCCTGTTCGGCGGCGCACCGGCGACCTTTCACATGAAGGCGGCCAGCTCGCCGATGGCGGCGATCGAGGCGCAGCACCTGAACGTAGCCTACGTCGAGATTGCGAAGTCCCTGGGCCTGCCGACCCAGGCTTACATGGCCCTGTCCGACGGCAAGTTCCTCGACGCGCAGGCCGGCGGCGAGACCTTTTCCAGTGCCCTGCTCGCCGCGATCGCCGGCGTCAACTCGGTGTCCGGGCCCGGCATGCTCGATTTCGTGCTGACCTTCAGCCTGCCGAAGCTCGTGTTCGACAACGAGGTCTGCGGCCAGTCGCTGCATTTCGTGCGGGAGATCCGGGTACTGGACGACCTGCCGGCAACGGGGCTCGTGCGGGACCTGATGGAGCATGACCACCTGATCACCTCCCCGCACACGCTGCAGCACTGGCCGCAGGAGCTCTACCTGACGGACCCGGTCATCGACCGCGAAAACCGCGAGAGCTGGCAGAAGGCGGGCTCGAAGGACCTGCTCACTCGCGCAACCGAGGAGGTTGAGCGCAGACTTGCGGCCTACCGCCCGATCGAGACGGATCCGTCCGCCGACAGGACGATGCGCGAGATGGTCCTGGCGGGCCTGGACAGCCAGACGAAGCTGCCGGAGCTGCCGCCGCCGCAGGAAGGCGCCGTCAAGATGGCCCCGGTCGGCCGCCGCGGGCGCGCCGGGCGCCGCCGCCGCTGACGCGGTGCCGGCCGGGCCGAGCAGTTCGCGCGACCGTTCCCGGCCGACGTCGTACGCGAGATGGAGGCCCACGGCGTGCCCTGCATGCCGGCCGGCTGGCTGAGCTATCCGTATGTCGATCCGAGGCCGTTTCGCCACGTGATGGCCGTGCTGGCACGCGAGCAGGCCGACCGCCCGCCGCCTGTCGACATCCCGTTCGCGTGTCCCCCGCCCGGCGGCCGAGTTCAGTCGGCCCTGCGCCAGTCATCGCCCGGCAGAATTCGGCGCATGTAGCCGTCGAACAGCGGCACGGTGAACGCCGTGTCGCCATGGCTCGGGCTCCAAACCATGCCCTTGCCAATGAGCTGGCTGCGCACCGGTGCCAGCGAACGCACGTCGCGCCGCAGCACGTCCGCGATCGCACCGGAGCGGTGCGGACCGGGACCGAGCTCGGCCATCGCCCGCAGATAGCGCTTCTCGCTCGGCGTCAGCCGGTCGAAGCGCACGCTGAAAAACCCCGCATCCAGCGCCGCGATGGCCGTTGCGGTGGCCAGCTCGACGTCGGCCAGCGTGATCGGCGAGTCGTCGGCGGCGTCCCAGGCATGCTTGCCCCATTCCTGCAGGAAGTACGGGTAACCCTGGGTGGACGCAACGATCGCGTCGACCGCGTCCGGCTCGATTGCGGCCTCCTCCGCCTCGACCGGTTTGACGATCGCGTCCCGTGACGCCGCAGGCGACAGCGGCTCGATGACCGGGAACTCGAACAGCCGCTCGGCATAGGACTTCGCGCGTCCCATGTTGCCGCGCAACTGCGGCAACCCGGCGCCGACCAGCACGACCGGCAGCCTGCGCTGCGCACAGCGATGCAACGCCGTGATCAGGGCGGCGAGCTCCTCCTCCGGCACGTACTGCAGCTCGTCGACGAACAACACCAGCGCGGTCTCGCCCTTGCTCGCCGCCTCGCCGGAAGCTTCGAGGAGCGCCAGCAGGTCGAGTTCGAGATCGCCGTTGTCCGCCAGGCCCGGCTCGGGGTCGAGATCGATGCCTACCTCGAGGTCCTGGTACTTGACCTTGAGCGCCTTCGCGAACCCGGCGAGTCCGCGCAGCGCGCGGCGGGCGAGCTCGGCCGCGCGTTCGTTCCGCGACAGCCTCAGGAGCGCGCGCCGCAATTCGGGCGCCAGGATCGAGGGCAGCGAACGGTTTTCCGGGGCCTCGATGCGCAGCGTCTGCATGTGATTCGTCTCGGCATCCTCGCGCATGCGCTCGAGCAGCACGGTCTTGCCGACCCCGCGCAGGCCGATCATCAGGACGCTCTTGGTCGGTTTGCCGAGGCGGACCCGTTCGAGCGCGATGCGCACCTGCCCGAGCAGTTCGTCGCGGCCGGCGAGCTCGGGCGGCGGCGTGCCCGCCCCCGGCGTGAAAGGATTTCGGACCGGATCCATGGCGGCGATTATAACGAGCTTACTCCGGTTTATGCACTCCGGATAAACATGCGCGCCTGCGTGGCAGCGCAGCGCGAAACGAGCTGTTGACAGTTCAAAACAGAATGACTATTCTGCCTGCCATGGTCAGAACCCGCACATTCGATCCGTCCACCGCGCTCGCCCGCGCGGTCGAGCTGTTTTCGGCCAAGGGCTACTCGGATACGTCGATGGACGACATCGTCCGGGCGACCGGGGTCAGCCGCTACGGGCTGTACGGCACCTTCGGCAACAAGCGGGAGCTGTTCGAGCAGGCACTGGAAAAATACGCGGACGACATGGGTCGGCAGTCCTTCATGCGCCTCCTCGACCCGGACGCGTCGCTCGCCGACATCCGGGCGATTTTCGAGCAGCAGGTGTGCGCGGTCTGCGACAGCAACCGCGAGCGCGGCTGCCTGCTGACCCAGACGGCGATCGAGGTGGCGCCGCACGACCCGGAGATCCGCGGCGTGCTGATGCGCTTCCTGAAACGCATGTCCAAGACCTTCACGATCGGCCTCGAAACGGCGCGGAACCGGGGCGAGGTCCCTGCGGACCTGGACCTGAAGCAGGCGGGCGAGTACCTGCTGTTCAACCTGTTTGCGCTGCTGACACTGGCCCGGGCCGGCTTCCCGCGCGAGACCCTGGACGCCTACGTCGAAACGACGATGGCCACCGTCAGCCGCTGAAAATTTTTTGGAGTTTCCAGAATGAGTATTCTGTATCGACACACGCAAGCCCCTGATTCGGCCCTTTTTTTGGCTGAATCAGAACGCTTGTTCTGTGTTTTTGACCCCGCCGCCGGGAACGAACCCGCGGCCTTTCCCCTGGAGGATGACGCCATGCAACGCCCCAACCCGTACCAGAGCTTCCTGCTCGCCTTTGCCGCCACACTGGGTCTCGGTCTTGCGACCGGAGCCCAGGCCGACTATGCCGCGCCGCCGTATGCGGCCGAGATGCAGTCCTGCCTTGACGAGGTATATGCGCACCTGGACCTGAACGGCGCCGAGCGCGTACGCCATTACGTCGCCAAGACACGCCGCTCGCGCAACGGCTATGCCCTGTACATCGACACCGTCGTATTCGAGGGTGACCGTGAGCAGCAGTACGCCAGCTACTGCCTGGCCCGGGGCAGCGAGGAACCGGTGAAGTTCCAGATCGAGAACAAGCAGATCTGAGCCCACGGCCGGCGGCCGGGCGGCCCTCCCCCCAAGAAGGGATGGCTCCGGTCGCCGGTTCTTCCGGGCGTGACGGGCGTACGCGCGCCTGCTACCGTCGGTCTCCGCATGAATACACCGGATCCGAAACGAAAACTCAGCGCGGCCGATCTCGCGGGGATGTCCGGTCTCGAGTACCTGCAGACGATGATCGCCGGCCTGCACCCGTTCCCGCCGATGTCGGCGACACTCTCGTTTCACCTGAGCGAAGTCTCGCCGGGCCGGGCCACGATCCTCGGCGAACCGAAGCCCGAATACTACAATCCGGGCGGTAGCGTGCACGGCGCCTGGGCCGCGGCGCTGCTCGACTCCTGCATGGGCAGCGCGATCCACACCAGCCTGGGGCCCCGCACCTGGTTCACGACCGTCGAATTCAAAATCAACATGCTCCGGCCGATCAGCACCGAGACCGGCACGGTGACCGGGCACGGCCGGCTCGTAAAACCCGGCCAGCGGATTGCCTTCGCGGACGGTGAACTGAAAGATGCCGAGGGACGCCTGCTTGCCACCGGCACCACCACCTGCCTGATCTTCCCGCCCGCCGACTGAGGCAGCGCGTTGAAACGGCGGGCACCGCGCGGCGGCATACGGGACTCGATAAAGGGGCGCCCGCACGGCGGGCTCCCGCAGCCAGGTGGACCTGCCTGATATCCCTATTTTGTCGCGCCGACCTCGACGATGATATTCCACAGGAAGCGGACCATTTCCTTGAGTGACTCTTCGGAAATCCGTTCGTCGTCTGAATGCGCGCCGAAGCGGCTGTTGATCTCCTCCAGTGTGCGCGCAGGTCCGATGCCGTAGGCCTCGGTGCCCTTGGAACGAATCTGCGCCATGTCGGTGGCGCCGGTCGCCATTACCGGGATCGTCGTCGAGTTCGGATACATGCGCTTCGCGACCCGCTCGATCGTCTGGAACATCTCGTTGTCGATGCCGGACGGCGGGGCTTCCGGACGGTAGATCGGCTCGGGCACGATCTCGATCGCGGGATTGTCGATGACTTTCGCGAGTTCCTGGTAGAACGCCTCGACGTTCTCGTCCGGCAGCATGCGGATATCGAGCACGGCCGAACCTTCCGACGGCACCACGTTCTTGCGAAAACCCGCATCGATGATCGTCGGCACGACGGAGGTGCGCAGCGTCGAGTAGTGGAATGGATCGTTCTCGCGGAACCAGGAATCCACGTCTGCCGCCTGCGCTGGATCTTCTACGCTGCCGTAGCGCCGGGCCGCATCCTCGCCGCTGATCGACGCCATACGCTCGAAGTAGGCACGCGTCGTGTCGTTGAGGCGTACGGGTGTCTGCCAGCGGCCGACTTTAGCCACTGCCTCGGCAATCATGACCACCGCATTGTCCGTGCGCGGCAGCGAGCCGTGCCCGGCCGTTCCCCGCGCGACGAGCGTAGCGCGCCGCGGCTTCTTTTCGGTTGTCTGCACGCCGACCATGCGCACCTCGCCGCCCTCCTCGCGCATGCCGCCGCCCTCGGCGATACAGTACTCGGCTGCGATCTTGTCCCAGTGATGTTCGACCATGTAATTGATGCCGACCTCCGGCGTGCCCTCCTCGCCCGACTCCGCGAGGAAGATGATGTCGCGGTCCAGCTCGACCTCGAGACGCTTCAGCAGCAGCATGACCATGATGCCTGCCGTCACGTTGTCCTTGTCGTCCAGCGTGCCCCGGCCCCAGATGTATCCGTCCTTGCGCACCGCCCCGAACGGGTCCTCCGACCACTTGTCGGCCTGCACGCCGACGACATCGGTGTGGCCCATGATCAGTATCGGCCGTTTCGACCCGTTGCCCCTGATGCGGGCGACCAGGTTCCCGCGATCCGGATCCAGCGCATACATTTCGGACGCGATGCCCTCGCTCGCCAGCACGTCGCGGATATAATTCGCGACCTCGGTCTCGTTCCCGGGCGGGTTCGACGAATCGATCCGGACCAGGTCCACCATGTAACCGATGGCTTCGTCGCCGGCTTCGTCCCAGTCGACGAGATACTCACTCTGCGCCGCCGCAATCGCCGGCAATAGCAGCAGGGCTGCCGAAACGGTGTATTTCATTGTCGATCTCTCCCTGTGGATCGGGCGCCAGCGCCCTGCCCGGAGTGTACGCAAGCGCGGCGGCGCGACAAAGCGAGAACTGGCAGGGTATTGAAAAACGCCCTGCCAGCGCGCGACAAGGCTGTCTCGCCCGCCGTTCAAGCACGCAAGTGCTCGAACCGCGGGGAGCGAGCCCGGACATGCGCCGGACTCGCGACGTTGAAGAAGGTCTGGACGACCTTTTTCAATATCCTGCTAGGAAGCGAGTTTCCGGCCCAGTTCCACGACGACCTCGGCCAGCGCTTCGACGTCCTCGTTGCGAGTACGCCAGTTCGAAAAAGCCGGGCGAAAGATGGTTCGGGCTCCCATCTTCGAGGTGCCGACCAGGAAACGCCCGTCGTCTAAGACGGCCTGGCCGAGCCGTCGATTGAGTTCGTCGAGTTCTGCATCGGCCAGGCCACCCGGGTTGTACCGGAACGAAACGATATTGAGTTTCGGGTCGTTCATCAGTTCGAGCCCCGGCGTCGCTCGCACGACGGCCGCGAAGTGCTGCGCGATGTCGAGGCAGTGCTCGACGATACGCCGATGCCCTTCCCGCCCGTAGGCCTTCAGCGTGGCCCAGACCGCGAAGCTGCGGGCGCGGCGCGAACTTTCGGGACCGATCGCACCGTAGGTCGGCCGCGCATCGTTCTCGTCCGGCAGGTAGTCGGCCGAGTAACGGAACGCACGCGCGAGCAGGCCGTAGTCCCGCACGAAGGCGTAGCCGGAGTCATAGGGAACGTTGAGCCACTTGTGACCGTCCACGGTCGCGGAGTCCGCGCGCGCGGCACCCTCGACGAGCTGCGCCGTGCGTGGTGACACCGCGGCGAACAGCCCGAAAGCGCCGTCAACGTGTACCCAGCAGTTGTGGGCACGCGCAAGATCGATCATGTCCCCGACCGGGTCGAACTCGCCCGCGTTGACTTCGCCGGCATTGACGACGACGAGCGCCGGCTTGCCCTCCAGTCGCTCGAGGCCCTGCCGGAATCCCTCGAGATCGACGCGTCCGAAGTCGTCACGGCAGAACCGCTGCACGCTGCCGCGGCCGATACCCTGCAGCGCGAGCACCTTGAGCGTGCTTGCATGCACGAAGCCGGACGTGAGAACCGGGACCTGCGGCAGCCCGGCCAGCCCCGTCTCGGAAACGTCGAAGCCCTGCTGCTCGCCCCACCATTGCCGCGCGGCGGCGAGGCCGACGAAATTGGCCATCGACGCGCCGGTGACCATGACACCCGACCAGCTTGCCGGGAGACCGAGGAGTTCTTTCAGCCAGTCGAGCGCCTGCCGCTCCATCTCGACACCGACAGGCGACAGGATCCAGGTATAGGTGACCGCATCGTAGGCACTCGCCAGCAGATCGGCGCCAAGCGCCGCCGGCGTGCTGCCACCGATGACGAAGTGATAACAGCGCGGTCCGGCCGTATTGCCGCCGGCCAATTCGTTCAGCCGCTGCAGCTCCTCGAGTGCCGCTGCCGCACCGCAGCCGGTCTCCGGCAGGGACCGATAAAATCCCTCGAGCGCGGCCGCAGCACCGGGCGGCAATGCGATACGCTCGTCCGTGCTGCGTATGACATCGCTCAGCGACCGCTGCAGCTGACCGATCAGCTGCTCCATTTCGAGGCGCAGGTCAGTGCCGGGCTCGTATGTATCCATGGATTCAACTCACTCAACTGTCTTGGGCGAAAGAGCCGGGAGCAATGGCCGGCAATGCCGAAAATAACATGCTCGCCAGGTGCAGTTGCTGTCCCGGAATTCGAGTTCTTCCCTATTAGTCCCAGTAGGGTGCTTTGAGAATGCGCTTCAACAGCTTGCCGGTCGGGTGTCGTGGCAGCTGGTCCATGAAGTCGATGCTCTTCGGACATTTGATATGTGACAAGCGCTCGCGGCACCATGCTATGAGCTCGGCCTCGAGCGACGGCCCGGCCTCGACACCCTGCGTCGGCTGAACAACCGCCTTGACCTGCTCGCCGAGATCTTCGTCCGGTATGCCGAAGACCGCGACGTCCGCAATTTTCGGGTGGGTGATCAGCAAATTCTCCGTCTCCTGCGGGTATACGTTAACCCCGCCGGAAATAATCATGTAGGACTTGCGGTCGGTCAGGTAGAGGTATCCATTTTCGTCCATGTAGCCGACATCGCCCAGCGTGCTCCAGCCCAGCTCGTTATAAGCTTTCTTCGTCTTCTCGGGGTCGTTCAGGTATTCGAAATCGCTGGCGCCGCCGAAGTAGATGACGCCGGTCTCCCCCGGCGGCAACTCGTTGCCGTCCTCGTCCAGCACGTGCGGCTCGCCGTACAAAGCGCGCCCGACCGAGCCCTTGTGCGCCAGCCACTCCTGCGGCGAGATCGCGCAAAACCCGTTGTTCTCACTGCCGGCGTAGTACTCGTAGATTACCGGCCCCCACCACTCGATCATCTGCTCCTTGACCGGCACGGGACACGGAGCGGCGGCGTGAATGGCGACTTTCATGCTCGACACGTCGTAACGCGCGCGCAGCTCATGCGGCAACTTCAGCATGCGGACGAACATCGTCGGAACCCACTGCGAGTGCGTGCAGCGATATCGTTCGATGGCGGCGAGCGCAGCCTCCGGGTCGAAGTGCCGCATGACGACGCACCGGCCGCCACAGGCCAGCATGCCGAGCGTGTAGCGCAGCGGCGCGGCATGATACAGCGGGGCCGGCGACAGGTACACGACGCTCTCATCCACCCCGTACAACGCATAGACTGCGAGGCCGCGCGGGTCGGCCTCACCTACCTTGCGTCCCGACAGGGGTACCTTGACGCCCTTGGGCCGGCCGGTCGTGCCGGACGAATACAGCAGATCCTGCCCGGTCGTTTCATCCGCGATCGGTTCGGCAGGCATTTGCGCGATAGCTGTCTCTATCGGCTCGAAGTTCTCGATGTCGCCGCCGACCGAAAAAAGCGCCACGTCGCCTCCGCAGCGCCCGGCGATATCGCGCGCCTTGCCCGCGTAACGCGCCGAGGCGATGAAGAGCTTCGCGCCGCAGTCGTCGACGATGTAGTGCGTCTCCTCCGCGGTCAGGTAGGTACTCGCGGCCGTGTAATAGAGCCCGCTGCGCAGCGCACCCAGGCAGATCTCGAGCAGCTCGAGCCGGTTCTCGACGCACATGGCAATGCCCGCGCCGATTCCGAGGCCGCGACTGCGGAACAGCCGGGCATAGCGATTCGCGACCGCTTCGAGCTCCCCGTAGGTCCGCTCTTCGCCCGTCTCCACGAGCGTCAGCGCGACCCGGTCGGCCGGCCAGTCACCCAGTCGTCGCGTCGGTGAGTTCGGCATGTCGTCGATGCCCTCCGCCTGCCAAACTACTACAGGAACGTCCGGCGGTCAGCAGCGGCGCTGCCGGCTGCACGCCGGGTCGTGCTAACCTCGGCCGCAGTACCGGGCGGGAGACAGACATGTTCCAGCGATTCGTCGCCATAAACCTGCTGCTTGTAGCCGCAGCCAACCCGCAGACCCTGGAAGACGAAGCGGTCGCCTGGCTCACTGACTACCTGAAGATCGACACCATCAACCCGCCCGGCAACGAGTCGCGCGCGGTCGAGTACATCGGCGCAATACTCGATGCCGAAGGCATCTCCTGGCAGGCGGCCGAAAGTGCACCGGGCAGGGGCAACCTTTGGGCGCGGCTGGAAGGTGGCGACGAGCCGGCGCTGATCCTGTTGCAGCATACGGATGTCGTGCCGGCCGACCCGAATTACTGGACGACCGAACCACTATCCGGCGAGATCCGCGACGGATATATCTGGGGCCGCGGCACGCTGGACATGAAGGGCACGGGCATTTCGCAGCTCGCCACCTTTATTGCGCTGCACCGGGCCGGACTGCCGCTGAACCGGGACGTGGTCCTGATCGCGAGCGCGGACGAGGAAGCCGGCGGCTACTACGGCGCCGGCTGGCTGGTCGAGAACCATCGTGACATCTTCGAAGGTGCCGGCCTTTTGATCAACGAGGGCGGCAGCGGCGAGCTGTCGTCCGCTGGCGAAACGCTATTCTCGGTGGAGGTGACGCAAAAGGTGCCGGTCTGGCTCCGTCTGACCGCGGTCGACACGCCCGGGCATGGCTCGACGCCGCGGGCAACGAGTTCCGTCACGCGCATCGTCGCGGCACTGAACCACCTGCTCGAAAACCCGTTTCCGCCGCGTATCATTCCGGCGGTCGACGCCATGTTCCAGGGCATCGCGCAGTCGGCGAGCGCCGAGTGGTCCGATGCCTATGCCGACATCGCGAGTGCGATCAAGCAGCCGGGGTTCCTCGATCGATTGCAGGCCCACTCCCCGTTCCTGCATGCGCTGACCCGGGACGCCTGCTCGCTGACGCGCTTGCAGGGCTCGAACAAGATCAACGTCGTGCCACCCGAATCCTGGGCCGAGATCGACTGCCGGATCCTGCCGGACCGGCCGGCAGAGGTCTTCGTCGACGAGCTTCGCGCGGCACTCGCACCGATGGGCGTAACCGTCGATGTGATCATGGCATTCACGCCTGCCGTGTCCGACACCAACACCCGCCTGTACCGCGCTATCGAAGCCGTGACTTCGGAGCGCCATCCGGGCTCGCGGGTCATGCCATCGGTGTCGACGGGCTTCACCGATAGCCACTTCACGCGCGACCTTGGCATCGCAAGCTACGGTTTCGACCCGGTCATCGTGCCGGAAGAAGACTCGAACCGGGTGCACGGCAACGACGAGCGCGTCAGCGAGGCCGCGTTTCGTCGCGGCGTCAGCGATCACCTGGCGGTCATCGAAGCCGTCGTTTACGAGTGAGATGACGGTGCCGGGTCCCGCCGCGCGGCCGGCGGCAACCGGCACGCGGCAGCCCGTTTCGGATCGGGCTGCTAGTTGAAATACGTGGCCGGGTCGATGCCGAAAGCGCCGTGTTCGTGGCCCTTCTCGATGAATACTTCCGGGGCGCCGTTGCCGCGCACAGCGGACATGTCCACGATGCGCGGCTGATCGAATGGCTCGCCGTTCTTGCTCATCAGCAGCATGACCTTCGGACGCAGTGGATTGGCGCGATTCTGCTCCAGCACCAGGCCGACCGTGCCATCAGACAGCTCGACGACGCTGCCGGTCGGGAACATGCCGATCATCTGCAGGAACTGCTCGACGACCTCGCCCTGGAATTGCTTGTCGCGCATGTCGTTGAGTTCGCGCGCCGCGTCGTAAGCCGCGAGCGCCGGCAGATAGGGCTTGCGTGTCGTCATCGCATCGTAGGTATCGACGATCGCAGCAATGCGGCCGAATATCGGGATCTTGCTGCCCGAGAGCCGATACGGATAGCCGCTGCCGTCGTAGCGCTCGTGGTGGCAGCTCACCATGTCGACGATGCGCTGCGTATAGGCTCCGGAAGCCATCACGATATCAACACCCGCTTCCACGTGCTTCGGTACCTCGTCGTACTGTTCGAGCGTGATCGCCCCCTCCGCGTTGACGACCTCGTCCGGCAGACGAATGTTGCCGATGTCGAGCAGCAGGCCACCGATGGCGAGTTCTTTCAGCGCGCCGCGATCGAACCCGAGGTGGCGGCCGAACATGATGGCCCATATCGCTGTCGCGACCGGCCGGCTGTATTTCCTGGCGCTACGCTTGCCAGAGAACACGGACCACGCCATCGCGTCGGGGTTGCGCAGGATGCTGTCGATCAGCGGCTGCACGAGCTTTCCAGCGAGTTCCGGCCGGACCGTCCCGGAGTGCCGCGCCCGGTTGAACAGGATTCGTTGCCGCTCGACGGCGCGTTGCCAGGCTTCCCGGGCGCGCGGTGCTTCGCGCCGTACCGTCGAGGTGATCGGGTAGTCGCCGTTCTTGCGCGCCCGGAGGGCGAGGAACCCCCCCAGCCCGAAGCGGATACCGACTCGCGTCAGGAAGCCGATTTGGCCCGCATCCCGCGCCGAGCCGTTCGCCTGCGGAAACGAGCGCTTCGACTGACCCTGCAGCAACGCCCGGATCTGTGCTTCCGTCAGCTGGCCACGATCCACGTCGACAACGACGTAGCTGCAGTGCGCCTGCAGCTGCTCTATCTCGAAGCGATCGCGGATCTCGAAGCCCTGGAACACGAACGGGGTCTCGAGCCACGGGCGGTCGAGCTTCGACACGTACATGCCGACGCTGAGCTTCGTGACGTCTACCGGGATCTTCGCGAGCGACAAATCATGGTCTCTTTTCCTATAGATTTCCGAATACTATGGCGAATTGCTCGAAATTGGTGCGGCCTGGATCACAATCCCGGCTGCGGGTAGCACAGGGCGCAATCGGCGTCCGGCCCTCCAGCGGGCATCCGTCGCCCAGGACCTGCTGCCGCCCCCTGTCATCCGACATAAACGGCCCCCGGTGGGTTCTACGGATGGCAATAAGTCAAGTGCCGGATTGTCGGAGCCGGCCTCGTTTCCTAATTTGGCACAGTGTTGATGGCGCGGCGTCTCGCCTGCGCTTGCATCCGGTAGAGGGAGCAGCTCCCGTGCATCGACAGGCAGCCTCTGCATACGGTCGGGGACGCTCGCTGTGACCGTCCGATCCCGGTATCCGACGGGTCGGCCCGCTGCGCGGGTCGCCGCGCGACCCGTTGCATTGCTCGCCCTTGTCGCAGTGGCGGCGGCCGCCCAAACGGAAACTCATGAACATGAGCACGAACGCCTCGCCGTCGATACGTCGCTGACGCTCTCCGCCGTCGTAGACGCAACGCTCTCCGCCTATCCTACGGTGGCCGAACTCGCGGCCCGTGCGGCGCAGGCCGAAGCCTGGTCCGAACGCGCCAACAGCTGGACGGCCAATCGACCGGTCCTGTCGTTTCGTTACCAAACCGATCGCTACGACGCCGACGCCGGGCTGGAGGAGTTCGAGACCGGGATCCAGCTCTCGTTGTGGAAATGGGGCGAGCGGGATTCGACCCGGCTCCTGGGCCAGGCCTACGGCGCCGAGACCGCGGCCGCCGCCGCGGCCGTCCGCTGGGAGATCGCCGGCGCCCTGCGGGAGATCATCTGGCAGATGGCCCGCGCGGAACGCGAGCTGTTACTCGTCGAGCAGACAGCGGGGATCGCTACCCGCCTCGGCGCCGCCATTCGGCGTCGTCACGAACTGGGCGACGTCGCGCTGGGTGACGTACTGCTGGCGGAGACTGCGACGCTCGAGGTGGAGACCCTGCTGATCGCAGCCGAGGCTCAACTGGTCGACGCCGAGAGAGCCTACCGGATGCTGACCGGCCTCGAGCGGCGGCCGGAATTCCGGCAGGAAACGCTGAGCGAACGCACCGGGATCCTGGCTGAGCACCCGGCGCTCTCCTTCGCCAGTGCCGAGGTGGACCGGGCCCGCGCCGCACGCGAGCGGGTGCGCAAGTCAGCCGTAACCCATCCGACACTGACCGTCGGTCCGCGCCGGGAGCGCGGCCCCGGCGGTGAACCGTTCGAGGAAAGCGTCGGCGTCGTCCTGACGCTGCCTTTCGGCGGCGGCGCGCACGTCCGGACCAGCGTCACCGAAGCCGGCCGCGACGTGGGGAGCGCGGAGTCGGCCCGTGCCCGGATACTGCGCGAACTCGATCTTGCGCTGCACGAGGCTTCGCACGGCCTGTCCGTCGCCCGCAAGAACCTGGTGACTGCGCGGCAGCGCTCCGACCTCGCCGAGCGCCGTTACGCGATGGGTGAGAGCGCCTACAGGAAGGGTGAACTCGAACTCATAGAGCTGCTCGCCCTCCAGCGCGTCGCCATCGATGCCGAGCGCCAGGTGCTCGACTTCGAAATCGGAACAAGCCGTCAGACGGCCCTCTACAACCAGGCCGCCGGGGAGATGCCATGAACGCGACGACACGCTACGCGGCGCTGGCCGCCTTCTTCATGTCGATAGCGAGCCTTGCCGAGACAGGCGTCGTCATCGACGACGCGGAACTGCTGAATCTCGGCGTCGAGTTCCGCCGGGCCGGGCCCGCCGGCAACATAGGCGCGGTTGCGGCCAGGGGCCGGGTGATCATCCCCCCCTCGTCCGAGCACGTGATCGGCAGCACGCAGCCCGGCCTGATACTCCGCCTGCATTCCGCCGCCGGCGACCCCGTAACGCGCGGACAGGTCCTGGCCGAGATACGCAGCCCTGCTTTCCTGAGCCTGCAGCAGGAGTACCTGGAAGCGGTGCATGACTACGTTCTCGCCGCCGCGCAGCTGGAACGAGACCGGCAACTGGTTGACGAGGGCATCATCGCCGAGCGGCGCTTCGAGGAAACGCGTGCGATCGCCGGTGCCGCCGCGGGACGGCGTGCCGAGCACCGGCAAATCCTGCGGCTCGCCGGCATGAGCGATCCCGACATCGAAGCGCTGGAGAAGGAGCAGCGATTCCGGGATACGCTTTCCATACGTTCCCCGGTCGACGGCGTCGTGCTCGACCTGATGGCGAAAGCCGGAGAGAGCGTGGATGCGGTCGAAGCGCTGTACCGCGTGGCCAACCTGACGGAGCTGTGGATAGAGATCCACGTCCCGCAGGAGCAGATCGGGCTGGTCAGACTCGGCATGATGGTCGCCGTCAGCGACTGCCTGGTCGACCTTCCCGCCCGCGTGACGGCGATCGGCCGGGCAGTCGACGCCAACACGCAGACCGTATCCGTGCGCGCCGAGCTGCGCGGGACAGACCATGGATTGAAACCCGGCCAGCTGGTCGACGTTCGCATCGTCGCCGCAGAACCGTCCGCGGCAGCGGATGACCTGGCAGCGGTGCCGGTTGCAGCGGTCACGCGCAGCGGCGACAAATCGTATGTCTTCGTGCGTACGGCAACCGGCTTCGCGGCTCACGAGGTCGAACAGGTCGGTGACTCCGGAGGCGAATACTACATCCGCGGCCTGCCACGCGAAGCCGAAGTAGCAGTACGTGGCGTTGCGGCACTGAAGGCTCTGTGGCTGGGCACAAGCGACCCGGATAGCTGATGAGCGCGCTGATCCAGTTCGCACTGTCCCAGCGGCTGCTCGTACTTCTCGCAGCATTGCTGCTGACGGGCGCCGGCTACAACGCTTTCAGCAGGCTGCCGATCGACGCGTTCCCGGACGTCTCGCCGACGCAGGTGAAGATCATCGTGAAAGCTCCCGGCATGACGCCGGAAGAAGTGGAAAGCCGGATCACGGCGCCGATCGAGGTCGAACTGCTCGGTATCCCGAACCAGGTCATGCTCCGCTCGATTGCCAAGTACGCCCTGTCCGACATCACGGTCGACTTCGCCGAAGGCACTGATATCTACTGGGCCCGGCAGCAAGTGGCAGAACGCCTTGCCGCCGCGTGGGACGATCTGCCTGCCGACGTCGAGGGCGGCATTGCACCCATGACGACGCCGCTGGGCGAAATGTTCATGTTCACCGTGGAGGGTGATGCCGGAATCATGGAGCGGCGCAGCCTGCTCGATTGGGTGATCCGACCTGCGCTCCGGACAGTCCCCGGCGTAGCGGACGTCAACGCGCTTGGCGGCTACGTGCGCAGCTTCGAAATCGTGCCGGACCCGATCCGAATGGCGGCCCGCGGCGTCGATGCGCGCATGCTGGAAGATGCGATTGCGGGCAACAATCGAAATGACGGCGCCGGTCGCCTGGCCGAGGGCGAGGAAGCATTACTGGTGCGCTCCCAGGGACGGATCGAAACTCTAGACGACGTTCGGGCCATCGTCGTGGCTGTTCGCGACGGGCGTTCAATTACGGTGGGCGAACTGGCAGATGTTCGGTTCGGCGCGGTA
>JAOUIH010000038.1 GCA_029884165.1 Gammaproteobacteria bacterium | reverse complement strand
CAACGCCCAGGTCGCCCTCGGCGAACTCGCCATGGCAGGTCTTGCAGCCGAGTCCGGCAACTGTGGCGTAGACTCGCGCCCCTTCCGCCAGCAGTTCGCTATCGTCCGCAACGGAATCCCGTTCCGACGACAGCATCGCAAATATCGCCAGGGCTGCGATCATCGCGGTGTGAATGTAGCTGCGCATAGTTACTTTCCCGAAACCCGAATTCGCCGGTCCTGCCCGTGTCGAAAATCAGTTGGCCCCTGTGAGGATCCTTCGCTTCAATTCCAGCGCCGATCCGTGCAGGCCGTTCATGTCGGACAGGTTTTCGCCCGGACCTTCCCAGCCCTGCGGATAACTGACAAACGCGCCGGAGTGGGTGCTGCCGCCGTTCGGTAACGGAATCCTCGCGGAGACCTGCTTCAAGTCGAGGTCGAAAACGACGACCTCGAAGCTCGCGTTGCAGCTGATCCAGAGTTCGTTCGCCTCCGGATCCGGGTGCAGGGTCCCGTGGTCTCCACGAACGCAGCCGGTGTAAATCTGGTCCATCGCCCGCGACTCCGGAACCTCCATCGTCGCCGCATCCACGATCCCGACCATCTTGCCGCGATTGTGAGACTCTTCGCCTTTGCCGATCGTGTAGATATAACGCTCGTCCCACCCGAAATGGTTCCCGTACGGCCCGTCCACACCTGCGCGCTGTTCGGCGACGATCTCTTCCTTCTCCAGGTCCAGTTTCATGACGATACTGTTGCGCGCCCCGGTTATGTATGCGAATCGCTGGTCAGTCGTGAAATTTACCCAGACCGGGGCGCTGTCCGGCACGGCGATCCACTTTTTGACGCTCCAGGATTCGGGATCGATGATCCACACAGGATTGTCGAGAAGGTGCTTGCGCATGTCGAAATCGCGATACCGGCCCGTGCCGATGATCCGGTCCCCGTCCGGCGACGCGAAATACAGGTAGCCCTCGCTACCCTGCTCCTGGTGCGAAATACTTCCGACCGGCCGGTTTCCGTTGGCCGGGTCGAGGACAAACAGCGGCTGCGACCAACCGTACAGCATTACGCGCTGGGCACCGCCGGGCGTTACGTAGGACTTGGCATGATGGGCTTGCCCCTGCAGCCCGATCACCTTGTCGATCTTCAGCGTTCGCGCATTGATGACGAGAAACCGGCCGGCGTGACCATCGGTGATCGTCCCGAAGGAGCCCTCGCCGGTCGGCAGATAGATCCACTTGCCGTCGGGGGAAACGCCCAGGCCGTGCGGTTCGAAGACGTTTTTCCATCCCCAGGACAGAACGTCATAATTCTGGCTCGCCACGACTTCCCTGGTATCGGCATCGATGATTGCCAGACCCGGCAAGGTAACGCCGCTCAGCAGGCCGCCGTATCCAGGCCCTTCCGTCGTGATGAATACCAGCGGGTGCTCCTCCGGATCCCAGGCATCGGCACCACCGGAATCGAACTGATATTCCAATTCAACGCCAACCTTCCGGGTCCATTCGTTCTCCCAGGCCGCCTTCTGCTTCGCGGAGGCCGGTTCGGGCGGGGCACCGTTGGCGGCCGAGGCTATCAGGCAGGCCGTAAGCCAGATAAGCGCTTTGCCCGAGGGGACGGTCTTTGACAGCTCACGACTCATGGCGAACGGCTCCTTGATTGCCGGTAAACTCAGCCGGAATCGGCGACGCCAGTACGGTCCGCGACCGCCGATACCAGGACGATGGCTTCAGGCGTATATTCAGCCCGTGATGCCGAACCAGCGCAGCGCCGTGTATATATACGGCAGAATATTGGCTCAATCCAGCCCGGCGCGAAACCGCGGCGCCGCCGTTGCGTCGCCCCGAATAGCAATCCGCCATCGCGCCGTCGTATAGTTCCCGAGATTTTCAACGCGGAGAAACCGGTCGTGACCAGGAGACTTGCTCTTTTGTTCGTCATGGTCCTTTGGGCCGCATGGCCGAACGCGGCTTACTCGCAGGACGGCGATGGCGAACTCGTCGAGGCCCGCCGACTGCGGCTGTGGAGTGCGCAGACAAAGAATCCTGATCTCGTTTATTCGACCTACCGCCGCGTCGACAGCCTGGAGGGTACCGGTCCGACCTCCTGGGTCTACGAGTGGTCGCAAATCGGCCAGTACTTCGCTGACAAGGGCGAGGAACTGGCGGCTTCCGGTCAGAAGGAAGGCGCGCGCGACGCCTTCCTGACCGCATCGAAGTTCTTCGGGATTGCGCGATTCCCTGCGAAGACCTTGCCCGGCCAGGATGAGGCGTATCTCAGGCACCTGCAAAGCTATCGGCGGGCAGGTGAATTTTTCGAGCCGAAACTCGTCGTGATCGATATTCCTTTCGATTCGAAGTCGATCACGGGATACCTGCACCTGCCACGCACAAGCGCAAAGCCGCCGTTGATACTCTGGAACGGCGGAATCGATACGTGGAAAGGTGACGTCTACGACAACATTCGCCCCTATGTCGAGCGTGGATTCGCGGTGCTGACCTTCGACGTGCTCGGCACCGGGGAGAACTCCGGTTGGGTGGCGAAGCCCGACTCGAACGCTCTCCACAGCGCCGTGTTGAAGTTCATGCGGACCCACCCCGCGATAGACGGGCAACATATTGCTCACGTCGGGTTCAGCTTCTCGGGCTACTACGCAGCACGCAATTCGATCACGGAGGATGGCTTTTTCGCCGTAATCGCCGCCTGCGGCCCCGTCCATGAAGGCTGGCAGAAGATTTACGAAGGTCCCTGGGAGATCCAGGAGGCCTTGTCGGCCGCGATCCATGTACCGCGCAGCGACAGGCAGCGGGTCTATGACACGATGCAGGGCTTTTCCCTGGTCGCACAGGGTCTGCTTGACGGGCCGGACAGCGTCAAGGTTCCTACCTTGATCGTCAATGGCGACCTCGACGATCTCGCGCCCGTCTCCGACCTTCGCCTGCTGGCGGCCGCCGGGCGCGACACCGATCTCTGGATCATGGGCGGCGACGAGCACTGTTTCGGCCAGTACCGGCCGATTGTCATGCCCAAGATGGCCGACTGGCTATGGCATAAGTACGAGGCCGGCAAAGCGGCCGAATAACGCCACGGGGGCCGGCGCCAGAAGCTGCAGCGTCGTCCGCCGATCTAGAGCGACTCCAGGTGCCTGATCATGCGCTGGCGCATGTCCGCGTCCGGGAGGCGGCCGAAGCCTGCGCCCATGTTGTCTACCATGTGATGCGGCTTGGACGTTGCCGGGATCACACAAGTGACGGCCGGGTCTCCGAGGCAGAATTTCAGGAAGAACTGCGCCCAGCTTGCGCAGTCGAACTCGCTCGCCCACTCCGGCAGCTGTTTGCCGCGAACCTTGTCGAACAGGGTTGCCCGGCCGAACGGGAGGTTGATAAGAGTAGCGGCGCCCCGGTCCCGGGCCATCGGGAGCAGCCTGTTTTCCGCCTCCCGATCGACGATGTTGTAGGTGAACTGTACGAAATCGAAATCAGTTTCCTGCATCGCCTCCACCAGCTCGTCATGGCGGCGGCCGTGCGACGTCGTCACGCCGATATAGCGGATCTTGCCCTGTTCCTTCCATTCCCGCAGCGTTTCGATATGGGTTCGCCAGTCGCGGAGGTTGTGAATCTGCATGAGGTCGATGGACGTAACCCGCATGCGTCCCATCGAGCGATACATCTCGTCGATGCCCTGCTGCTTCCCGTCGGCCCAGACCTTGGTCGCGGTGAATAGCGCATCCTTGCGCGTCGTGCGCTGCAGCACATCGCCGAATACCTGCTCGGCCTTGCCATACATTGGCGATGAATCCACAAGCGCCCCGCCGTTATCGAAAAACGCCTGCAACACTTCGGCCAGCCGCACGAAGGTCGGCTCGTCGCCCTCGACATCGAAGGTATGCATCGTCCCCATGCCGATCACGGGCAGGCGCTCGCCGCTGGAGGGAATCGCCCGCAATATGGGGTCCGACCCTGTTGCGCCGGTTGCGCCGAAAGCGGACAGGTAAGGTAAGACTCCAGCGGCGACAGCGGCCTGGAGCAAAGTTCTTCGTTCGACCATCGTGCTGATCCTCTTGCGCTCGCGTAGCTCTATACAGTTACTGTGGCGGACGCTTCGGCGTCCGCTCGCATCCGTTCGCCGGAATCATACACGATGAAATTCAGTCTGCTGCCCCCCCAGGATGGTGGCGCGGACCCGCCGGAGCTGCCAATCAAAGCGCCGCCGGCCTTCCTTCCAGCGTGAACTCAGATGCCGTCGGGCACCGGCCAGGAGTGGCAGGTGACGCATTCCGGGTTCGCCTGGCCCGACCGATGGCAGCCGATGCAGGACGCCATCGCGGTAACGGCGGTTTGCATCGACATCTGTTCCAGGGCCGGCACATCTCCATGGCAAGTCCGACAATCCAGGCCACGCTCGATGTGAGGTCTGTGAGTCCACTTTACGCCGGGAAGCACGCGATACACGCGTTCCCAGGACGCTGGCTGTCCGGACTCATACAGGGCTGTCAGGCTTCGAACCGATTCGTTGTCGACTGCGATACTGGCATGGCAATCCATGCACGCGGCCAGGCCGGGCAGAGTCATGTGCGCGCCGTCGGCCGTACGGGGGTCCGTGATGCCGGCGGGATCGGCTCCGACATGGCACAAAGCGCAGGGCTGGCCCAGCGTACCGGCATGTGTCGCATGGCTGAAGGGCACGGGCTGGGCAGGCGCTGGCGTCGCTGCGTAATTGGGCGGGATGGAGTAGGCGGATGCGCTAACGGCCGACTCGTCCGGCATCGCCGGATCGACGGCGGACCCGCTTATGTCCCCGGCCGGCTGGCAGCCGGCGAGCAGGGCAATGCACAGCGCCGTTACAGGCAACCGCAGCCATGCTCGAACCTTCGCTTTGCATGTCATCTTCACCAGGAAGCTCCGTGCCACCTCGAGGGCGCGCGGCTGCAGCCCTGCCCCATAGCTGATCGTTGCGGGTCCTCGCCCGCGTCCTGTGCTCATGTCCGCGCGACGACGTCGCGGAGTTGCACACCGGCATCCGCGAGCACGACCTCGGCCGCATTGCGGCCGGGCCAGCCGGTAATGGAGCCGCCCGGTTGGGTGCAGGCCCCCGTCTGGTAAAGACCGGCAATCGGCATACGATAATTCGCCCAGCCAGGCACGGGCCGCATGTCCCCCATTTGCGAAGGTCCGTACTCGCCCGCATGGATGCTGCCACGCCAGAACGCCGGGTTCATCCGCTCCAGGTCGATCGGGCTCATGAAGACCTGGGCGAGAATCTTGTCCCTGGTAAACGTGGGCGCATAGCGCTGCAGGTAGGTGATGACGCCGTCCGCCACCTGGTCGCGCATCTCGTCCCAGGACCCGCTGCCCGCCGACGGCTGATAGGGTACATTTCCGATGAGCTTGATCGTATGAAAGCCCGCCGGTGCGCGCGTCGGATCGGTCACGCTCGGTGCAACGATCTGCAGCCACATGTCCTCGAGATTCACGGTGCCGCTCGCGTCGTCGAAGGAGCTTCGGAGGACGCGCTCGGGATACGGCAGGATAGTCGACTCGGACGGCACGATACTGCCACCGCCGGCGAGCGGGTATTCCACCGGTGCTGAGGTCGCCATGTGAAAAGCGAACAGGCCCTCTTCCGGCTGAAAGAGCTCGAGGTTCTGCAGAAATTCGTCGCCCCACAGCTCGGACGGTGCCATGTCGACGAGTTGCTTCACGTGAATCGTCGATACGACTCCGCGTCGCGCCGCGAACCGGCTGCCGTCCATGCACACAACGCCCTTGCAACGACCGGACTCGACGAGCAACTCCCTGACCGGCATGCCGGTCAGAATCACGCCCCCTGCCTTCTCGATGACACGCCCGAGGGCTGTCGTCAGCATGCCGGACCCGCCCTTCGGTATCGGCCGGCCGCCGATCTGGTGCGCGATGGCCGTGTACGCCGTTCGACCCGTATACGGGTCGCCCCCCGGTTCGGACGTGAACCTGGCCACCGCCAGGTGGAAGCTGCGCACGTGATCGTCTTCGAAACTTGCCTTTACTACGTCGTATGCCGACATGGCTTCGCGGCGTTTCCAAAGCGACGAGTCCGCGTTCCCGGCCGCCCGGCTCCGACGATAGGCTTTCAGCTCGTCGATGAGCTTCATGAAGGTGTCGGCATCGCGCTTCGAGAACTTCGCGTATTCCTGGTATGTCCTTTCGGGATCCCTCCACATCGTCAGCGAAGTTCCGTCCGGGAATGGAATGTGCATGACGGGGTCGGGCTGCAGGTATTCGAGCCCGTTGTCGAGCAGCCCCAGCTCGTTGTCACGAATGACCGGGTTGGACATCAGGAGCCCGTGGACGCTCGAGCACCAGTCATCGGTGAACCCGGGAAGGCATACCGATCCCGATTTGCAGCCGCCCCCGATGGTCGGTCGACCCTCGAGGACCAGCACACCGAATCCGGCTTTGGCTAGATACGCCGCGGTGATCAGGCTGTTGTGCCCGGCACCCGCGATAACGTAATCGAACGTCTGGTCGCCGGCAGGCGATACAGTCTGGCCTGCCGCATTGGTTGCGACGGCGGCCGCCGCGGCGGATTTCAGGAAAACCCTTCGTGATACGGTCGTCATGTCGACTGCCCCCGGATGCGCTGCGCCAGATCATACAACCAACCCGACGTCGCGTGTATCGGGAAGGTTATGGATGTTTCCGCCAAGACCCAACGTCACAGGGATCTCGCACACGGCGTGTGCCTGTCCAGCTTGAGATTAGACTGACTGCGTGCGATTCGTGTCGTCAGCTTTGCCGAATACGATTTGAGACTGCACTTTATGAACGAATCATTTGCCGGCTTGTCAGAACCGAGGAAAGAATTATGGGCGGCCAGGCGGTAGAGCGTGCGGATGCGTGCCAGCACCCGGATGCCATTGAGTCGCCCGATTCCACAGGAGGGGGACAATGACCCGACGTCTGGTGTCACAAGCGGCCGCAACCATCGTTGCATTCGGATTGCCGGCATTCTCCGCCGAGCTTCCGTCCGACCATCGTCCCGTGATATCTCCGGATGGTGAAACAATCGTTTTTATGTCGACTCGCGAGGACGGTGATTGGGAGCTTTTTTCGATTGGCATCGACGGCTCCGACCTGAAGCGCGTGACGCGGAACCCGGGCTGGGATGGCTACGCGGTATGGGCTCCGGACGGACGGTCTTTCATTTTCGATCGAGAAGTCGACGGCGCACGTGGAGCCTACAAATATGATCGGGAAAGCGATGCCATCAGCCCGTTCCTGGTGATGGACGGAGCGCGAGTGGCAGTTAGCGGATGGTCAACCAGGAACAACCAAGTCGTCATGTTCATCGAGCGCGACGGCAAACGAGACCTGTATGTTGCGGACAGCGACGGTTCCGATTTGGAGCAGTTAACTGATACGCCGGACGCCAACGAGCACGAGGCGCATTATTCGCCGGATGGCGAAAGGATAGCGTTTGCCGTCAGCTACGAAGGCGGTTCCGCGATTGATGTCATGAATTTGGCGACAAAAAAAGTCTCGCGCCTAGTGTCTTCCTCACAAAACGTCTATGGGCTCGATTGGAGCCCTGATGGCAATCGGATTGCATTCACCGATACTCCCAATGACGACCCGGATGGCAATGCTGAACTGTATTTGCTCGACCTTCTGACCGGACAAACCCATCGGCTGACCAATGACGAGAACTACGATCATATGCCTGTGTGGCTTCCGGACGGTTCTGCCATCCTCTTTACTTCCTATGCGTCCGGGCGCGAGGAGATCTATCTGCTTGATCTCGAGAGTTCAAGAGTACGCACGTTTCCGTCGGGACTGGAGTAGGAGCGGTCGGATTGGATAGCCCGGGATGACAGCAGAAACACAAATGAGTTGGGGAAGGCTCCAGGCCGAGAACCATTCAAAAGGGCGGCCCTGATTCCGCAATCGGTCGAAAATTGGTCAGAGCCTCGACAGTCAGCGCAAGCCGCGAAAGGAAAGGGGCCACTCGATGTTTGGCCTGGGGAAACAGGAGCGGGAAACGCAGCGCGCCCGGAACTACCGGGAGTATCCCCTGCAATCCGGCAGCGCGATGAACCGCTGAATTGCCGAACCGTGCCGTCGGGGTGTTAGCCGAGCCTTCCGCAAACAAATCGGGCCCCATTGGGGCCCGAATTTGATTGGAGCGGGAAACGAGGCTCGAACTCGCGACCTCAACCTTGGCAAGGTTGCGCTCTACCAACTGAGCTATTCCCGCGGAATCTGCCCTGCCGGTATTCCGGGCAGGGGCGGAGATTTTAGCCGCGATGGCCCAAGAGTCAAGGACTCAGGCGCCTGAACCGCCCTCCTCGGCCCCCGCCTGCATCGACGGCCAGGCGGCCTTGAGGTAGCCGAACATCGACCAGAGGGTCATGCCGGCCGCGACCACCAGCAGCACGAAGCCGATCCCGTAGACGTCGAAACCCAGGAACTCCTCCTGGTAGACCATGAAAGCGATGCCGAACATCTGCAGCGTCGTCTTGACCTTGCCGGGCCAGCCGACGGCGACGGTGTCCCGGGCGCCGACGGTCGCCATCCATTCGCGCAGCGCCGAGATCGTGATTTCGCGGCCTATGATGATCATCGCGAGGAAATCGATCTGCCATTTCGGGTCGCTCTGGACCAGCAGGATCATCGCGATCGTGACCATCAGCTTGTCGGCGACCGGGTCGAGGAACGCCCCGAAACGCGACATCTGCCCGTAGTTGCGGGCGATGTAGCCGTCGATCAGGTCGGTTATGGCTGCAATGCCGAACAGGATGCCGGCCAGCGGCCGGGCATAGGGCGCCTTCCAGTAGAAACAGGCGACGATCACCGGGATTGCGGCGATCCGGACCAGCGTCAGGATGGTGGCGAGATTCAGCTTCATGGCAGCGCCCGGCAGGAGTCGTCCACGGCCCTAGACCTCGACGTGCAGCTCGTCATAGATGCGCTCTGCCAGCGACCGGCTGATTCCGTGCACCTTAACCAGGTCCTCGACTGCCGCACCCCGAACCCCCTGCATTCCCCCGAACTGCTTCAACAACTCCCTGCGACGCTTAGGGCCCAGCCCCGGGATGTCCTCGAGCGCCGACCGCGTCCGCGCCTTCTTGCGACGCTGCCGGTGCCCGGTGATCGCGAACCGGTGCGCCTCGTCCCGTATCTGCTGCACGAGGTGCAGTGCCGGCGAGTCCGCGGGCAGTATAAGTGGCGTGCTGTTGCCTGCCAAGAAAAGCTGTTCCATCCCGGGTTTGCGCGAGCGCCCCTTCGCGACCGCGACCACCGGTATCCAGCCGAGCTCGAGTTCGTCGAGCACCGTCAGCGCCTCGCCGAGCTGGCCGCGGCCACCGTCGACGAACAGCACGTCCGGTACCGGCACCTCGCCCTTCCGGATGCGGGCATAGCGTCGCCGCAGCGCTTCGTTCATTGCCCCGTAGTCGTCCCCCGCCGCCGCGGGCTCGAGATTGAAGCGCCGGTACTCGGCCTTGGCGGCGCCCGCCTGGTTGTATACGACGCAGGATGCGACGGTCGCCTCGCCCGAGGTGTGGCTGACGTCGAAGCACTCGAGGCGTTCCGGTGCCGCGTCGAGCTTCAGCGCCTCGGCCAGGGCCGCGAACTGTTGTTCCAGGGTCTGGTTGCTCGACTGGCGGATGCGCAGCCCCTGCTCGGCGTTCGTGTGGGCCAGCGCCAGCCAGCGCGCCCGGTCGCCGCGCACCCGGTGGCGGATCTCGATGCGCTGCCCGGCGCGTTCCGAGAGCCCCTGCTGCAGCACTTCACGATCCTCGAAATCGCTCTCGACGACGATCTCGGCCGGCGCATCGCGCCCCAGGTAGTACTGCGACAGGAAGCCGCCGAGCACCGCGGCCGCGTCGAGTTCCGCGGCGACTTTCGGGAAATGGTTGCGGCTACCCTGCACGAGGCCGTTGCGAATGAAAAGCACCGTCACGCAGGCGACACCCGGGCCGGCCGCCACGGCGACCACGTCCAGGTCGCGGGTCGAGTCGCACGAGATCAGCTGCTGCGCCTCGATCTCTTTCAGCCGCGCGATCTGGTCCCTGAATCGCGCAGCGAGTTCGTATTCCATCCGTTCCGATGCGCGCTCCATGCGCTCCACCAGCCGGTCGATGACCTCGCGGTTGCGGCCCTCGAGAAACTGAATCGCGGCGTTGATGTCGGCCGCGTATTCCTCGCGGCTGATCAACCCGACACAGGGCGCCATGCACCGCTTGATCTGGTACTGCAGGCAGGGGCGGCTGCGGTTCGAGAAATAGCTGTCCGGGCAATTGCGGATCTGGAACAGCTTCTGCAGCTCGTTCAGGGTCTTGCGGACGGCGGTCGTGCTCGGGTACGGGCCGAAGTAACGGCCCTTGCCCTTGCGGGCGCCGCGGTAGAACTGTAGCCGGGGGAACGCGTGCTCGGTCGAGGCATATATATAGGGATAGCTCTTGTCGTCGCGCAGGATGACGTTGAAGCGCGGCTTGTGGCGCTTGATCAGGTTGTACTCGAGGATCAGCGCCTCGGCCTCGGTGTTCGTCACCGTCACGTCGACGTCGGCGACCAGCGCGAGCATCGCCGCTGTCTTCGCGTCGCTGTGACTCTTGTGGAAGTAGCTCGAGACGCGTTTCTTGAGGTCCCGCGCCTTGCCGACGTACAGGACCTTGCCTTTGGCGTTCAGCATCCGGTACACACCCGGACGGTGCGTCAGGCTCTTCAGGAACGGCTGGTGGTCGAAGCGGCTCTGCGTCGTGTCATTCACTGGTCGAGGTACTGGCGGGCGCGGCCGAAGATCCGGTCGAACATGTCCGCCGTCAGTCGGCCGGTATTCGTGTTGTAGCGGCTGCAGTGATAGGAGTCCAGCAGCAGTGCGCCGTTGTCGAGCCGGTGCTCGGCCGCGTGTCCGAAGCGGTAGTCGGCCTGCCGAAGGCCGTAAGCCCGGATCACGGCGCGATGCGCGATGCCGCCCAGCGCGACGATCACGGCGTCCCTGGGCAGGCCACGCAGTTCGCTGCCGAGAAAGTCATTGCAGGCGTTGATCTCCGCTCCGACCGGCTTGTTGTCCGGCGGCAGGCACTTGACCGCGTTGGTGATGCGGGCTCCCGTGAGCTGCAGACCGTCGTCGTGCGAGATCGACTCCGGCAGGCTGCCGAAGCCATGCCGATGCAGCGTCTCGTACAGCAGGATGCCGGCGTAGTCGCCGGTGAAGGGCCGGCCGGTCCGGTTGGCCCCGTGCATGCCGGGCGCGAGCCCGACGATCAGCAGCCGCGCCGCAGGGTCGCCGAAAGGCGGGACCGGGCGGCAGTAATATGCCGGGTTTGCGCTGCGGACCTCGTCGAGAAAGGCGGCCAGGCGCCCGCAGCGCCGGCAGTCGCGGTCGAACACGCTCACGGCGGCTCAGTCGTCCATGTGGCGGATGATCGCGTCGCCGAAGCCGCGGGTGCCGACCAGCGTCGCACCGGGGATGAGCTGCGCCAGTTCCTCCTCGACCTCCTTCCTGTCGTGCGGATGGTCCCGGCGCTTCGGGGCGCGGATCGCCTCGCGCAGTCGCGCCAGGTCGAACGTCAGTTCCTTGTTCGCGATCGTGTTGGCGACGCCCTTGATGACGAAGTCGGCCGCCTCGTGCCAGCCGAGGTAGCGCAGCATCATCTCGGCCGAGAGGATCAGCGAGCCGGGATTGACACGGTCCTTGCCGGCGAAGCCCGGCGCCGTGCCGTGGGTTGCCTCGAACACACCGACGCCGTCGCCGATGTTCGCGCCCGGCGCGATGCCGATGCCCCCGACCTGCGCCGCCAATGCGTCGGAAATGTAGTCGCCGTTCAGGTTCAGCGTCGCGATAATGTCGTAGTCCTCGGGGCGCATCAGGATCTGCTGCAGGAAGTTGTCGGCAATGACGTCTTTCACGACGATCTCGCGCCCGGTCACCGGGTTCGCGAACGCGAGCCACGGACCGCCGTCCTTCTCGGTCGCGCCGAACTCGTCCCGCGCGAGCTGGTAGCCCCATTGGCGGAATGCGCCCTCGGTGTATTTCATGATGTTGCCCTTGTGCACCAGGGTCACCGAGCCGAGATCGCGATCGACGCAATACTGGATCGCCTTGCGCACGAGGCGTTGCGAGCCCTCTTTCGACACCGGCTTGATGCCGATGCCGGAGCTCGCCGGGAACCGGATCCCGGTCACGCCGAGCTCCGTCTGCAGGAAGTGGATCAGCTTCTGCACTTCCTGCGAGCCGGTCGGGTACTCGATGCCGGCGTAGATGTCCTCGGTGTTCTCGCGGAACACGACCATGTCGACGAGGTCCGACTCCTTCATTGGCGTGACGACACCCGGGAAATACCGGATCGGCCGCACGCAGGCGTAGAGATCCAGCGCCTTGCGGATCGCGACGTTCATCGAGCGGATGCCCCCGCCCACCGGAGTCGCGAGCGGGCCCTTGATGGAGACGACGAAATCGCGCAGCGCGTGCAGCGTCTCGTCCGGCAAATACTCGTTGTCGCCGTAGATCTGCGTGGCCTTCTGGCCGGCATAAATCTCCATCCACTCGATCCGGCGGGCATCGCCGTAGGCATGGCGGACGGCGGCGTCGGTCACCCGGCGCATCACCGGCGTCACGTCGGCGCCGATGCCGTCGCCTTCCACATAGGGGATGATCGGGCGATTCGGCACGTTCAGCGTATGGTCGTTGTTGAGCGTGATGACCTGGCCGTTCTTCGGGACGAGTATGTGGTCGTAGTGCATCTATTTCCCCGGGGCGTGCGCCGTGGCAGCTCCCTGCATCGCCGTCAGTCGATCAGTGCGTAGGCCTCGAGCGTGATGAAGGGTACGAAGTCACCGACCTTTGTCACGTCGTCGAGCAGCGTGGCCGCGGCGCGGTAATGGCCGCCGTTGAATGCTTCGTCGCCAACCTCGGCGCGGACCTTGTCCATTTCCTCGCGCAGCAGCGCGCGGAAGTATGGATAGGTGATGTTGCGCCCTGCGTCGAGCACGCCGGTCTCGTGTTGTACCCACTGCCAGATCTGCGCGCGCGAAATCTCCGCCGTGGCCGCATCTTCCATCAGGTTGTTGATCGGCACGCAGCCGTTGCCCGACAGCCAGGCAGCCAGGTAGCGGATTGCGACCCCGATGTTGTCCCGCAGGCCGGACTCCGTGATCCGCCCCTTGACGACCTGCAACAGGTCCGCCGCCGTGACGTCGACGTCCTCACGCAGGCGTTCGAGCTGGTTGGGACCGGGCATCAACCGGTCGAAGACCTCCCTGGCGACCGGCACCAGCCCGGGATGCGCAACCCAGGTGCCGTCGTGACCGTCACCCGCCTCGCGCTCCTTGTCCGCGCGTACCTTGGCGAGCGCCGCATCGTTCGCCCGCGGGTCACCTTTGATCGGAATCTGGGCCGCCATCCCGCCGATGGCATACGCCCCGCGCCGATGGCAGGTACGGATGACGAGTTGCGAGTAAGACCGCAGGAAATGGGTCGTCATCGTGACCTCGGCCCGGTCCGGCAGGACGAACTCGGCGTAACGGCTGAACTTCTTGATGAAGCTGAAGATGTAATCCCAGCGGCCGCAGTTCTGCCCGACGATGTAGTCGCGGAGCTCGTAGAGAATCTCGTCGCACTCGAATGCGGCCAGGATCGTCTCGATCAGCACGGTGACCTTGATACGTTCCGTCCCGACGACGCCCTTTGCCTCGGCGTGGCGGAACACATCCGCCCAGAGCCTGGCTTCGTGATGGGATTCCAGTTTCGGCAGGTAGAAGTACGGACCGGTGCCACGCCGCTCCAGTTCGGCCGCATTGTGAAAAAGGTACAGCCCGAAATCCACCAGTGCGCCGGGCACGGGCTGCCCGTCGAGCAGCAGGTGTTTCTCCGGCAGGTGCCAGCCGCGCGGCCGGACGATCAGCGTGGCCGTCTGCTCGTTCAGCCGGTACTGTTTGCCGCCCGTCTCCAGAGAGATCGTCCGGTCCACGGCGTCCCGCAGGTTCACCTGTCCCTGGATCACGTTGTCCCAGGTCGGCGTCAGCGAGTCCTCGCAGTCGGCCATGAATACACTGGCACCCGAGTTCAGGGCGTTGATGACCATCTTGCGATCGGTCGGCCCGGTAATCTCGACCCGCCGGTCGCGAAGGTCCGCCGGGACGCTCGTCACCTGCCAGTCGCCCTCGCGGACCGCGCGGGTCTCGGCCAGGAAATCGGGCATCTCGCCGGCGTCGATCCGCGCCTGGCGCGCATCGCGCGCTTCGAGCAAGGCCTCGATGCGCGGGCGGAATTCCCGGCAGAGCCCGGCCAGGAAAGCCAGCGCCTCGTCGGTCAGAATGCGCTCGAAGCCCTCGGCCAGCGGGCCCCGGATCTCGACGCGGCTGGTCGCGCGACTGCTCATCGTTTATACCTGTCATTTAATTTTATTTCTCAGGGCTTTAAGAGATATACCTGAGAAATATTCTACGTATGGGTCGGGCCCGGCCAGGGCGCGCGCGATCATACCGGCCGCCCCCATACCGTGCAAACCGCGGCCGGCCGATATACTCCGCCGGTGCCGACGATCTTCCTGAACAAGCCCTACGGGACCCTGTGCCAGTTTACCGGCGAATGGCCGACGCTGGCCGAATTCGTGCAGCTGCCCGGCGTCTACGCCGTCGGACGCCTCGATAAAGATAGCGAGGGCCTGCTGATCCTGACCGACGAAGGGCACCTGCAGGCTCGCATCAGCCAGCCGCGGTCCAAGATCGACAAGCACTACTGGGTCCAGGTCGAGGGCGAGCCGCGGGACGAGCAAGTCCGGCAGCTCTGCGAGGGCGTCCCGCTGAAGGACGGGCCGGCCCGCACCGTCTCGGCCCGCCGGATAGACGAGCCGCAGGGCCTGTGGCCGCGCGATCCGCCGATACGCGAGCGCAGGCATATCCCGACGGCCTGGCTCGATATCGTGCTGGACGAAGGTCGCAACCGGCAGGTCCGGCGCATGACCGCGGCGGTCGGACTGCCAACGCTGCGGCTGATCCGCCACCGGATAGGGCCCTGGACGCTGGGAACGCTGGGGCCGGGCGAGTCGCGCGAGATATCGAACGCGGCCGCCTGGCGCGCGCTGGGCCGCCCCCCGGCGGGCGGCTAGCGGCCGTTATCGAGGTGCAGGCCGGCGATACGCATCGCGATTTCCATGGCCTGCTCGTAATTGAGCCGCGGGTCGACCGAGGACTTGTAGGCGCGGGCCAGGTCGCCGTCGCTCAGTCCCCGGGCGCCGCCGGTGCACTCGGTGACGTTCTCGCCGGTCAGCTCGAGGTGCACGCCGCCCAGGTGGCTGCCCATCTCCCGGTGGATCCGGAATGCCGCTTCCAGTTCGGCGACGATCTTGTCGAAGCGCCGGGTCTTGGTGCCGTCCGCGGTCGATTCCGTGTTGCCGTGCATCGGGTCGCAGACCCAGAGCACCGGCGAGCCGGTCGCGCGTGCGGCCCGAATCAGCACCGGCAGCCCCTCCTCGACCGCGGCCGCCCCGAAGCGATGGATCAGCGTCAGCCGGCCCGGCTGGTTATTTGGGTTCAGGACGCCGATCAGCTCTTGCAGCGACTCCGCTGTCATGCTGCCGCCGACCTTGACGCCGATCGGGTTCGCGATGCCGCGGAAGTACTCGACGTGCGCCCCGTCGAGGGCGGTCGTCCGCATGCCGATCCACGGAAAGTGGGTCGTCAGGTTGTACCAGCGCTGGCGATGCTTCAGATAGCGGGTTTGCGATTGCTCATATAAAAGGTGCAGGCCTTCGTGGGAGGCGTAGATGTCGGCCCGCTGCGTGTGATGCAGCGGCCGCCCGGTAATCGACTCGAGGAAGTCGAGCGAGCCCGAGATCGAATTGACGATGTCGTGGTAACGATCCGCCATCCTGGAGTGTCCGACCCAGCCGAGATCCCAGTTCTCCGGGTGGTGCAGGTCGGCGAACCCGCCGTCGATCAGGGAGCGCACGAAGTTCAGCGTCAGCGCGGCCCGCTCGTAGCCGCGCAGGATCAGCTGCGGATCGGGCAGCCGGTCGTCTGCCGTGAACGGATTGCGGTTGACCAGGTCGCCGCGGAAACTCGGCAACGTCACCCCTTCCCGCGTTTCCATGTCGGCCGAGCGCGGCTTCGCGTACTGGCCCGCCATGCGCCCGATCCGGACCACGGGTTTCTTGAGGCCGTACAGCATGACCAGGCTCATCTGCAGCAGGATCTTGAGCTTCGCCACGATGCTCTCGGACGTGCAGTCGTAGAAACTCTCGGCGCAGTCCCCGCCCTGCAGCACGAAGGCCTCGCCGCGCTGGGCCTTGGCAACCAGGTCCCGCAGCGCATCTACTTCCCAGGACGTTACCAGCGGCGGCAAGCGGGCGAGGTCCGCTACGGCGCGGTCCAGTGCCTGCGCGTCCGGATAGTTCGCCTGCTGCGTGGCGGTCAGGCTCTGCCAGCTGGCGGGATGCCAGTCGGTCCTGGCGACGGGTCGGGTCACGGTTGCTCCTGCGGCGGGGTGTGGCGATCGGATCAAGGACTTGTCGGCCGGACTATGCCATGAAGCTCCGACCGGCTGCAAAAGTTACGCAAGTAATCAGACCCTTACGGACATTAGCTGAGGCCGGGTGCAGCTGCCGCCGGGCTTCTGTGGAAAGGCCCCGGCAGGATTGGCACAATGCGCGCCTGCCGCGGCCGCGGCGCCACGATACGCAGCACTGGAGTCAGCAATGAAGAAGATACTCGACAGTCTCGGGCTGGAGACGACCAACCCGGGCAGCTGGGCCGGCGCGAGGGCGCTGGAGAGCAAGAACGCCCCGCTGATCGAGTCCCTCAACCCGGCGACAGGCGAACCGATCGCGAGCGTCCGGGCATCGACCGCGGCGGAATACGAGACGATCATTGCGGCGGCCCGCGAGGCCTACGCCGCCTGGCGCGAAGTGCCCGCGCCGGTCCGGGGCGACGCGATCCGGCGCGTCGGCATTGCATTGCGCGACAACAAGAGCGCACTGGGCAGCCTGGTCACGCTCGAGATGGGCAAGATCAAGGCCGAGGGCGACGGCGAAGTACAGGAGATGATCGACATAGCCGACTTCGCCGTCGGCCAGTCGCGGATGCTGTACGGCAAGACGATGCACTCGGAGCGTCCGCGTCACCGCATGTATGAACAGTGGCACCCGCTCGGCATCGTCGGCGTGATTTCGGCGTTCAATTTCCCGGTCGCCGTCTGGTCATGGAATGCGTTCATCGCCGCAATTTGCGGGAACGTCACCGTCTGGAAGCCTTCCCCGAAGACCCCGCTGTGCGGCGTGGCGGTCCAGAAAATATGCACCGAGGCGCTCGCCGATCTCGGCCTGCCGGCGATCTTCCACCTGTTCAACGATGCCGGCGCCGAACTCGCGCAGCATTTCGTCGACGACCGCCGCGTCGATCTCGTTTCTTTCACCGGTTCCACGGCTGTCGGCCGCAAGGTAGGCGAGCGTGTCGCTGCCCGCATGGGCAAGTGCCTGCTCGAACTCGGCGGCAACAACGCCATCATCGTCGACGAATACGCGAACATGGATCTCGTTGTGCCCGCCATCGTGTTCGGCTCGGTCGGCACGGCCGGCCAGCGCTGCACGACGACGCGCCGAATTCTCGTGCACAAGTCGCGCATGGCGGAGCTGAAAGAACGCCTGGTGGCGGCTTACGGCCAGGTCCGTATCGGCGACCCGCTGGATCCGAAGACGCTGATGGGTCCGCTGATCGACGGGGACGCCGTGCGCCGGGTCGAGAAGGCGGCGCAGGCCGTCAAGAAATCCGGCGGCGAGATCCTCTGCGGCGGTGAGCGCCTCGACCGCCCAGGCAATTTCATTACGCCGGCGATCGCCGTCGCGGACAACGACTGGGACATCGTCCAGCACGAGACCTTCGGGCCGATCCTGTACCTCGTCGCCTGCGACAGCCTCGACGACGCACTGGCGAAACACAACGCCGTCGCCCAGGGCCTGTCGTCCGCGATCTTCACCGACCGGCTGCAACACGCCGAGCGCTTCCTGTCGGCCGTCGGCTCCGATTGTGGCATCGCGAACGTCAACATCGGCACGTCCGGGGCAGAGATCGGCGGCGCTTTCGGCGGCGAGAAGGAAACGGGCGGCGGCCGCGAGGCCGGCTCGGATTCCTGGAAGGCCTACATGCGGCGCCAGACGAACACGATCAACTGGAGCCCGGAGCTGCCGCTGGCGCAGGGCATCAATTTCGACCTCTAGCAGGACGTTTTTCAATACCCTGCCGGACGCGGGCCGGCGGCGTCAGCCGCCGGTCGCCTCGAACCGGTTGCGCTCACGGTTCTTGCGGACCTTGCCGCCCGGGAACACGTGACCGTTCATCGCGATGTAGACGCCCGGCTCGACGACCTGGACGGCGGCAACTGCCATGCCGACATTGAATACGGCGTCGGTGCTCTTGAAACGCGCCGGGCTCAGCGCACCCGTCAGCACGATGCGCTTGTCCGGGATGCCCAGCAGCGCGGCGGCCGTCTCCGCCATCGTGTCAGTGCCGTGCGTCACAACGAAGTGCCCCGCGCTGTCGGCCTCGACGTAACGGCGCAGGGCCAGCCGGTCCTCGTCGGTCATCTCCAGGCTGTCTTTGCGGAACAGCGGGACGAGCTCGTAGTCGAATGTGACGAGACCCTCGCCGAGGATGTGGGTCACCAGCGAGTCGCCGACTTCGTAGCGGCTCATGTCGTCGAAATAGATCTTGTCGATGGTGCCGCCGGTGGTGACGAATCGGATGAACATGGAAGCGCCTGCTGACGGGAGGTGCCAAGGATGCCACGTTCGCGGACCGCGACAAAGCATTGAGTGAGGTGCAACACGTTGATAGTTCTACCTGATTCCGAAGGGCCCGCGGCCTGTTATGATGGCCCCGTGAACCGACTCTGCAAGCTGTTCCGTGGACTGCCGCTCGCCCTGCTGGCCGCCCTGCTCGCCTCGGCTGCGGCCCGGGCCGAGGGGACGGCCGTACTGCTGGAACTGCAGGGCCCGCTGGGCGTCGCCACGTCCGAGTACCTCGTCGGCGGCATTGAGGACGCGGCGGATTCCGGCGCGAGCCTGGTCATTATCCGGATGGACACGCCCGGCGGACTCGTCGAGCCTATGCGGGACATCGTCCAGGCGATCCTGGGCTCGAGCGTCCCGGTCGTCACCTATGTGGCGCCGGGCGGCGCGCGCGCGGACAGCGCCGGCACCTATATCCTGCTCGCCAGCCACGTTGCGGCCATGGCGCCGACCACGCACCTGGGTGCGGCCACGCCGGTCTCTCTGACCGGCGACGATGCCGGCAAGCCGCCGGCACGCCCGCGCCCCGGGGTGCCGGAGGAGGCCCCGCAAGACAGTGCCGACGAGCCGGCCGATGCCGAGCCTGCGGCGGAGCCGGACGAGCCCGGCGGGCCCGGTACCGCCATGGAACGCAAGGTCTTGAACGATGCCGTTTCATACATCCGCGGCCTCGCCGAAGCGCACGGCCGGAACGCCGACTGGGCGGAGAAAGCGGTTCGCGACGCTGCGACGCTGACGGCAGCCGAGGCCCTCGAATTGAACGTCATCGACCTGATCGCCGTCGACCAGGCCGAGCTGCTGCGCCTGCTCGACGGGCGCGAGGTCAAGGTCAATAACGAAGCCGTCACGCTTGCGACCACCGGCGTGACCGTCGAGCCGGTGGAGCCGAGCTGGCGGATCAAGTTCCTGAGCACGATCGCGAACCCGCAGATTGCCCTGCTGCTGATGCTGGTCGGCATCTACGGCCTGATCTTCGAGGGCTACAATCCCGGCGCGATCGTGCCCGGCGTCGTGGGCATCGTCTGCCTGCTGCTGGCCGCCTATGCGCTGCAGGTCATACCGGTGAACTACGCCGGGCTCGCGCTGATCGTCGTCGGCATCATCCTGATCATCGCCGAGGCTTTCGTGCCGAGTTTCGGCGCGCTCGGCCTGGGCGGCATTGCCGCGTTCATTTTCGGCTCGATCATCATGTTCGACAGCGGGGTGCCGGGCTTCGGCATTTCGAAGACCTTTGTGGTCGTGTTCGGCGTCGTGACCGGTCTCGCCCTGCTCTGGCTTACCAGTTACATCGTGAAACTCCGCAGCCGCGGCCCGGTCAGCGGCAAGGGCTCGATCATCGGCGGCACGGGCGTCGCAATGGAAGCCTTCACCGGCTCCGGCAAGGTCTGGCTCGAAGGCGAGGCCTGGCAGGCGCAGAGCATCGTGCCGGTCGCGAAGAACCAGCACGTCCGTGTCACTTCGATGGATGGGCTGACGCTGCAGGTTGAACCGATCGCCGAACACGGCGCCGCTGACGCCCAGCCCCAACACTGATTTCCTGATCAATCGAGGTCTGCAATGACAATTCCGACTCTAGGCATCGTCGCCATCCTGGTCGTTCTCCTGATCTACAATTCGGTCAAGGTTCTGAAGGAATACGAGCGCGGCGTCGTCTTCTTCCTCGGCCGCTTCCAGCGCGTGAAGGGACCCGGCCTGATCATCCTGATCCCGGTCATCCAGACGATGGTCAAGGTAGATCTCCGGGTCATCGTCCTGGACGTGCCGACACAGGACGTCATCAGCCGCGACAACGTTTCGGTGAAGGTCAACGCGGTCATCTACTTCCGGATCGTGGATCCCGAGAAAGCGGTCATCCGCGTGGCGAACGTGTTCGAGGCCACCAGCCAGCTTTCGCAGACGACCCTTCGTTCTGTGCTCGGCCAGCACGAACTCGACGACATGCTCGCCGAACGCGACAAGCTGAACGCCGACATCCAGGAAATCCTCGACCAGCGCACTGACAACTGGGGCATCAAGGTCGCGAATGTCGAGATCAAGCACGTCGACCTCGACGAGAGCATGATCCGCGCGATCGCTCAGCAGGCCGAAGCAGAGCGTTCGCGGCGCGCCAAGGTCATCAACGCCGAGGGTGAAAAGCAGGCTGCCACGATGCTTGCCGAGGCGGCCAGGATGCTCGGCTCCGAAGAGCAGGCCCTGCAGCTACGCTATCTGCAGACACTCAAGGAAATCGCCAATGAGCGGACCAATACCATCGTCTTCCCGCTGCCGCTCGACCTGATCAAGCCGTTGATGGACATGAGCCGGAAAACCAGCCAGCGCGAGTGAGAGCGGATGGAAGCGCCTGGTTGGCATCGACACGCCGGACGCGGAAATCCGATCTCTCCTGCCTGACAGCGGCGGACCAAAAAAAAGAGGGGCCAACCGGCCCCTCTTTTTTTTTGACTGCCGGGTCTCCCGGGCTCAGAGACCGAAGTCGTGCCTGAACACGAGCTGGTACTGCCGGCCGAACGGGTTGTGGATGCGTGCATCGAAGTTCAGGTCCTGGTCGGCGAACGGCGGATCTTCGTCGGTCAGGTTCGTGAAGTTCAGGTGCATCGACGTGCGATCGTTCGAAAACAGGTACGTGTAGTACAGGTCATACGTCGTCCACGAATCGATCGTCTGGTTGAACGTCTGCGCGACCGTCTTGTCGTCCGTGTACTCGTCGATGTGGCGCATCATCAGCTTGACGATGTGCTGCTGGGTTCGCCAGTCGAGCCACGCATTCGCCCGCCACTGCGGCATCGAGGTTGCGATGTTCTGTTCGTTACGGCTGCCGACAGCATCTATCGTCACGTTCGTTACCTGGCCGCCGACGACGCCCGGGATGCCGCCGATCTCGTACTCGATCATGTAGCTGTAATCGAGCCCGAGCATCCACTCGCCGGCAGAGGCGGTATCCCAGCCTAGCGTGGCATTCAGGTCCACACCGCTGGTCTGGACCGTCGGCGCATTGATGAAGCGCGCGATGACCTTGCTGATCTCGCCGCTGTGCTGCAGGTTGTCCGCCGGATCCTCACCAGGCAGCGGGTTGCGGATGATGTCCGGGTCGCGGCAGTCGGGGGTCCGATTGACGCACAGCGCGTTCTCGATCGAAACTTTGGTCTGGGCGTTCTCGATCGCGATGACGTCCTCGAAGTCGATGTTCCAGTAGTCGAGCGTCATGCCGAAGTTGCCGATGTCCGTCAGGACCAGGCCGATGTTGAAGGTCGTCGCCGACTCCGGCTGCAGGTCGGGATTGCCGACCGTTTCGGCCCCCTTGAAACCGGTCGCAGGCGTGCCGCCGCCTTTCGGGACGTCCGCGAACGGGATCAGGTTAGTCTCGCTGTTGTAGCGCTGGTGCAGCGCCGGGCCGCGGAAGGTCGTGCTGGCCGACGCCCGGATGCCGACCTGGTCGTTGACCGTCCAGCGCAGCGCCAGCTTGGGATCGACCGTATCGCCGACCTGACTGCCATAGTCCTCGTAGCGCAGAGCAACCTGCGCCTCCAGCGAGTCCGCGAGCGGAATGGCCAGTTCGCCGAAAACGGCGTAGACATCCTGGCTCTCGTCGATCTCGATGCCGCCACCGACAAAGATGAAGTTGTTCGGGATCAGCGCCTCGGGGTTCCGCTTGACGTCCAGGCTCTCGTCCCGGTACTGGACGCCGAATGCGCCGCTCACGGTGCCTGCGGCCATGTCCCACAGCTCGCGCGTGAACACGGCGTCGAAGACCAGCAGGTCGGCTGTCTGGTCCAGGTCGTTGCTGCTGCGCATGAATTGCTCGACGGCCGGGTCGTTCGCGAGCGCAGGGTTCGTGAAGCGCGTGCTGAACGGGTTGAACCACTGGCAGTCGCCGACACCGGGCGTGCCGGTAGCCGTATTGCAGTTCGGTCCGCCCAGGCCATCGAGGCCGTCGGAGAAGCGTTGCTGCAGAACGGTCGGGCTCGATTCCTTGACGTTGTTAGAGCTGTAGCTCAGCGACATGTCATAGTCCCAGGCGCCGCCGAAGTCACCGCGGAAACCGCCGACCAGGCGGGTCGTCTGGTAGTCGCGCCAGGATGGCATCGTCGGGAAATTCTGGCCGAAAGGCCGGCCGAGGAAGATGCCGGGCACGCCGTGCGGGTTAGCCGGGTGGGCAGCAGGGACAACCTCGAAGCGCAGGACCGGGAACGACGGCGAGTTGCCGATGTTGTCGACCTGCACGTCGTAGTATGCCGCTTCGGCATAGAACTCGCTGCTCTGGCCTATGTCCGTCGCAAAGGTCGCCCACAGGTTGATCTTCTCCTGGTCGTCCTGCAGGTTGTAATGCTCGCGGAACGAGTAGCCGCAGCGACCGACGAAAGCCGGCGTGCCGAGATTCGCGGTGGTGCCGAGCGCATTGAACACGATGCCGTTCGGGCCGCAATTCGGCGCCGGGCTCGTCGCGTCGTTGGCGATCAGCGGCAGACCTGCCAGCGGAGCGCCGGCGAAAAAGCCCGTCGTCGGGTTTGCCAGCGGGATGAATGCGCCCGGCGCCGCCAGTGAGGATACGGCGCGATTGGCGTCGAGCTGTTCGGTCGTCCAGTCGACCTCGTCGCCCGCCAGCCTGGACACCTGCGTATAGGCCCCGGCAACGACGAACTCCGATTTCGCGCTGCTCCAGCCCCAGATGCCGCTGACGTCCCACTCATCCGCACTCGGCGAGTCTGTGCGGGCCCGGTAGCTGCCCGATACCTCGAGGCCGTCGAAGTTCTTGCGTGTGATGAAATTGACGACGCCGGCCACGGCATCGGAGCCGTAGGTCGCCGCGGCGCCGTCTTTCAGCACTTCGATACGTTCGAGCGTGATACCCGGAATCAGGTTGATGTCGACGAACGACGAGCCGTCACCGGTCGAGGTCGCATGGATGGTCTGGCGCTTCCCGTTGAAAAGCACCAGGGTCTTGTCCAGGCCCAGCCCACGCAGGTTGATGTTCGCCGTGCCGGTGTTCCGGTTCTGGCCACCCAGCGCGTTGGAGCGATTCTCCGAGCCGGTGTTGATGACCAGGTTGTTGACGATATCGACGGTCGTCGGCGCGCCTAGGTCCTCGAGATCGTTGCGGTCAATGACGGTGATCGGTAGCGCGCCGGTCGTGTCGGAGCCGCGGATGTAGGTGCCGGTCGTGATGATTTCTTCGATCACCTCGCTGGCGCCTTCGGAGCCTCCGGTCTGGGCGAGGCCGGTCGTCGAGAAGACCAGCACGAGCATGCTCGCGCCGCACAGGCGTAATCCCTGGCGGATAAACGTGGATATGGACATGTCTTGCTCCCCGGTTGTGGGCGTTGCCGCGGACAGGCTGTCGGCAGGGAATGCTCTGCCCCGGAAGGGCGAACTACTGGGGAAGTCGGGTCACGTGGGGCCCGCCGTACCCCGGCTATGCGTCTCGGTCCGGGACTGTATGCCGCTGACCTGCTATAGCAATCGCAACCTCACTTGTTCTTGCATTCTGATGGATGTTGCGGAGGGCTGGCGCGTCGAGGATCTTATCCATGCGGAGTGCCAACGATCGCCGGCGCAGTATAGCAAAATGCGAGCGGGATCAGCACCGTACGCTGCCGACGGTTATCACTTATTGAACTGGCCCGGAATGGTGATCCGGATTTCCGCACCGCCAAGAGGGGAGCGCCCGAATTGGATGTCGCCACCGTGGGACCGGGCGATGTCCTTGACGACGGCCAGGCCGATCCCGTGACCCGGGGTCGATTCGTCGAGTCGCATGCCCCGCTGCAGCAGGAGCTCGGCCGCCTTCTCGGGGATGCCCGGACCGTCGTCGCCCACGGTCATGCACATCCCGCCTCCCTGCAGCGGGGTCACGGCAACAAGGACCCTGGACCGGCACCACTTGCAGGCGTTGTCCACGAGGTTGCCCGAGAGTTCGAGGAAGTCCCCTGTGTCCCCGCGAAATTCCGCGCGGGGATCTACGTCCAGCTCGATCGCCGGGTTCTTGTCCTTGTATACCTTGCTGAGCCCGTCGACCAGGCGCCGCAGCTGCTCCTCGATGGCGACGGACGTGACGCCGAAACTGTCGCTTACCAGCAGGGCGGGCTTCCTGAGCTGGTAGCGCACGATGTCGTTCATCCGCTCGATCTGGGTCTCGATCTTGCGGGACACGTCGTTGCCGGGCTGCTCGGACAGCACGGCCCGGATCGCCGCGAGCGGCGTCTTCAGGCTGTGCGCGAGATTGTCGAGCGTCGTGCGGTAGCGATCGGAGCGTCCCCGCTCGCTGCTGATCAGCAGGTTCATGTTGCGTGCGACGCTGTCCAGCTCGGTCGGCAGGCCCTCGGACAACGCCTGCCGCCGGCCCTCTTCAATCTCGCCGATCTCCTCCTCGATCTGGCGCAGCGGCCGCAAGAGCCCTCGCATCACCAGCGAAATCGCCAGCAGCATGATCAGGGCGACCGCGGCAAACCAGCCGAACAGCTGGCGCCGGAATGCGGCGACCTGCGCGTTGAACGAGTCGAGGCTCTCGGCGACGTTGAACGTGTAGGGCCGGAACTCGCCGCTCGGCAGCTCCCATTCGACCGAGAGACTCAGGGCCATCAGCGGTGTGCCGTCGGCCAGCTGGATGCGCGAGAACACATGGTTGCCCGGCTGCGGCGCCGCCGGGAACGGCACGTGGAGCCCCAGCGACGAGCGGGAGCGCCAGACCGGAGCGCTGCCCTGGGCACCCAGCTCTGCATACAGCCCGGATCCGATCGTACCCAGCCGCGGCTCCGGCAGGTCGGGCGGCATCACCAGTTCGCCGCCGTCGTCGGGCTCGGCGGCCGCGAGCAGCGCCATCAGCTGGCCGTCGAGGATGTCCTCCTGCGACCGCTCGCCCGCCTCCCGGAACGCGACGTCCAGGACGACGATGGTAGCGCCGAAGAAGACCAGCAGCAGCAGGCTGACGGACAGCAGCAGGCGTGCGCTTAACGACGACATCGCCGCGAAATCAGTCGGCGCGGTTTCGTTGGAGCGCGAATCGATAGCCCCGGCCGCGCAGCGTTTCTATGGGCTTCAGCGAATTGTCCGGGTCGATCTTCTTGCGCAGGCGGCCGATGAAAACTTCGATCACGTTACTGTCACGCTCGAAGTCCTGGTCATACAGTCTGTCGGTCAGCTCGGTCTTCGAAATCACCTCGCCCGCGCGCATCATCAGGTGCTCGATGATTCGGTATTCGAAACCGGTCAGTTCGACGGCGTCGCCGTTGACCTTCAGCTCCTGCCGCGACGTGTCCAGCGACACCGGCCCGGCCTCGAGCACCGACGACGCCCAGCCGCCGCTGCGGCGCAGCAGCGCGTTGACCCGGGCCAGCACCTCCTCGAAATGGAACGGTTTGACGACATAGTCGTCGGCGCCGGCCGAGAGGCCGTCGACCTTGTCCTGCCAGCGATCGCGGGCTGTAAGGATCAGTATCGGGTAGGTCTTGCCCTGTTTGCGGACTTCCCGGATGACGTCGAGGCCACTCATTTCCGGCAGGCCGAGGTCGACGATCGCAAGGTCGACCGGGTACTCCAGTGCGAAGTAGAGGCCCTCCTTGCCGTCGGACGCCTTCTCGATGCCGAAGCCGGACTCGGCCAGCTGCCGCCCGAGGGACTCCCGCAGCGTCGCATCGTCCTCTATGACCAGCAGGCGCATCGGCTCAGCCCTTGTTCCCGAGCGTGCGTCCCTGGACCTTGACGGTCTTCACCTTGCCGTCCTCGGTCAGCACCTTGATGTGGTGCACCTCTCGATTACCACTGCGCTTGGTTTCAGCGCTGACGATCCGGCCGTTGTATTGGCGGCGCACCTGCTCGACGGCTTCGCTGAGGCTCGGGCCATCACTCTGTGCGAGATGGATCCTGGCGGGCGCCGGCTCTGCTGCCAGGACGGGTTCCTGGGCCGCAAGGCCGAAGCCACAGATGATCAGCAGGATTGTCAGCATTCGTCGCATGTCGTCTTACCGTTGCGTCCAGTCAAGGTCTCGCCAATGGTCGCCTGAGTGTCGTATGACGACGGGCCGATTGCAACGCAACGTGTCACAACCGGCCCGTCTGTCGGCTGCCGCGGAGACTCAGGCAGCCGGCCTTACATCCACGCGGACGCGTATCCTCTCGCCCGGATCGTAGGGCATGCGCGTCGCGTATTTCTGCCCCTGGAACTGGTAGACGACCCGGTAGCCCTCTATTCGCTCCTCCTGGTGGCTCTGGTAGTTGGTCGCGCAACGCTCGACCGGTTCGGCATAACGGGTACTTCCGTAGTTGCCGGCGCTGTATGCGCGGCGCTTGGCAACGTCGTTACCGACCGCGGCGCCGATCAGGGTACCCGCCACCGTTGCCGCGTCGTTGCCGCTGCCGCTGCCGAACTGGTGGCCGACGACACCGCCGATCACGGCGCCGAGTATCGTGCCACCGGCGGTGTTGGGCCGGTTCTCGACCGTGTAGTAACGGGTTTCCTCCCAGCATTCCCTGACAGGCGTGTTCACCGTCACGTAGCGAACGATCGGCTCGGCGCTCAGCACGCGTGCATAGGCATAGACTCCCTGGTCATCGTGCCGCTTGCCGACCGCATAAGCATGTCCGGCTACAGCCGGCGTTGCCGCCAAAGCCAGTGAGACGACGACGGCGCTGGTCAGGGTCGTTATCCAAGGCTTCCTGTTCATAGTCCTTACTCCTGTCCTTCACCAAGGGCGCGGGGATTTCCCGTAGCCTGGGACGAAGCATAGAAGCCCGGCGCTGAACGATGCCTGAACGATCGAAAAGAAATTTATCGATAGAACTGAACGATTTATGAACGCGTGGGCCGTTCAGTGCCCCGCCCGCTTGGCGGCCTGCCAGAGCGCCTCCATGGCGTCGAGGCCCAGCCCGGCCAGGGGCGTGCCGGCCTCGGCTGCCGCCTGTTCCATCGCCCGGTAGCGCGACTCGAACTTGCTGTTCGCAGCGCGCAGGGTCTCCTCCGGGTCGAGACCCAGGTGGCGGGACAGGTTGACCAGGGCGAACAGCAGGTCGCCGAGTTCCTCCGCGACCGCGCTGCGGTCCCCGGATTGCCTTGCGGCGTCGAGTTCCTCGAGTTCCTCGTCGACCTTGGCGCGCGCTCCGGCGGCGTCCGGCCAGTCGAAACCGTCCCCCGCGGCACGCCGGCCGAGCTTGTCGGCGCGTGCCAGCGCCGGCAGGGCCACGGCGACCCCGTCCATCGCGCTCGGCGCCTCGCCGGCCGCGACGGCCGCCCGCTCTTCCGCCTTGATGCGCTCCCAGCTGCCGGCCTCTGCACCACGCCGGCGCTGCTCCTCGGTGCCGAACACGTGCGGGTGCCGGCGTATCAGCTTGTCGCAGATGCCGTGCACGACCTGGGCGAAGCCGAAAGCCTCGCGTTCCTCCGCCATCCGCGCATGAAACACGACCTGGAACAGGAGGTCGCCGAGCTCGCCCCGGAGCGCAGCGAGATCCTGCCGGGCGATCGCATCGGCAACCTCGTAGGCTTCCTCCAGCGTGTACGGGGCAATCGAGGCGAAGTCCTGGCCGAGATCCCAGGGGCAACCGTCGGCCGGGTCGCGGAGGCTCGCCATGATTTCAAGTAAATCCTCGATTGTGTACATATTTTATTGATTATCCAGGAGTCTCTTTCGGAGCGCGACGACGATACTGGCCGTCGCTCCCCAGATCCGCTCGCCACCGTAGCGGAATTCGACGATGGGCACGAACACGCCATGCAGCTCGCGTTGTCCGACCTCCTGGTTCGCCGGGTCGAGCAGAAACGCCAGCGGCACCTCGAACACGGTCTCGACCTCGACCGGGTCCGGCACCAGGGGCAGGCCGGCCCGGACCAGGCCCACGACCGGGGTCACGGCGTAGCCGGTGATGGTCGGCTGGGCGCCGAGATACCCGGCCACCTCGACGTGGCACGGCTCGAGCCCGATCTCCTCGTGGGTTTCCCTGAGCGCCGTGGCCCGGATGTCGAGGTCGCACTGCTCCATTCGGCCGCCCGGGAAGCTGACCTGCCCGGCGTGCTGCGGCAGCCCGGCCGAACGCCGGGTCAGCAGCACGGCCAGCTCCCCCGGGTATTCGACGATCGGGATCAGCACGCCGGCCGGCGTCAGCCTGGCCGGCAGCCGCTCCCGCAGCGGCGCCGGCCACCTCCGGGCGCTGTGCTCCGGATCTACCCCGGCCGGGTCCGGGCCGGGCCGCGTGGCCCGCAACCGCCGCCGGATATCCTCGGCCGATAGCCGGTAGCGGGCATCGGCCACGGCTAGTGCTGGATCCCGCCCTTGGTCAGGGCTGCCGGGTCGAGCAGGCGGCCGAGTTCCTCGTCGGTGAGGTCGGTCATTTCCTTCGCGACGTCCCTGACCGGCCGACCCTGTGCGTAGGCCGTCTTGGCGACCTTCGCGCCGAGTTCGTAGCCGATCACCGGGTTGAGCGCGGTGACCAGGATCGGGTTGCGGTCGACGGCCCGCGCAATGTTGGCGTGGCTGACCCGGAAGCCCGCGATCGCCTTGTCGGCCAGCGTGCGCGAGGCATTCGCCAGGATCTCGATGCTCTGCAAGAGATTCAGGGCGACGACGGGCAGCATGACGTTCAGCTGGAAGTTGCCCGACTGCCCGGCGATCGCGATCGTCGCGTCGTTGCCGATGACCTGCGCCGCGACCATCGCCACGGCCTCCGGGATGACGGGGTTCACCTTGCCCGGCATGATGCTGGATCCGGGCTGCAGCGCGGGCAGCTCGATCTCCCCGATGCCGGCGAGCGGCCCCGAGTTCATCCAGCGCAGGTCGTTCGCGATTTTCATCAGGCTGACCGCCAGTACCCGCAGCTGCCCCGAGGTTTCGACGGCTGCGTCCTGCGTCGCCAGCGCCTCGAACAACGAGTCCGCCGGCCGGAAGTCGATCCCTGTGCGCTCGCCAAGGAGCACGGCGACTTTCTTGCCGAAGCGCGGATGCGCGTTGATGCCGGCGCCGACAGCCGTCCCGCCCTGGGCCAGGCCGGTCAGGCGGCGCATCGTGTCACCGAGTCGATCGCGGGCATGGTCGATCTGCGAACGCCAGGCGTCCAGTTCCTGGCCCAGCGTGACCGGCATCGCGTCCATCAGGTGGGTCCGGCCCGTCTTGACGACGTCGCGGGTCTCGTCGGCTTTCTTGGCCAGCGTCTTGGCCAGGTGCTCCAGCGCGGGCAGCAGGCGGTCGTTGATGCCTATTGCAGCGCTCACGTGCACGCAGGTCGGAATGACGTCGTTACTGCTCTGGCTCATGTTGACGTCGTCGTTCGGGTGCACTGCGGCGCCGAGCTTCCGGCTGGCCAGTTCCGCGATCACCTCGTTCGCATTCATGTTCGAACTGGTCCCGGAACCCGTCTGGAATACGTCGATCGGGAAATGTCGGTCATGCTCGCCTGTCGCGACCGTGAGTGCGGCATGCTGGATGGCGATCGCCTTTTCGGACTTCAGGAGCCCGAGTTCCGAGTTCGCGCCGGCCGCAGCCCACTTCACCAGCCCGAGCGCCTCGATGAAGCCGCGCGGCATCGGCAGGCCGCTGATATGGAAATTGTCGACCGCGCGCTGGGTCTGTGCGCCCCACAGGGCATCCTCCGGCACCTGCAGTTCACCCATGCTGTCGTGTACGGTCCTGAATTTCTTGTTACTCATGTCCTTCGCCCGTCTTTCGGCCCGCCGTTGCCGGCTGGCCGCCAAAGTGAATCCAAACGCCATAGTGTATGATTCGCGCATCGCCTGACCAAGTCTATCGTTCGATGAAACTCTACCCGCTCCGCGCCCTCTCCCCGGTTGACGGCCGTTACGCCGACAAGGTCGACGAACTGCGCGACATATTCAGCGAGTACGGGCTGATCCGTTTGCGCGTACTCGTCGAGATCCGCTGGCTGCAGTGGCTGGCCGACGAGCCCTGCATACCCGAGGTACCCGCGCTGAATTCCTCGGCCAAAGGCCTGTTGAACCGGATCGCAGACGAGTTTTCGACCGACGACGCCGAGCGGGTGAAGCGCATCGAGGCGACGACCAATCACGACGTCAAGGCGGTCGAGTACTTCATACGGGAGCGGCTCGGCGAT
>JAOUIH010000143.1 GCA_029884165.1 Gammaproteobacteria bacterium | reverse complement strand
TTCGTCGAGTGTCGATTGCCCGACACTGGCGGCCTGGTGATAGGCCCTGAATACGCCGTCGTCGATCCAGCCGCCGGGTTCGCCGAAGTGATATTCGGCGCTGACCAGGTCCATGCGATATTCGTCGTCCCCTTCGAGAGCGGTCGTGCTGCGGAAGCGGCCACTGCCGAGTATCGACTGCAGGTCCGACTGTACCTCGGTATCCTGGTGTGCGTAGCCGAGCTTCCAGGTATTGCCCGAGTGCGTGTTGGCGACGAACTTCACGAGGGCCGAACCCCGCTCGTAGTCGCGCGTGTCCAGGTTAGTGTCGACGGCAGCGGCATCGTACTCGTTGCCGTCGCGGAGGCTCAAGCCGAGCAGCAGGCCGGCGTTCGGGGTCCCGAAAGCGTACATGCCGGTGCCGTGCAGGCTGGTGTCCGCGTCGCGCCAGGTGCCGGACAGTTCGCCGCCCTGGTTCCCGGTTCCCATCAGTTCGGCGGGATCGGGTGTGCGTATGGCGACCACGCCTCCGATCGCCGAGCTTCCATAAAGGGCTGATGCCGGGCCATGCAGGATCTCCAGGCCGCGGACGAAGCCCGCGTCGATGAAGTCGCGCGTCGCGTTCGAAAAACTGCCGACGTCGAACTGGTCGCTCAGGGGAACGCCGTCCAGCAGGATCGCGACCCGGTTGCCGCCGATGCCCCGGATATTTATTCCCTCCGTGCCGAAGCGTGAACCGGAGCTCTCGTAGTCGATGCCGGGCGTGTAGCGCAACACGTCGGCGAGCGACAACGCGAGTTCGGTATCGAGGTCCTCCCGGGATACGACGGTGACGTTGGCGGCGACCTGGCGGATCGAGCGCTCGTGCTTGTTGGCGATGACGACGACTTCGTCGAGGACCCCTGCGACAGGGATCTCCTCCGCGGCTCCGGCCGGGCATGCCGCGGCGAGCAGCAGTGCCGGGCAGATCGAGCCGCGGGCGCGCCGCCAGCCGGCGGCTGCGGTGCGACTCGTACGGACCGATGCCGGGCCGGTGTTCCGTGACCGCGCCCCGAGCGTGTCCAGCGAAAGGAAATTCATCGGTAATGCCGCCTTTGGATCGGCGGGGAAGGGCCGGCTCGGCCGGACCTGTCGCCCCACGACTGCTGCATAGTCTGACGAGCGCCCGGACAATAGCCTTGACCTAGGTCAAGGACACTCAGGAATGCCGCACTACACTCGTACGTGAAAACCGAAATATCGCGGCCGTCGCCGGCCGCCAGAATTGCCCCCCAGCGACCGTCCGCGCATAAACCGCGGAGAGTGACGCAGATGAAGGAGCCTCGAATGCCCGCGAGTGAGTTCCCGGAGAGCGCTCAGGACGAGTCGGCCAGGCAGCCGGGCGCTTGCTCGGAGGAGGCCGGTCAGTACGCAAGCCGGGTAGCAGGCCATCGTCCACTGCGCTTCGTCGAGGATCGCGAAGTGCTAGACTCGCGTGCCATGGACGAGCAGAGCCCCGACCTGGGCAGCGTACGGGAGCATTACCTCTTTGCCGGCCTGGGGCAGGAAGAGTTCGACCGCCTGATGCGTCGATCGACGCGCGTCGTCCTCGACAAGGGCGAAGTGCTCTTTCATCGCGGTGATAATGCGAATCATTTCTATTACGTCGAGGCGGGCCAGGTCGAGCTGAGCCTGATCGCCGCGACGGGCCAGAAGAAGGTCCTCGAGGTGCTGGGCTCGGGGCGCACGTTCGCCGAAGCCATCACGTTCATGCGCGAGCACAAGTACCCGGTGACCTGCGAGGCGCTGGCCGACAGCATCGTGCGCCAGATCCCGAACCAGGACTACATCGAGCTGGTCTCGTCGAATTCGGAGGCCTGCCTGCGGCTGCTCAGCGATATCAGCCGGCACCTGCACGCTCGCGTTCGCGAAATCGAGCGCCTCACGATCCAGAACGCCCGTGGCAGATTGGTCAGCTACCTGCTGGACCACATCGTCGAAGTCGACGACGACGAGGCGACGATACGGCTCGGCCTGCCGCGGCACGTCATTGCGTCGCGGCTTTCGATGTCGCCGGAGACGCTGTCCCGGCTGCTGCGCGGGCTCGTCGATGAGGGTATCCTGACCATCGAGGACCGCGTGATTTTCGTCCACAGCCTGTCGAGGCTCCGGCCCTACGATTGATGATGATGAGTGCCATATGGTTCACCCTCGTCGCGATCATCCTTTACCTGGTTTCGGACTGGATCCTGAACCGCGTCGAAGCTGCCGCGGGACGGCGCTTCGAGCACCGATCCCTGATTTTTTTCGTGATCCTGCTGTCGCTGGCGTTGATCACTTTCTCCGCCATACAGCGCCAGTTGGCGGCGGCATGACGACGATCGTGCCGCTGCCATGTTTATCGCGGCTACTACCCGGTCCGCGTGAGTATCAACTGTAAGGAGTCCGGGTCCATGCGTTTCCTTCCGGAGGAACGAACATGACTGACAACAATAACGAACAGGAGCCGATCCCGTTCATGCAGCGAGTACTGGACAATCCGTTCCTGCTGCTGTTCCTCGGCATTCTGGTTCCCGCCGTTTTCTACATCATCTGGGGCGTGATCGAGATCACCCAGATCCCGATCGCAGAATAGGGGTACTGGCCATGGCTATAACACCTCCGAGCCAGCGTATCTGGTGGAAAGAGCCGATCGCGAAGATCGAGCTGATCTGGATCGCTATCGCGTTCACCTGGGGCCTGTTCATGTTTTTCATGATGATTTACTGGCACGGCGCAGGCGAGCAGAACCTCTCGAACGAAGCTTACAAGACGACGGCGCAGCAATACGCGCGTAAGGCGCAAGCTGTGATCGACGAGTACACCGTGCGACAGGAAAACGGATTCCCCGTCGTGCGCCCGCCCGAGGGCAGCGACGTGTACCTGATAGCCAGGCTGTGGCAATGGTGGCCGATCCTCGAGCTGGAAAAGGACAAGAGCTATCGGCTGCACCTGTCATCCATGGACTGGCAGCACGGCTTTTCGCTGCAGCCAGTCAACATCAATGTCCAGGTGCATCCCGGCTACGACATGGTCGTGACGGTCAGACCCGACCAGGCCGGCGAGTACGGGATAGTCTGTAACGAATTCTGCGGGATCGGCCACCACAACATGGTCGGCAAGATCTACGTAGTCGAATAGGGGGCAGAGTCATGGCAAATTCAGCTGTATTCAGGACCTGTCCGACTACAGGCCTAAAGGTCGATCGCTCGGCGGAATCGCTCATTAAAGCGAATGCCGTCGCTGCGGTCGTGTTCCTGGCGGTCGGCGGCCTGTTCGGCCTGCTGGTTGCGCTTACGCGCTGGCCGGCCGTGCATTTCCTCCCGGCCGACTGGTTCTATCTCGCGCTTACCGCACACGGACTCGACGTGTTGCTCGTCTGGATCATCTTCTTCGAGATGGCGGTCCTGTACTTTGCTTCCGCCGTGTTGCTGAACAGCAGGCTGGCCGGGCCAAAATGGGCGTGGACAGGGTTCGGAATGATGCTTGTTGGCGCCATCATCACGAATATTGCGGTGCTCCGCGGCCAGTCCAGCGTCATGTTCACGTCCTACGTGCCGATGATGGCCGAATCGTCGTTCTACCTCGGCATCATCCTGTTTGCCGTAGGAGCGCTGATCGGCTGCTTCGTATTTTTCGGCACGCTCGTGGTCGCGAAACAGGAGAAGACCTACCAGGGCTCGATACCGCTCGTTACCTTCGGCGCCCTGACCGCAGCGATCATCGCGGTATTCACGATCGCGTCCGGAGCGATCATCCTGATACCAACCTGGCTGTACTCGCTCGGCATCGTCAAGTACATCGACCCGCTCGTCTACAAGACGATCTGGTGGGGCATGGGCCACTCGTCGCAGCAGATCAACGTGTCTGCGCACGTCGCGGTCTGGTACGCGATTGCCGCCATGGTCTTCGGTGCGAAGCCGCTGTCCGAGAAGGTCAGCCGCATGGCGTTCCTGATGTATATCCTGTTCCTGCAGCTCGCGAGCGCGCACCACATGCTCGTCGAACCCGGGTTCAGCTCGGAGTGGAAGATCTTCAACACCAGTTACGCGATGTATCTCGCGGTTCTGGGCAGCATGGTCCACGGCATGACGGTGCCCGGCTCGATCGAGGCGGCACAGCGAGCCAGGGGCCTGACGAAGGGGCTGTTCGAGTGGCTGCGCAAGGCGCCCTGGAGCAACCCGGCCTTCGCCGGCATGTTCATGTCGCTGGTCTTCTTCGGCTTCATCGGCGGCATCTCCGGCGTCGTCATGGGCACCGAGCAGATCAACCTCATCATGCACAACACGCTGTACGTACCCGGTCACTTCCACGGCACGGTCGTTGCCGGCACCACGCTGGCCTTCATGGCGATCACCTACCTGCTGGTGCCGCTGATCTTCCGGCGCGAATTGAAATTCCGGAAGCTGGCGCAGTGGCAGCCCTACGTGTTCGGCATCGGCGTGGCGGGCATATCGCTCTTCATGATGGGTGCCGGTACGCTCGGCGTGGCCCGGCGTCACTGGGACATGACCTTCGCCGATGCCCAGCTGCCGTTCGACTACCCGGCAACCGCCTTCCTGATGATGGGCCTGAACGGCATGTTTGCCGTGCTGGCGGCGCTCGGTGGCGTCATGTTCGTCGTCATCGTCGTCGGGTCGGTGTTCTTCGGCAAGAAGCTTGCGCCCGACGAGAAGCCCAGCTACCCGGAGGTTCCCCCGTCGGCCGCCGCGGTCGGCCACTACGGCAGCTCGGACACGCTCAAGATCCCCGGCACGGCCATGCTGGTGGGTATATTCTTCATAGCCTTCGTCCTGTATTACTTCGTCAACTGGAAATACCTGTCTGAAATATGGCCGTTGAGTTAGCAGGAAGCGGTGCCGGCCCCCGGGCCGGCACCGGCCCAGCCCGGCGCCGCTCGTGAAGATACTCCCGACACTGGTCGCGGGCGTTTTCGCGCTCGCGAGCGCGGTGGCGCTGTCGCAGTCCTATGACCGCGACGATGCACTCGCGGTCAGCCAGGCAGCGCTGGGCAGGACTCTTGGCGATCACCGGCTGCGCGACACGGAGGGGCAGACATTCGACCTCGCGACGCTGCGTGGCCGGCCGCTCGTCGTCAGCATGATCTACACGAGTTGCTTCCATGTCTGTCCGACCATCACGCAGAACCTCGCGCGGTCGGTCGACATCGGGCGCGAAGCACTGGGCGATGACGCGTTCTCGGTTGTCACGGTCGGGTTCGACTGGGCGGTGGACACGCCGGACCGCATGCGCCTGTATGCAGCCGAGCGTGGCATCGACGTACCTGGCTGGTACTTCCTGGCGGGAGACGAATCGTCGATCGGGGCGCTGGCCGGCGACCTCGGCTTCCAGTTCTTCGAGAGCCCGAAGGGTTTCGACCACCTGATGCAGACCACGGTGATCGATGCCGAGGGCAGGGTCTATCGACAGGTTTACGGCATCGAGATCAACGCCCAATCGCTGGTGGAACCGCTCAAGGAGCTGGTCTTCGATACGCCGAGGAGTGCGGGCGTACTCGAGCACTGGCTCGACACGTTCAAGCTTTTCTGTACCGTCTACGACCCCAACAGCGGGCGTTACAAGTTCGATTACTCGATCGCCATGACGATCTTCGTCGGCGTTCTTTGTCTGGGTGCAATCGCTGGATTCATCGTGCAGGAATGGAGGCGGGCCGCTTGAAAGAAAGTAAAGGGGACCGCCCGTGGCCCTCCTGAAACGCCTGCTCCTCCGGCTGTTCGAGCGCGTCGAGCTGGTGTTCGATTTTGCGTTCGGGCAGGGGCTCAATCCGTTCGTCTGGCTGGGCGCATTCGGCTGGTACTTCTTCTGGATCGTGGCCGGAAGCGGGATTTACCTCTATATTTTCTTCGACACGGGCATCACGAATGCCTACGAGTCGGTGGAATACATCACGAACGATCAGTGGTACCTGGCCGGCGTGATGCGCAGCCTGCACCGCTACGCCTCGGATGCGCTCGTCGTCGTCGTAATCCTGCACATGAGCCGTGAATTTGCACTGGACAGGCTGCGCGGCAAGCACTTCTTCGCCTGGATCACCGGCGTGCCCGGGCTCTTTTTCATCTATCTGTGCGGGATCAGCGGTTACTGGCTGGTCTGGGACCAGCTGGCGCAGTACATCGCCATTGCGACCGCCGAGTGGCTCGATTCTCTACCCGTCTTCGGAGAGCCGATCGCGAGCAACTTCCTGAACAGCACGACGCTGGCCGACCGCTTTTTCACCCTGATGGTATTCATACACATCTTCGTGCCGCTGTTCATGCTGCTGTTGATGTGGGTGCACATCCAGCGCCACGCCCGGGCGAGGGTCAACCCGCCGCGACCGCTGGCGATAGGGACCGGTGTCGTCCTCGTCGCGCTGTCACTGGTGCATCCGGCGGTCAGCCAGGCGCCAGCCGATCTCGACGTCGTGCCCGCCGTCGTAGGCTTCGACTGGTTCTACCTGCCGGCCTACCCGCTGCTCGAGGTCATACCCGGTGGCTCGCTCTGGTTGCTGATCTTCGGCACCCTGTTCGTGATCGCCATCCTGCCATGGGTGCCGCCGGCCAGGACACCGCCGGTGGCCGTCGTATCGCTGGACAATTGCAACGGCTGCGCACGCTGCTTCGCCGACTGCCCTTACAGCGCAATCGCGATGCTGCCGCGCAGCGACGGCAAGGCCTACGATACCGAGGCCGTCGTCAATCCCGACCACTGCGTGAGCTGCGGCCTCTGCGTCGGTGCCTGCCCGACGGCGACGCCGTACCGGCGTGCGACGGCGATCGTACCCGGCATCGAGTTACCCGGGCACCCGGTCGCGGAATTGCGTGAACAGACCATAGCGGCTGCGGAGCAGGGCGCCGCGGGTCCGCGCGTGCTGGTGTATGCCTGTGAGCACTCCGGCGTCGAAAGCCTGCGCGAGCAGGGTGCCGCAGTGATCACGCTGCCCTGCATCGCCGCGTTGCCACCGTCATTCGTCGACTTCGCGCTGTCGCGGCGCCTGGCGGAAGGTGTAATGCTCGCCGGCTGTGCCGATGGCGACTGCTACCACAGGCTCGGCGGCGAATGGATGCGTCAGAGGCTCGCATCGGAGCGCGACCCGTACCTGCGTCAACGCGTGGATCGGGAGCGCGTGCTCTACCTCCGGACGCGGCCCAGCAGCCACGGGGAACACGCGGCTGCGCTCGCCGGTTTTCGGTGCCGACTGGCGGGCCTGCCGGAGCCGTCGCCCGCGAAGAGGCGCCACGATGAATAAGATAGCGCGCTACGCAGCGCAGGCCATCGCCTACCTGGCGTTTGCCGCGCTGCTCGGCTACTTTGCGACGATGCCGCCGTACGAGTACGGGGATCCGGCGATGTCGACGGTCAAGGTGTCGCTCAGCCATGCGGCGTCACGCGTCAAACCCTGCGTGCAGCTGACGCCGGAACAGATTGCCGAATTCGCGGCCAACATGCGGCGTACCGAGGCCTGCGAACGGGCACGGCTGCCACTCGTGCTCGAACTCGATATCGATGACGAGCCGGTGCTTCGCCTGACCGCCGCGCCGACCGGGATGTGGAGCGACGGACCAGCCTCCGTGTATCAACGATTCGATATTTCGCCGGGTGAGCATCGCCTGTCGGTGCGAATCAGGGACACGGCGAGGACCGAGGGGTGGGATTACGAGCGATCCGATAGCGTGACGCTCGAAGCCGGGCGGTACTTCACGGTAAGCTTCAAGGCCGAGAAGGGGG
>JAOUIH010000142.1 GCA_029884165.1 Gammaproteobacteria bacterium | reverse complement strand
TCGAATTCGATCAAGGCGAACGGATTCCGGTCTCCAGGAAATTCAGACAGCGCGTGCGGGCGGAGATATCCGCCTGACCGGGTCAATCGTCACACAAAGGTGCATTTCGTCACAGAACCGTGGCACGGCATACGTTTTTATCCGAGGCTTCGCCTGTCCTTCGAGCGGAGCAGATAATGGATCGACATAGAAAATGGATCGGAGTCGCCCTGGTTGTTGGCGGCTTGCTGATGTTTACGCGCATGGCTCCTGTACTCGTCGTGCTGCCGGAAGACATGGCGTTTCCTCCTGCAACTACGCAGGAAATGCTGCGGTTGGCGGTGATCGCTGGCGCTCGCTGGCAGCTGTCGCATGTGATGGGATTGTTCGCTGTTCTCCTGTTCGGAATCGCCTATGGCTGGCACGTGATCTTCCTGGTTCGGGCGGGTTGGCGATGGGTGGGCCCTGGTCTCGCCGTTACTTCGCTGCTCGCGTTCACATTGTTCGGAATCGCTCTGTTGATCGACGGATTCGCCGTACCAGCAATGATAGACGATCACCTTGCTGCCGGTGGGGCCCGAACAGCTACATTGGAACAGGTCGAGGAAATGCATCTGCTTGCGCTGCGCTTTTTTGCGCCCGGCATTTTCCTGCTGTTCCTGACGATCGGGCTTTTTTCCGCGCCAATGCTGCATCGAGAGATTCATTCGCGCTGGCTCGGTGTTACCGGACAAACCATTGCTGTTGTCGCGGTAATGGCCTACCTGACCGGATTGACTGGGCCTCACTGGAACGAAATGCAGATCGCAGGTACGTTGATGCTTGCGGCGTTTGCCTGGCACCTGCTTGTGGGAGCTCGCGCGCTCATTGCCAAACCGATCGCGGCTGTTCCGCAGCCAAGATGAAGCAGCTAGATTAAGGACACCGGAAGTGTGGCCTCAAATGAGAGAAAAACTGAGGATGCTCAGAAACGCTGGTGGAATCCGTTGGTTACTTTTGGGTGTAATAACTCGTTGAACCCGTGGTCAGAAGGCCACGCAAATCAAGTGGTTACAGGGATGCCCAACGCAGCGACTCCGATTGGGAAGCTACAGTTCTACCATTGAACTACACCCGCTGATCGGGAGCGCGCAGCCTTGGCCTGGCCGGACATGCCCAAATCGAGGCGACCCGTAGTATAAGCAATTCCCCGGAGCGGATAGAAGTGTGTTCGGGTTCTGCACGGCCGATCTGCCCGCGCCTAGAACGTCCAGCGCGCCCCGACGGCGGGACCGCTGAACGAGAAACCTTCCAACAGCCCGTCCGGACCTTCGTCGTACTCGAGATGGCGATACGCGATCAATAATTCACCCCAGCCGAACTGGCGCGACAGTCCGACCGCCACATTCAGCGTCGACTCGGAGTCTCCGGTGCCAAGATCCAGGCGGTACGGGAACGACCAGCGTGACTCACCGAGACCGATCTGACCACGAACCCCGATGATGGCGTCCCACAGCGCCGTGCCATTGCTGACGGTTCCATCGGCAGGCAACACGACTGTACCGTCGGGCAGTGTTATCGAAGCGCTCAGGCTCCAGCGAGTCGATACGTCGAGATCGAAATAACGGGCACCGACGAAAACGTCGAGGAGCGATCGATCCGTGCGCAGGAGTTCGTAGCCCAGGTCCACGCTCCATTGCAGCCCGTCGAGATCGGTTCGGCTGTCGAGCGCCAACTCCACGCCAACGGGTATCTCGATCGGGCCCGGCCCGGGTATTGTGCCTTCGACCGAAACGACTCGCCCATCGCCGTTGCGGCTCATGCTGAGGTATACCAGGTCCGACGAGATCGAATACTTGCCCTTGCGCGCGCTGCCGTTGACGAGAGCCGCGAAATTCAGCAGGTCGAGCCAGTCAGTCGGACCGACGCCGACGGACGGATTGCCACCGCCTCCCGGCGGCAATTCATAGTTCAATGTGCCCTCGATCGTCGGGAGCCACAGGTACGGCGTAACCGTAAATTGCCATTCATTGGTGCCGTCCTCGGCCAGCACGGCCGCCGGCAGCCACGCGATCAGGATAGCAAGCACCGAAGACTTGAAACTCATAAGTCACTACCGTACGGGGGAAGAGCAAAACGGCCGGCGAGGATAGCCCAAAAACGGGGAAATCGCCATTCGGCCTGCGACACGGGCACAATGCGCGCTCCGCGGCATCCGTGCCCCTGCCATCAGCTACCGGCCTCGGGGCCGGAGGCCCACCGGCCGGATTTTTGCGTCCGGCTGAGGCATAATTCGCGCCTTTCCACGGCTGCGCAACAATGTATTTCGAAATGTCTACCCTGGCCACACGCCTTCTTTATGCTGCATCCGGGCTCATGCTTACGACAGCCGTCGCGGCGGGACCCATATACCAGCCGCCCGGCGCGAATCTCACCTACGGCGACGTCACGCACGGGCAGCGCGTGCAGTCGGCGTCGACCAACCCGGCTGCGGGCGCAGCCGACGTCGCGCGACGCGGTCAAAAGGAAACCCGTGGCACGATCTTTTCTGCATCGGCCGGCCTGGAATACGGCAATATCGAGAACCTGTTCGAGTTCTACGACCGCCTGACCGCTGGCTACAACCCGAGCGAACCCGGTGAAGGCGGCGGCCCCGGACAGGATCCCGGCGACAAGCCCGTCGGAGGGATCGACCTGGGTGAGATCTGGGACCAGCTGGACCCGGACATCCAGGCCGCCGTCCAGGCGATCGGGGCCGAACTGGCCCGACAAACCGCCCTGCTGGCCATAATTCGCACCGAGGGTTACGGCAAGGCGTGGGTCGCCGCCGACCTGCCCTTCGTACTCGGCACCGAGTACCTCGGGGGCGCGTGGACCTTCGGGGTGAACTGGTCCGGCAGCACCAAGGCTTTCGGGCTCGCCGACGAAATCGAGTTCGATCCCGATGCCGCCCGTGCAGCGCTCGAAGACTGGTTCAACCAGCTGCCGGCCGATCGGCCGGTCCAGCTGCCGGTTTCGTCCGACGTCATGTTGCATTACGACATAGGAAGCAACGGCGTGCGGCTCGGCATCATCAACGACAGCTCGATTATCGCCAAGTCCACGCGCACGATGGAATTCAATGCGGGCTACAGCCGGAAGGCATGGTCCAACGATTCGGGCAGCCTGTTCCTGGGAATGCGTGGCCAGCTCTACCTGATGGACCTGACGCGAGTCAGCGTGCGTTTCGGAGACATCACCGACACCGAGGACCTGTTCGACGAGATTCGCAGTGGAGTGTTCCGGAGTGACACTCGCCTCGGCATGGATGTCGGCGCCCTGTGGGTCGCCGACCATTACCAGTTGGGCATGCAGATCAAGAATCTCAATGAGCCACGCTTCCAGTTCCCTGCACTGGACCTCGAACTTTACGGCAGCGAACGGATAATCGAATTTCTGCAGACTGACCAGACCTATACGATGAACCGGCAGGTGAAGCTCGAGGCGTCCATCTTCGGCAAGGAGCGCCGCTGGTCGGCGCACGTCGGTCTCGACGCCGGCCCGGCAACCGACCCGCTCGGCGACGAATATCAGTGGCTGACGCTCAGCACCGGTTTCACCACGGATTCGCGCTGGATACCCGGCTTCCGCTTCGGCTACCGTGAAAACCTGGCCGGCACCGGCCTCAAGTACGTGAGTGCCGGACTGACCGCATTCCGGTTCCTGAACTTCGACGTTTCGTCCGCCCTCGACACGGTTCGAATCGAGGGCCGCGACCTGCCGCAGGGCCTCATGCTGAGCCTCGGTTTCCAGGTCAACTGGTGACGAGCGCCGGGCACTCGAACCCCGGCCGAAACTCGCACGCTTTTATGAAACTGAGCCCGATCGAAAAGCTGAAACTCCGCCATCGCTTCTGGCGCTACCGGTACAAGTCCGAGGTCCCGAGCATCCGGTTCGTGCTCGACTCCGGCTTCGCGGGCCAGACCCTGATCGACGTCGGTGCAAACTACGGCGTGTTTTCCTACTACATGTCACGCGCGGCGGGGCCCGATGGCAAAGTGATCGCATTCGAGGCGCAACCGGAACTCGGCGAGCACCTGCTGCGCGTAAAGGGCTCGTTCGGGCTCGACAACCTGACGATCGTCAACAAGGGCTTGTCGTCATCCGCAGGCACGCTGACATTGCATCGCGACAAGGTCGGCTCCGGTCGTGCAAGCTTCGATCACGTGACCGAAGCGACGACCGACGCCGTCGCCGTACCCGTCGTTACCCTCGATGACTATCTCACCTCCATTTCGCACGGCCCGGTCGCTTTCATCAAGTGCGACGTCGAGGGGCACGAACTCGCCGTGTTCAAAGGAGCAGCGCGTACCTTGCACGAGCACGGCCCGGCGCTGTTGTTCGAGTGCCATCATGCCGAGGCCGAAGACGGCGAGCTGTTTCGCTACCTTGCCGGGCAGGGTTACGGTGGTGCGTTTTTTTACGTACGCCCCGAGGATCACCGGCGCTACAGGACCAAGGGTCACGGACGCTACCTGCCCTACACCGAATTTGCCGACCATCCTTACCCGCGTCCCGGCGTTCGCCACCGCAACTACGTGTTCGTCAAAGGCGAAGATCGGCTGCGCGAGTTGCTCGCGCGGCACCAGCCGTCGGACACGGGTGCCTGAACTGCTAGAGTCCCGGCAGTACGATCAGCATCGCGACCGTCGCGATGGCGGCGATGCCATAGCAAAGCGCGGCGACCAGTGTGTCCGCGCGTATACCGACGTCATGCGCCGTGATTCGCATGCGATGCGCCGCGTGCCATATGACCAGGAACAGGACGCCGAACACGGCCAGTTTCGCTGCCGGGTGGCCGAGCAGCCCCAGGACGCGCTCGTAGGCCAGGAGATCCGCCGGCGCAAGCCCCAGGGGCACCGCGAAACAGGTCAGCAGGATCAGCACCGGCAGCACGAATGCCGACAGCGTACCGCCGGCCGCGAACAGCCCCCAGACTATCGGTTTGTGCGAGCGTGCCATAATCAGTTCACCACGAGCAGCCAGACCAGCACGCTGGCGACGGCAAGCCCGGCCCAGTGTCCGAGCACGATCACCGCGCCGGGGACCTTCTTGCCATTGACGGCCAGCGGCATCGCCTTGGGCGTCACCTGGAACCACGTGTAGGTGTGATAGAGGGCAAACAGCATCGCGACGACGGCGAACAGTCTGCCCGCCGGGCTCTCGACCCGCGCCAGCCAGGCCTCGTACTGGGCCGGCCCTTCCGACAGGCGCCAGAGCCCGGTCACGAGCACCAGGACGTAAGCCCCGATCAGCGCGCAGGAAAATTCCCGCGCCATGTAGCGGATGTAGCGCGGCTGCGTCAGCCACCAGCCGCCTTTCGAAACTTCGCGCTTGTATGGACGACGGCTCATGTCTTCTTCCAGGGCGTCAGGAAGTTCAGGAAGTAGTCGGCGGTACTGGCGATCTTCGTCTGCTGGATCGCGGCCGCCGGATCGACGGACTTCGGGCAGACTTCGGAGCAGGCCCCTACGAAGCTGCACTCCCAGATCCCGGGATTGCTCGCGACGACGTCCTCCCGCGCACTGCGCCCGACATCGCGCGAGTCCATGTTGTAACGATGCGCCAGGGCCAGCGCCGCCGGCCCTACGAATGACTCGTTCAACGCGTACTGCGGACAGGCCGAATAACACAACAGGCAATTGATGCAGGCCGTGTACTGCTTGAACCTGGCCAGCTCGCCCGGCGTCTGGATGTACTCACCCTCGTCGACGGACTTCTCTTCCTTTGCGACGACGTACGGCTTCACGCTGCCGAGCTTGTCGATGAAGTCGTCGATGACGACTACAAGGTCTCGCTCGACCGGGAAGTTTGCCAGCGGCTCGATACGAATCCTGGCCGGATAATCCCGCAGGAACGCGTGGCATGCGAGCACGGGCTCGCCGTTAACGACCATGCCGCAGCTGCCGCACACGGCCATGTGACAGGACCAGCGATAGCTGAGCGTCCGGTCGAGTTCCGCCTTGACGTAGTTGATGGCGTCCAGCACGACCCAGTCGTCGCGATACGGAACGGTGTAGGTCTCGAAGCGCGGCATCTCGTCCTTCTCGGGATCGTAACGCAGGATTTCGAGTTCGACGGTCCGGTCGCTCATTCGGCCGCACCTCCGTATACGCGTTCGGCGGGTTGAGAACGCGTAATCTTGACGTCCTTGTAGGACACGGTCGGCAGTTCGTCAGTCGAATAGTGCGCCATCGAATGTCGCAGGTATTGCTGGTCGTTCCGCTCCGGGAAATCGAGCCGCTGGTGCGACCCCCGCGACTCCTGCCTTTGCAAGGCCGAACAGGCCATGGCCGCCGCTACGTCGAGCATCGAACCGAGCTCCAGTGCCTCGATCAGGTCCGTGTTGAACACGTTGCTGCGATCGCCCAGCGTTACCCGGCGGTAACGTTCGCGCAGAGCCTGGATATCCTTTGTGCAGGCCTGCAGCGAGTCCGCGGTCCGGTAGATTCCGGCGCCCGCTTCCATGGCGTCGTTCATTGCGCGCCTCAGCCCGGTGATCGTCTCGCCGCCGTCCGGCCGCCGGAACAATTCCAACACCCGTTCCTCTGCTGCCCTGGCAAGCGATTCGGCACCCGTCCCGGGCTTTGCCGACCCTGCCCTGGCGACATATTCAGCCGCGAACTGGCCGGCGCGGGCACCGAATACCAGCAACTCGGTGAGGGAATTCGAGCCGAGCCGGTTGGCGCCGTTGATGCTCACGCAGGCGCACTCACCCGCGGCGTACAGACCCTCCACCGGCGTCGCCGCGTTTATGTCGGTGTCGATGCCGCCCATCGTGTAATGGACGACCGGCCGCACCGGGATTGGTGCGTGGACCGGGTCGACGCCGACATAGCTCCGGGACAGTTCGCGCACCATGGGCAGGCGCTCGTTGATCTTCGCCTCGCCGAGATGCCGCAGATCCAGGTGCACAACGTCGCCGAAGTCGGTTTTGATCGTGCGGCCTTTTTGCTGTTCGTGCCAGAACGCCTGGCTCAGCCGGTCGCGCGGTCCGAGTTCCATCGCTTTCTTGCGTGGCCAGGGGTCCGGGGGACCCAGGTTGTAATCCTGCAGGTAGCGATAGCCGTCCCTGTTGACGAGTATCCCGCCCTCGCCGCGCGAGCCCTCGGTGATCAGTATGCCGGTCCCCGGCAGCCCGGTCGGATGGTACTGAACGAACTCCATGTCCTTCAACGGAACGCCGGCGCGGTAGGCCATCGCCATGCCGTCACCGGTCTTGATCGCGCCGTTCGTCGTGAACGGGAATACCCGGCCGGCTCCACCGGTCGCGATTATGACGGCGCCTGCCTCGAAGTATCGCAGCTGGCCGCTTCTCATCTCGATAGCCGTCACACCCCGGCAGCGGCCGTCATCGACGACCAGGTCCGTCGAGTAGTACTCGTCATAGCGCCGGATCGATGGATACTTCAACGACGTCTGGAACAAGGTGTGCAGCAGATGGAAGCCGGTCTTGTCAGCCGCGTACCAGGTCCGTTCGACCTTCATTCCGCCAAAAGGGCGTACCGCAACGTGGCCGTCCTGCTCGCGGCTCCAGGGGCAGCCCCAGTGCTCGATTCGAAGCAGCTGCCGGGGTGCATCGTGAATGAACAGTTCTACCGCGTCCTGGTCGCACAGCCAGTCGCCACCGGCAACCGTGTCGTGGAAATGATTGTCGAAGCTGTCATTCCCCTTGATGACGCCGGCAGCTCCTCCCTCCGCGGCAACCGTGTGGCTGCGCATCGGGTAGACCTTGGAAATCAGCGCGACCCTTAGCGCCGGGTTTGCCC
>JAOUIH010000141.1 GCA_029884165.1 Gammaproteobacteria bacterium | reverse complement strand
TACGGTTGAATTGGCCGCGGAGCTGGAACTCGAGTACGACAGCTCGATGATGGCAGACGATTCCTGTTATGAACTGTTGCTTAATGGCGAGTCCTCAGGTCTTGTGGAGGTGCCGGTCGAATGGGCGCGCGACGACGCTGTTTATCTCGGCTTCAGCCGCTCTGGGAATCGTCCGTGGTTGTCACCGACCGATATCTTCGACATTTTCAAAGCAGAACTCGAGGCAGCTGCGGCCGAGGGGGATGTGTTCCAGCTCCTGATGCACCCGCACGTTATCGGTCACCGGTCGCGGGTCTGGATCATCGAGCGCCTGATCGAGCACGCAAGATTCCTTGGTGGCGCGTGGTTTGGAACCCATGCGGAAGTAGCCCGCTGGGCAAGGGAGAACGCCGCCTAGCGGCTGACCGCCTTTTCAAGCCGGTGCACATCGGGACACAAGTGGCTCAAAATACGCAGTTGAGTTTCGGGTTTTGCTGATGCACGACAGGAATATGAAAGATACCTCCTCGCCCGGGGTTAGACTCTAGACTTTTCCGCTACTCAAAAAAGGGAGGACGTTGCCGTACCGCGATGCGCTCTACACCGCATACAGCGGACGACCCTATGCAGCAGCTCGCCGAGTGCGCCGTTGAAGGCCCAGCTCAATCTTGTCTTGATGGGCGCCGAACGTAAGTGTGTCGCACCAGTCGTAACCGATTGCGGTGTAGAGAAACCTCCGGCACATTGTGTACATTTCGCGTAACGAATCCGCGACGCCTTCACGCTCGGACTCTTGACGGTATGACGGTCTTCGAGGCACGCGAGCGCCCGATGCGCGGTCGCGACATCCTTTGCTTGTAGTTGTGACCACACGCTGAGAATCTGTGGGCTGTGCTCGGTCACCATGGCGACCATACCGGAGACCGTCGCGTGCTTTGCCCTTGAAAACAAACGCATAAAAGCGGAGACGAAGTAACGCGCGGTCGAGAGCGTTGCCGAAAAACCGACCGTGAGGGATGCGCCACATGCTCGACGATCTCGGCACCTGCCAGGAGTACCCCCCGCCGGAGATACTGGATCTCCATCCAATCCAGCTCGGCTGCCGTTGCCAACTATTGCCCACCAAAAAGGTGGGCAATAGTTGGGGTATGTGGCACTCCCTGCCGGATGGATTCGCCGCTGCGCGGCTCACCCCTCTGGGGCGCGCGTTGCGCGTCCAAACCGGCTGACGCCGGTTTGTCGAACGACGGTCCGACTCCTTGCCAGGGAATGCAAACAAACAAAAAAGGTTCGCTGCACGGGCCCTTTTTGTTCGTATGGCACTCCCTACCGGATGGATTCGCCGCTACGCGGCTCACCCCTCTGGGGCGCGCGTTGCGCGTCCAAACCGGCTGACGCCGGTTTGTCGAACGGCGGTCCGACTCCTTGCCAGGGAATGCAAACAAACAAAAAAGGCCCGTTGCACGGGCCCTTTTTGTTCGTATGGCACTCCCTACCGGATTCGAACCGGTGTTACCGCCGTGAGAGGGCGGCGTCCTGAACCACTAGACGAAGGGAGCGCAGGGGTCATTTCGACCTGACCGCGACTCGCGGGGGCTGCTATTATACGGCCGCAAACGGAATCCTCAAGACCATTGACATTGAAAAACGAGCCCCCGACGTCGGAAATTCTCCCGCAGATAATTCCTCGCGCTGAACACAATATATCTCGCGACGATATCTCCAAGAACGCCCTGAAAGTCCTGTACCGCCTGCACAATGCCGGTTACCAGGCCTTTCTCGTCGGCGGCTGCGTACGGGACGAGTTGCTGGAACTGCACCCCAAGGACTTCGATGTCGCGACCAATGCCCATCCGGAGGAGATCAAGGCGCTGTTCGGCAATTGCCGGCTGATCGGCAGGCGGTTTCGGCTGGCCCACGTGCGGTTCGGCCAGGAAGTCATCGAGGTGGCAACGTTCCGGGCGTCGGTGGGGGAGGAAGAGGACCACGCGGATGCCGTCCAGGACACCCACGGCAGGATCCTCAGGGACAACGTCTACGGGACGATCGAGGAAGACGTCTGGCGCCGGGATTTCACCTGCAACGCTCTCTATTACAATATCGCCGACTTCAGCGTCTGGGACTACGTCGGCGGCGTCGAGCATATCCGCCAGCGCCGCTTGGTCCTGATCGGGGATCCGGAAAGGCGCCTGCGGGAGGACCCGGTCCGCATGCTGCGTGCCGTTCGATTTGCCGCCAAGCTCGATTTCACGGTTGATCCGGCCGTCGAACAGGCGATGCACGATTGCGTCGGCCGGCTGGCGAGCGTACCCCCGGCGCGGCTGTTCGACGAGTTTCTCAAGATGTTCCAGGGAGGGCACGCGGAGCGCACGTTCGAATTGTTGTGGCACTACCGGCTGTTCGACCAACTGTTTCCGGAAACGGCCCGCGAGCTCGATCGTAGCGAGTCGTTCGGGCGCTTCGTCAAGTCGGCGCTCGTCAATACGGATCGCCGCGTCGCCGAGGGCAAATCCGTGACGCCGATGTTCCTCCTCGGCGTGTTCTTCTGGGAGCCGGTGCGAATCCGGGCGTCGAAGATGCTCGACGACGAAGGTGGTTCGGAAACGCACGCGTTGGCTGTTGCGGCATTCGATCTGTCCGGGGCACAGCAGCGAATCCTGTCGATACCGAAGCGGTTCACCGGTCCGATGCGGGAAATGCTCGCGCTTCAGCCTCGTTTCGAGGTGATGCGCGGCCGCCGCGGCCTGGGCCTGCTCGAGCACCGCCGCTTTCGAGCCGCATACGATTTCCTGATGCTGCGGGCGGAGGCCGGTGACGCCGACGAGCAGACCGCAAAATTCTGGACCGACGTTCAGCTGCAGAGCGCTGAAGAGCGCGAGAAGAGCTTCGAAATTTCCGGCCCGGGTCGCAAGAGCAGCAAGAAGCGCAAGCCCCGCCGCCGGCGTCGTCCCGCGAACCAGCCGTGACCGGTGACGAGCATCGCTGGCGACCGGCGTACATCGGGGTCGGCAGCAATCTCGATGACCCCGTTCGGCACGTAAGCGAGGCTATCGAGGACATTGCCGCGCTGGAGGGGGTCCAGCGGGTTACCAGCTCGTCGCTGTACCGCTCTGCGCCGATGGGGCCGGCCGGGCAACCGGATTTCATCAACGCGGTCGTGGCAATCCGCACCTCACTGTCCGCAAGGCAGCTTCTGGCAGGGCTGCAGGCCATCGAGAACGCTCATGGCCGTGTAAGGGGCCGTGAGCGCTGGGGCCCGCGCACGCTCGACCTCGACTTGCTCGTGTACGGGGCTGAGACGATAGCCGAGCCCGACCTGACGGTGCCTCACCCGGGCATAGCCCGGAGAAATTTTGTATTGTTGCCGCTCGCCGAGCTGGCTCCGGACCTCGACATTCCCGGGCTCGGCAGGGCAGGCAACCTGGTCCATGGGATCATGGATGTCGGGCCGAATCTGACGAAACTGGATTCCTGAATCGCGTATGGCCGTCACACAAGCAAGTCGACGTGAATCGTCTCCCCGTTTTATTGTTGTCGAGGGGCCGATCGGCGTGGGTAAGACCACCCTGGCGCGACGCCTTGCCGAGAGCTTGCGCGGTGAGCTGATACTCGAGCAGGCTGCCGACAATCCATTCCTGGAGCGCTTCTATCGCAGCGGCGGATCGGGCGCGCTGCCCGCACAGCTGTACTTCCTGTTTCAACGCGCAAAGCAACTCGAGGACCTGCGGCAATCCGACATGTTTGCGCCGGTCCGGGTTGCCGATTTCCATATCGACAAGGATCGCCTGTTCGCTGAGGTCAACCTGGATCGAGCGGAAATGGCACTTTACGAACAGATGGTCGAAAAGATGGATATCGACCCGCCGGTTCCCGATCTCGTCATTTACCTGCAGGCGCCCGTCGACGCGCTGCTGCAGCGCATTGCGCGCCGCGGTATCTCTTATGAACGCTTCATCGAGCGGGGCTACCTGGAACGACTGGCGGATGCTTACGCACGTCATTACTACAGTTACGATGAAGCGCCGCTCCTGATTGTCAATGCGGAGGGAATGGACCCTGCCAATAACAACGAAGATTATGCGCTGCTGCTCGAGAGGGTGCGGCGGACCACGAGCGGCAGGCACTTTTTCAACCCCGCGGCGGTCGTTGCTCTTGGGTGATCATCGCGATTTTTCCGGCAATTGGCGTATGATGCCGCCTGTAATCCGGAATGACTGGCCCTGATGTATACGCAGCTCGAACAACGCGGTATGCCGGAGCCGCCCGTCAACGTGGCGACGCTCGGAAAAATGAAAGCGGAAGGCGAACGGATTGCCTGCCTGACTTGTTACGATGCGAGTTTCGCAGTGCTTCTCGATGCCGCCGGGATGGACCTGGTCCTGGTCGGAGATTCGCTCGGCATGGTCATCCAGGGGCATGACACGACGGTGCCGGTCACGGTCAGTGACATCATCTACCATACGCGCAACGTTGCGCGTGGGCTGCGCCGGGCATTCCTCGTCGCCGATATGCCGTTCATGAGCTACACGAATCCGAACCAGGCTCTCGAAAACGCCGTGCGCATGATGCAGGAGGGCGGCGCGATGATGATCAAGTTGGAAGGTGGTGAGGGCCAGCTCCAGATCGTCGAGCACCTCGCGCGCCACGATATTCCGGTGTGCGCGCATATTGGGCTCAAGCCGCAATCGGTTCATAAGATCGGTGGCTTTCGGGTACAGGGCAGAGAGCCCGACAAGGCGCGGGAGATGACGGAAAGCGCGAAGCGATTGCAGGATGCAGGCGCCGATGTCGTACTGCTGGAGTGCGTGCCCAACGAACTCGGGAAGGGCATCACCGAAACGCTCGACGTGCCGGTCATCGGCATTGGCGCCGGGCCGGACGTCGACGGCCAGATCCTGGTGCTTTACGATATTTTGAATATTACGCAGGGCCGAACACCGAAATTCGTAAGGAACTTCATGGCGGGACACGACGCGCCTCTCGAAGCGGTCCACGCATTCGTAAAAGCGGTCAAGACCCGTGAATACCCCGCCCCGGAACATTGCTTTTCCTGAAGCACAAATCAGCCCTGTCGGAGTCTCGCCCTGGTGGAATCCATCACTGGAAAGGAATCATTACGCGAACTACTGGTTGACTGGCGACGCAGCGGCGACCACATCGCGCTCGTGCCGACGATGGGTAATCTCCACGATGGCCACATGAGCCTGATCGCTCTTGCCCGTCAACATGCAGAAAGAATCGTCGTATCCGTATTCGTAAATCCGACGCAATTCGCTGCCGGCGAGGACTTTGCGGAGTACCCGCGGACACTGCAGCGCGACGCACGTCGTCTGAAACAGGCGAAGGTCGATGTGATGTTCGCGCCCGATGTCGACGCGATCTATCCTTACGGGCTCGAATCGGCGACCACGGTGCATGTGCCGTTCCTGACAAACGAGCTGTGCGGTGCGTCCCGACCGGGTCATTTTGACGGTGTCACATCGGTAGTCTCGCGGCTCTTGTGCCTGGTACAGCCCGACGTAGTTCTGTTCGGCCAGAAGGACTACCAGCAGCAAGCGATCATCCGCCGGATGGTCACCGACCTCTGCATGCCGATTGAAGTCGTTACCGGCCCGACGCAACGGGATCCGGACGGATTGGCGCTGAGTTCGCGCAATCAGTACCTCAGCGATTCCGAACGGGCGGCGGCGCCGACTCTCTATGCGGCACTCAAGGAGGTCGGCGAAGCGCTGGAAACCGGCAGCGAGGACTACACCGGGCTGGAGGCCGCTGCCCTCGCGACGCTAAAGGCGGCTGGATTCCAGGCGGACTATTTGAGTATCCGGCGCGCCGACGGCCTCGGGCCGCCGGGCCGGGACTCGGACGAGCTTGTCGTGCTGGCGGCCGCGTGGCTCGGGAAGACCCGGCTGATCGACAACATCGTCGTTCATATCTGACACGCGCCGCGCCGGTGGTCCGCTGCTTTCAGTCCGAAACCGTGTCCCGACCCGCGTTCTTGGCCCGGTAGAGGGCCTCGTCCGCGGCGCGCAGAAGGCTGTCGAATCCGCCCTCCGCGTCGAGCTCGGCGACTCCCAGCGACACATTTACGGGAATCTGGATCAGCGAATCGACGCTCGACCCGGTCGTGCCCGACACGGCATTCCTGACCCGCTCGGCGATGGTGACTGCCTCGTTCTTGTCGAGTCCCGGCAAGAGCACGGCGAATTCGTCGCCGCCAAAACGCGCCAGCAGGTCCCGCGATCGGAACTGTTTCTTGAGGACATGTGCTACCGCGGAAAGAGCGCGGTCCCCAGCTACATGGCCGAACCGGTCGTTGAAAGTCTTGAACCGGTCGACGTCGATCATGATCAGCGCTACAGGTTCGCCATCCTTGATACAGCGGCGCACTTCGCGAGGGAACGTCTCCTCCATTGCGTGCCGGTTGCTCAGACCGGTGAGTGCGTCGGTACTGGCGTGCCGTTCGAATTTCTGGATATGCCCGAGACTCTCCGCGATATAGCGATTGTGCGACCGCACACGCTCGGACAGAACGACCAGAAGGTTCTTCGTAAATTCGTGCGACGAATTGACGAGATCCCAGAGCAGCGAATGATGAATAACCAGGAGGCGTGACGGCTCCGCCGCCATGACGTAGGCGGAGGGATCCGGTTCCTCGATAATCGACATCTCGCCGGCGCAGGCGCCGATGTCCAGCGTCGCCAGCAGCGGCGCATTTGGAGATCCTACGCGGACGTCCAGGCGACCGGACAGGACGATATATACCGACTCGTTCGGCGAGTCCGGCGACAGGAGAATTTCCCCGGTCGAGAGGTCCCGGCGCTCGCAACGTTGCAACAGGGCATGCACCTCGTCGGCCTCGACGCCACGGAACAGGTCGAGCGCTTCGAGGAGCAAGCGCTGGTAATCCGAATCGACGACTTTTGCGGCTTCCGACATGATTTTCCTGTGTTATTCCGGCGGCGCGGCTGCTCCAGGCCGTTCCGGGGATCTGTCCGCCATCCCAGATCCTTCTTTTTACGCAGTTTCCGGCGCAGGAACAGTGAAACCGGTCGCAACCGGGACATCGTCCGCCGGTGCGGGCGCGAGTTTTACCGGCCGCTAAATCCGCTGCGCACGCCGTGCCGGCTGCGGCGCCAGCGCCCGGCGCGCCAATATCAGCGCTTGCGCATACGCTGCTGGCCGATAGCCCACTCCACGTGCTCGCGGATCAGCGGTGACGGATCGGACCGTCGCTGCTCCAGCGCCGCCAGCGTCTGCGGGCCGGCGGCGGCATTTCCCAGGGCGACCGCGATATTGCGCAGCCAGCGTTCGTGGCCGATGCGTCGAATCGCGCTGCCGGCCGTCCGAGCCAGCCAGGTCTCTTCATCCCACGCGAACAGGTCGGCCAGCTCGGCGTCGTCGAGCCCGTGCCGGGGTGAGAAATCGGCCTCACCGGTCGGCTGTGCGAACTTGTTCCACGGGCAAAACAGCTGGCAGTCGTCGCAGCCGTAAATGCGGTTGCCGATAGGCTTGCGGAGTGGTTCCGGAATGCTGCCTTGCAGTTCGATCGTCAGATAGCTGATGCACAGGCGCGCATCCAGTTCGTAGGGCGCGACGATGGCGCCGGTGGGGCACACGTCCATGCATGCGCGGCAACTGCCGCAGTGGGACGACTCGGGCGTATCCGGGGGCAATGACAGGTCCGTGTATATCTCTCCGAGAAAGAACCACGATCCGGCATCGCGGTTGATGAGGTTCGTGTGTTTCCCGATCCAGCCAAGACCCGCATTTTCGGCCAGCGGCTTTTCGAGCACGGGGGCGCTGTCGGT
>JAOUIH010000037.1 GCA_029884165.1 Gammaproteobacteria bacterium | reverse complement strand
CTGGCCCACGCCTATGCCGATGACTTTCGACCCGTTGCGCTCACCGCTGCGACGCAGCTTGTCGGCCCAGCCGAAACGCTCCGCGCCCTTACCGAGGCCCTCGTCCTGGTAGGCACTGGTGACGCCGTGCTGCTCCCCGCCGAACAGCGAGTCGTTCTTCGGAGAGTTCAGCCGGCGGATTGCCAGACGATCGACGCCCAGGTCGCGCGCCGCCCGGTCGAGCAAGGGTTCCATCACCATCGCGATCTGGTTCTGTCCCGGTCCACGTTGCGCGCCCCCCGGCGGCGTGTTGGTCAGGACCGGAACCGCCCGGTAGCGCATGGCCGCCGGCTGGTAGCACAACGAGACCGCATGGCCGGCGCTGTCGAAGTCCGGGAACCCGCCGTTGGGACCGCAGGACTGCACGACATAAAGGTCTACGGCGCTGACCTTGCCGCCCTTGCCGAAACCGATCTTGATGCGGCCCTGGAAGCCGCCGCGATTCGAGCCGATGAAATACTCCTCGGCGCGCGTGATCCGCAGCATGACGGGGCGGCCGATCTTCTTCGACATGTGCGCGGGAACCGCCATGCTCGGGTAGGCCACTCCCTTCGAGCCGAAGCCGCCACCGCAATACTCGGAAATGTAGACGATGTCGGCGACGTCGATGCCCAGGTAACCGGCGAGCATCGGCATGATGAACGTCTGGCTCTGCGTCGAGCCGTAGACGAAGCACTTGCCGTTCTCCCAGTAGGACAGTGTGCTGCGCGGCTCCATGCTGTGATGTGCGTTGCTCGCGGTCACGAAGGTCTCGTCGTAGACGATAGCCGCGTCAGCGAATCCCCGCTCGATGTCGCCGTAAGTCCAGTCGAGTACCGGCTGGCCGTCCATCGGCAGCCGGCCGTCGGCCAACTCCGAAAAGTCGGTGCTACCCCACTTGAGCTCCTGCAGCGGGATGCCCATGTTGGCGACGTTGCCGTCGTCACGCGCGTTCGGCCCTGACGGCTTCAGACTATCCAGCGGATCGATGACGAACGGCAGTGGCTCCAGTTCCAGCCTGATCCGATCCAGCGCGTCCGCCGCCGTCGTCTCGTCGACCGCCGCAATCGCAAGGATCGGCTCGCCGACGTAGGTCGGGCGATTCGTCAGGATGGGCTGCTGCGGGCTCGGCATTTCCGGCACGTCGTCGGCGGTCAGGATGCCGACGACGCCTTCCATCGCCAGCGCCTCGCTCGCGTCGATACGGACGACTCGCGCATTCGGCATCGGGCTGCCTAGCATCTTGCAGAACACCATGCCCTCGACCCGGAAATCTTCGGCGTACTTGGCCTTGCCGGTCACCTTGCCGTGCAGGTCTGGCGGAATGAAGTTTTCGCCAATCAGCTTGAATGCCATGTCAGACGACCTCCGCCGCGCGCATCACGGAATTCAGGTAATGGTCGTAGGCGCCACAGCGGCACAGGTTGCCGGACAGTGCGCGGCGCGCCTCGTCCCGCGTGGGCCTCGGGTTTTTCTGCAGCAGCGCGACGGTTGACATGATCTGCCCAGGCGTGCAGAAGCCACACTGCGGGCCGAGTTCGTCGATGAAGGCCTGCTGGATCGGGTGCAGCCGGCCGTCGGGACCTTCGAGGCCCTCTATCGTCAATACGCTGCGACTGCCGACCGAATGCGTCAGCGTCGAACAGGAATAATGCGGTACACCGTCGACCAGGACCGTGCAGGCTCCGCATTCACCCCGGTCGCAGGCCAGCTTGGTTCCGGTCAGCGACAACTTGTAGCGAAGCGTCATCGCCAGCGTCTCCCAGGGCAGCACGTCCACGCGGCGGACCCGGCCATTGACGTTCAGGGAGACCAGGCGTTCGACCCCTCCCATCGGCACACCGGCGTTTTGCGAACAGCCGAACAGGAACCCGGCGGAGCCGGCGACGGCACCGGATGCTATGACGCCCTTGATGAATGCGCGCCGGCTGGCGCGGGCGCCGGTCAGCAGCGGACTCCCGGTCGCGCCCGGCTCTGCGGGGCCTCCGGGTACGTACTGGACGGGATCCTTCATGCGTTTTACCTCCCCCAAGAGGACCGGTCGATGCTAGGAAATTCCCGCCGCCCCGTAAAGCAGAGGTCGGCCTCGGTCCTGCCATGCATATTGTCTGCCGCAACGACAGGCACCGCCATGGTACGCGGATTCGCTACTATATGGACCCCCAGGCGGATTACCGGAGTACCAGCCCATGGCAACCCGCATCGACGCCGAGCCGACCGAAACCCGCTACAGCACGATTGCCCAGGTCCTGCACTGGCTGATTGCCGGCGGCATCGTGCTGCAATTCGTGCTCGCCAACCTGGTCGAAAGCGCCGAGGACCGCGGCGCCCGCTTCCAGGAGCTGATCCTGATGGCGAACCACAAATCCGTCGGCATCACCGTGCTGGCGCTTGCGCTGCTGAGGCTTGCGTGGCGTTTGTACTGCCCGCCGCCGGCGCCGCTGCCGATGCCCGGTTGGCAGAGGACGGCCGCAGCCATTTCCCACTGGTCCTTCTACGCGCTGATCATCGTCATCCCCCTGTCCGGCTGGCTCACGTCCTCGGCAGCGGCCGTGTCGGTCAGCTGGTTCAACCTGGTCCAGCTGCCGGACTTCGTCTCGCCCAGCGAAGACCTCGAAGATCTGTTCGAGGAAGCTCACGAAGTGCTTGCGCAACTGCTGTTCGTCCTGGCGATCGTGCATATCGCGGCCGCACTGAAGCACGCGCTGTATGACCGCGACGGGGCACTCCGCCGGATTTCTTCGCGCCTCGCGATCGGCCTGTTTGTCGCCGTGCTGCTGCTGGGCGTGTTCCTTCTCGCAAGGCCGGGCATGGCCGCCGCGAACGACTCGGATGCCTCCATGCCGGAGGCCTGGCGCATCGACGCGTCGGCCAGCCACATCCGTTTCACCGCGGTCCAGGCCGGCGCGACCTTCGACGGCGTCTGGCAGGAGTGGCAGGCAGAACTCCGTTTCGACGCAACGAATATCGATGCGAGCTCCTTCGACGTGACCGTCCGTGTCGCTTCGGTCGAGACGCTGGACGACGAACGCAACGAGCTGCTGATGGAACCGGAATGGTTCGACCAGCAGTCCTTTCCGGAGGTTTACTACCGTGCCCGCAGCTTCCAGTCCCGGCCCGACGGTTCGTTTCGAGCCGATGGCGAGCTGACCGTCAAGGGTCAGAGCACGCCCGTAGCGCTCGATTTCACGCTCGCTGTCGACGGGAATCAGTACGTGCTGGACGGCAACACCCGGCTCGACAGGCTCGCGCTGCGTGTCGGCACGGGCGAATGGGAAGATACGACCTGGATCGGCCGCTACGTCGACCTGCGCGTCCACGTCGTTGGCCGTACCGGCTGACCGGACCCGCTCGGCGCGCTATCCGCTCACGGCACAGGTTGCCGACTCCCCGCAGAGCCGCGCAAGCGCCGGCTAGTCGTAGTTTTCGAAACGCCTCACGAGGACTTGTGCTTGCCGGGCTCCCAGCCGAAGGAGGCACCGATCGTCGCGGCCGCGACCTGCGCCGGGAGTTCTTCTAGCTCGGTCGCCATCGTGTCGTTCCAGCGATTCAGGAACCCGAACAGCGCGACTGAAGCCACGATCTCGACGACCTGCTCTTCGTCGAAGTAACGATACACGGCCTCGAAGTCCTCGGCAGTCGCCTGGCCCGGCGCCATGGCACCGTGGCAGGCGAGGCGCAGCGCGGCCCGCTCGGCGTCGGAGAACAGCTCGCTGGTCTCGTAATCCCAGACCGAGGCGATCTTGTCTGCGGAGGCCTCGTAGATCTTCGACAGGTTCGCCATGTGCGCCTGGCAATAACGGCAGCCTGCCGCCTGGCTCGCAATGAGGCTGACCAGCATCTTGAGCTCGGGACCGACGGAGCCCTCGTAGAGCACGGCCTGGTTGAGCTGCATGAATGCGCGCACGATGCCGGGCCGCCGCGCCATTGTCCGAATGCTGTTCGGCGTGAAACCGCGCGTATTGCGGTAATGGTCGAAGCGCTCCCGGATGTCGTCCGGAACCGCTTCGTACGGCAGGGGTTGCATGTGGGCCATCGTCGAACCTCGTGCGTTTCAGGCAAGGGCGGCGGTGTGAAGCGCGACCAGCCGCGCTAGGCGATGTCGAAGCGGGCTACCGTGCAGGCGACCGCGAAGATCGGCAGATCCGGCGTATAGTACTGCAGCTCGCCGGGACCGCCGGCCGCGGCTGCCGCCGCTATGTACGTTCGAATCTCGAAGCCACCCTGCCCGGCATCGCGATAGGTCTCCTCATCCGTATAGGAGAGCAGCGCGTCACGATCCAGGCGCATGAGGCGGTCAAGGAAATCCCGGTCCCAGGCTTCGTTGATCTTCCCGGAATCCGGCGTAGCCGGCCAGTGCGATATTCCGCCCGTGCCGACGAGTGCGATGCGCTCGGGCACCGAGTCGCAGGCACGGCGGAGCGCCTCACCGAAGGCCCAGGCCCGATGCAGCGGCGCGAGCGGCGGTCCCTGGCAGTTGATGTTGACCGGGATAACAGGCAGATCGTATTCCGGCGTGAGAAAGTGGAGCGGGACCATGATGCCGTGGTCGAACTTCCACTCCTCGGCATAGGCAGTATCGACTGTCTGCATGACCTCGCGAACGAGACGGCGGCTCAGGTCCGGCGCGCCGGGTATGCGTCGGCGCTCTATCCTGAGCCAGGCAGGATCCTCGATCGGTCCCTCGTACGTCTCGGCCATGCCGATGCAGAAAGCAGGCATGTTGTTCATGAAGAAATTTGCAAAATGCTCCGCCGCAATTACGACCAACGCATCCGGCCCGGTGGCTTCGATTTCACATCGCTGCTGCTCGAAATGAGCGTACAGTTCGTCCCGCTTGGCGGTGTCCTTGACCAGGTGCGCCCGCCCGGTGATACCTGGAGCATGGCTTAGTACACCTGCATACACGAGGCTCATCGCTCGGTCTCCTCCACGGCAAAGCTGGCGCCGCCACCGGTCATTGCGTATACACCGGCCCGCACCGGGCCATGCCTGCGTATCCCTTCGCGCATCAGGTCCAGGTAGTCGAACCACTCGATGCCCAGAAACGCAGCGTAGTGCATCAGGATCTGCCCGTTCACGCCGAGCACGTAAAGGAGGCCGATATCGCCGTTCTTCAGTGCGCCCGCCTCTTCGTCAGTCAGTTGGTAACCGCTCAGCAGCCCGTCTGGGTCGGCCTTGTACTGACGCTGTGCCTGCTCGTCGCGATTAAGCACGTACAGGAATTTCTGCAATTGGTAGAGACTCATGACCTGCCCAGTGTCGGCACGCGGTGCGAACCCAGCGCGATGCACACGTTTTTCGTTTCCATGTAAAACTCGAAACTGTAATCACCGCCGTCCCGGCCGATGCCGCTGGCCTTCATGCCGCCGAAAGGCGACGGCAGGTGACGATTGTTTTCCGAGTTCACCCAGATCATGCCGGCATCGAGGCCGCGCGCAAGCCTGAGCGAACGCCCCACATCGTTCGTCCAGACGTAGCCTGCGAGCCCGTACTCGATGTCGTTCGCGATCCTGAGTGCGTCGGCTTCGTCTTTGAAAGAAATTGCAGTCAGCACGGGACCAAATATCTCCTGCTGCGCAATGCGCATATCGTTGCGCGCACCGGTAAACAGCGTCGGTTCGACGAAATTACCCCCACCGCCGATGGCGGCCGGTTTACCGCCGATCTCCAGACGCGCCCCGTCGTTCACGGCGGCTCCGAAGAATCCGCAGACCTTGTCGAAATGCCGGCGGTGAATCAGGGGGCCGACTTCGGTGGCCGGATCGAGAGGATGCCCGACCTTGAGCCGCGCGACACGCTCTTTGAGCCTTGCGAGAAATCGGTCCTGGATCGACTCCTGGATCAGCAGCCTGCTGGACGACGTGCACCGTTCGCCATTCAGGCTGTAAATCATGAAGACGACCGCATCGAGGGCACGATCGAGATCGGCGTCCTCGAATACGATCACCGGGTTCTTCCCCCCGAGTTCGAAGTGCACGCGCTTCAACGTCGGCGCTCCCTGGCGCATGATGTGGCTGCCGGTCGCCGATTCGCCGACGAAGGCTATCGCCCTGATCGCCGGATGCTCTGTCAGCGCCCTGCCGGCCTCCTCGCCGAGACCCTGCACGCAATTCAGGACGCCATCGGGAAGCCCCGCCTCGTGCGCTATCTCGGCGAGCATCATGGCGGTATACGGCGACCATTCGGCCGGCTTGTGAACCACCGTGCAGCCTGCCGCCAGTGCCGGAGCGATCTTCCAGGTCGACAGCATGAATGGCGTGTTCCACGGCGTAATGACGCCGACCGGACCGATCGGCTGTCGAATGGTGTAATTCAGGTGCTCGTCGGCTGGCAGCGCCTTACCGTCGCGCGCGCCCGGCGCGCGATCAGCAAAGAAGCGGAAATTCTCCGCACCGCGGACCGCCGCCTTGCTCATGAAGCGTATCGCCTGCCCGGAGTCACTGCTCTCGACGAGCGCGATGTCCCGCGCCCGTGCTTCGATCGCGTCTGCAATCGCGTGGAGCAGCTTGCGGCGTTTTGCGCCGGGCAGCTCGGACCATTCCGGAAATGCTGTTGCCGCGGCCTGGCAGGCCGCATCGACGTCGCGCGCATCGCCCGCGGCCACGCTGCCGATGACGCCGTTGTCTACCGGGGACAGGCTGTCAAAGGTCCTGCCCGTGCGCCCGGGATCCGCTTGCCCGGCGATGAAGTGCGGCAGCGTATCCTGTCGGAACCGCTCCAGCAGCCTGTCCGAATCGTTCCTGTTGGTGTCGAAGTCCGCCGTCATTCAGCCCTGCCCCCGTCGTCGCACCATGTGGTCCCTTAGGTTGCCCTTCTTCCAGCGCATATCGGCGTCCAGCTCCTGGATCTCGAGCGACAATGCGATTGGCGACGTTTCGTAGACGGGCGCCAGGAAAACGGTCAAGGTCTCGAACAGGCGTTCGCCGATGGCTTTCCGCTCATCGACGCTGCGTGTCGGCGCGATTCGCAGCGTGACGTTGACGAAGGCATTGTCCGGGTGGCTGTCGGCAACCCGGTACAGGTCGCGACGTTCGGCTCGCGTCCGAAGTCCCCCTACCGGCAACAGATCGATCCGGGAAGCCGCGTCGTGCATCGCCTCGACCAGCGCCGCGATGTCGGTCCTCTGCTCCAGGTTGGCCGAGTACTCGATCGTAAGGTGTGGCAACTTGAGGGACTCCGTCGGGTTGAATTCGATTAACATGTTAAGTATAGTTCCGATCGCTGCTACGTCAAGCAGCAGCCGGTATCCCGGGGAGATTTGGACATGGCCGACACCGAACGCCTGCAGGGTTCGATCCCTCCTGTTGTCACGCCGATACGTGCCGGCGCGGTCGATTACGACGCGTACGCCGGGCTGATCGAGTTCCAGGTCACGCACGGCTCCCACGGCGTCCTCGTCAACGGCACGACAGCCGAACCGTCGACGCTCACGCTCGAGGAGCGCAATCGCCTGGTGGAGGTCGCGGTGGAAGCGGCTGCCGGTCGAGTTCCCGTCGTGGCGGCGACCGGTTCCCAGTCCTACGCCGAGACCGAAGCCCTGACGGACCACGCCGTTCGCGCGGGCGCTGACGCGCTGCTGATCGTGACCCCCTATTACATCCGGCCTCCGCAGCGCGGGCTCGTGCGGTATTACCTGGAACTCGCCTCGCGTCACGATGTGCCGTGGATGATCTACCACATCCCCGGCAGGACGGCGGTCAGCGTTACGCTGGATACGATGCGCGAGCTGCGCGACCGCTCGCCAGGTTTCGTCGGCATGAAGCACGCGGTCAACGACCTGGGTTTCGTCAGCGAATGCCTCGGCGCGCTCGGCCACGACTTCCGCATCTTCGTCGGCCTGGAAGAGCTCTCATTCCCGATGATGACAATCGGCGCCTGCGGCCTGATGAACGCGGTCGGCAACCTCCAGCCGGGCGTCCTGGCCGAAATGTGCGAGGCCGTCTGGGACAGCGATCTCGCGCAAGGCGCAGCGCTGCACCAGCGCCTGCTCGAAATAAACCAGGCCGTGTTTTACGACACGAATCCGATCCCGATGAAGTACATGATGAAGAAGCTGGGCATCCTGCAGACGAACGAGCACCGGCTGCCGATGGTGCCGGCGACGCCGGAGCTGGAACGCCGCCTCGACGCCGTGCTGGAACGAGCCGGGCTGCTCGAGGGCAAGGCCGCATGAGGTTTCTCAGCTTTCGGACCGGTCGCGAGGCCCGTTACGGGGCGGTGATGGGCGACGGCGTGATCGACCTCGGCGGCCGCCATCGCGACCTTCCCGACCTGCGGGAGGCGCTCCGGTCGGGCAGGCTCACGGCTCTGGCGGAGACGGCCCGCAGCTCGTCGCCGGATTTCGGCCTGGACGAGATCGAGTACCTGCCGACGATTCCGAACCCCGAGAAGATCATTTGCATAGGCGTCAACTACGCGAACCGTAACGAGGAGTACAAGGATGGCTCATCACCGCCGAAGTATCCGAGCGTATTCATGCGTGCGCGCGACTCGCTCGTCGGCCACGGCCAGCCGATCCTGAATCCGCCGGAATCGGACCAGCTCGACTACGAGGGTGAAATCGTCATCATCATTGGCAAAGAGGGCCGCCGCATCGCCGCGGAACGGGCGCACGAATACGTTGCCGGCCTCACCGTGATGAACGAAGGGTCGGTGCGCGACTATCTTCGCCACTCCAAGTTCAACGTCACCCAGGGCAAGAATTTCGAGAAGTCGGGTGCGCTAGGCCCGTGGCTCGTAAGCACTGACGAAGTCGACCCCATGAGCGAACTCCGGGTGCTCACGCGCGTCAATTCCGAGGAACGACAGAACGACACGACAGCGAACCTGCTGTTTCCGTTCGCTTACCTCCTCAGCTACCTGTCGAGTTTCTTCAGGCTGCAGCCGGGCGACGTCATTGCCACAGGCACTCCGAACGGCGCCGGCGCCCGGTTCGACCCGCCCAGGTACCTGCGCGCGGGCGACGTGGTCGAAGTCGAGGTGCCGGGTATCGGCCTGCTGCGCAATGAAGTCGTCGACGAGACGCCCTGAGCGGGAGCAGTCAATGGCAGACAAGACAGGCCAGACCCATCACAAGCAGGGCGCTGCCATGCGCGACATCGAGCACTCGCTGCCCATGCAGCTACTCCGGGCGCGCGAAGCCGCCATGGCGCGGTTCCGGCCCATGCTCCGCGGGCACGGGCTGACCGAACAGCAGTGGCGCGTGATCCGGGTGCTGGCCGCTGCACAAAGTATCGACGCGACAGAGCTCGCGCGGCGCAGCTTCCTGCTCGCGCCCAGCCTGACCCGGATTCTGCAGTTCCTGGAGGCCCGGAACCTGGTGCAGCGGGAAGCAGACAGCCGCGACCAGCGCCGCTCGGTCCTGAAGCTGACGCCCGCCGGGTGGGAGGTCTTCGGCGCAGTGGCTCCGGACTCCGAGCGCCTGTACGCGAATATCGAGCGGGAGTTCGGCCAGGGCAAGCTGCAGAAGCTGTACGATCTGCTGGCCGACTTCACCGGCGCGATCGCTTCGGACAGCCGACCGACGGAATAGGCGCTCAGCCGGCCAGTAACTGCTCGACCCGGCCGATCATTGCGTCCCTGTCGTACAGATCGAAATAGACCGATGCCATGACGTTCTGCGGCCCGAAAAAAAATCGTTCATAAAGCACCTGCCGGTTGCCGAATCCTGACACGGCCACGTCGTGAGCCAGCCGGAACAGCGCGACCCGGTCCCTGCTCGAAAGGTTCATGGTTTCGAAGTACCGCTCCACGTCGGCGGCGATCTCGTTGCCAAAGTCCGCTTCGCACGGAGTCGCCATCAGCGAACTCGAGCCGAGCAACTGCACGAGTTCAATCAATCGTGGATACATCTTCGGGAAGAGATTTCGCGACGTGTCCAGCGGCCGGCGCAACGGCATCCAGTTGCCGTATCGGTCCTGGACGGCCTGCTGCTCCGCCGAATACCGGAACGCGCGGACGGTCTCTGCAATCCACATCGCCTCCGCGATCTGGCCCTTGACGGTCATGTCCTTGTCCTTCCCGGTCGCCCTGGCCATCGCGCACAGCAGCCCGACGATGAACTCCGCTTTTGCCAGTTTGCCGCAGACGACCTGGTGCATCATGTGAATCACGGCATTCGTTTCTGCGAATGCCTTGTTGCACAAAGCGGGATCGCGGTACATGAAGACCCGCTCCCAGGGCACGAGCACTCGATCGAAGACCACGACCGCGTCCATCTCCTCGAAGCGCGATGCCAGCGGCGCATCGAAAGTCGCTTTGCCATGGTCGTAGCTGTCGCGGCATATCAGGCGAATACCGGGGGCGTTCACCGGCAGCGCGAAGGCGAAGGCGAAGCGCTGATTGTCCTCGGACGCCTGCAGCAGGGTCGACGGGAAGACTTCTATCTCGTCGGCATGCGGGCCGAGCGTAGCCAGCAGGCGGGCACCATGGACCACGATCCCCGCATCCGTCTCGTCGACGACCTGAAGCGCCACCTGGTCGCTATACCTCCCGTCCTTTGCCTGCGCGTAGCTGTAGGTCGGGTTCACCAGCGTATGTGTCAGCACCTTGTCGTTGTCGCGGACGAACTCGTAATACGAGCGCATGTTCTCCGCAAATTCCGGCCGGCCCTGTGACAGGAATTCCGCGCTCGCGGCGAAAGCCGTGACCGAGGCGTTCTTGTAATCCGGCGTCCGACCGAACATTCCGTTCGACCAGCTTGCCCACTCATAAAAGGCCTCGCCCCGCCGCAGCACGTCCTCCCGCGAACGCGGCAGCAGGAAAGACATTGCGTAGCGTCGGCCGTCCTGCTCGAACGTCACGCGCTCCGAATAGGGGGACTGGAACTGGCGGTCCATGAAGGCCGCCAGGGTCGCCGCGCCGCGATACAGTCCCGGGTGGGTCGTGACGTCGGGGACGCGCTCGCCGCGCAACCAGACTTCGCGCCCGTCGCGCAGTCCGTCGAGGTACTGGGCGCCTCTGCGGATACCGTTTCCCTGTCGCTTCTCGGGCATGGATCTTCTCCGGGGCTATTTGTCCTGGGATGGTCGGGACGTCTCGAGAGTTTCCCGGGCCAGCTCGTCCAAGGAGTCCAGCAGCCTGTTCCACTCGCCGGCGTCGATCGAATCACGCAGCTCGGCGTAGGCCTGGTCGACCCTGGGCTGGACCCGGGCCTGCAGGGCCCGGCCCGCCGGAGTCAGCAGGACATAGACGATCCGACGGTCATCGTCGGAGCGCCTGCGCGTGACGAAATCCTGCGACTGCAAACGCCTGACGATGCCGACCAGGCTCGGCGCCGGAATCAGGGTAAGCTCTGCCAGGGCGCCCAACGCGATCTCGTCCTGTTCCCACAGTACGCGCAGCACCCGCCACTGTTGCTCCGTCAGCCCGAAGTCGCTGAAAATCCGCCTGAAGCGCGGCATTACGGCGTCGACCGCGCGGTACAGCAGCATCGGCAACGAACGACTGAATTCCTGCATTGCCTGTGTTGGGGGCGATGATTAATATGTTAATTATTAATATATTAATCATCTACGACGCCTGTCAATCACGCCGGATTCGAGCATGCAAGATCCCAAGAAATTCCGCCGGAGCCTGGGCCGATTCGCCACGGGCGTCACGGTCGCTACCTGTACCGGTGCGGACGGTGAGCCGTTCGGCCTGACGGTCAACAGCTTCAGCTCGGTCTCGCTCGAGCCGCCGCTGGTGCTCTGGAACATCGCCAAGGTATCGCGGTCCCTTGAGGCCTTTCTCGAGGCGTCCCACTTCGGTGTCAACGTACTGGCCCGCGACCAGCGCGACCTGGCTGCGCATTTCGCGCGCTCCGCGACCGGCCTGTTCGAGGGGATATCCTTCCACCGGACGGGCCATGGCGTGCCACTGCTGGACTCGTCCCTGGCCTGGTTCGAGTGCCGGAGTTACCAGCGCCACGACTGTGGCGACCATTACATCCTGGTCGGCGAAGTAATCGCTTACGATGCGGCCGATGGAGACCCGCTGCTGTTCTACCGCGGCGATTACGCCGTCCTGTCGGACGGCTGAAGACAGTCTTCGTTGCCTTTGCCGCGCAATTCATTCAGTCTTTGGCCGCCGCGAGGCAAGAGCGACGGAGCGCGCTGCCCGATGCGCTCCTGCAATAACACGCCGAGAGGAATCGATGGATACTGCCAAGACAGCCGAGTTCGTCAATGCTACCTGGGACGATTCGATCATCCCGACACTTCGCGACTATATCCGCATACCCAACAAGTCCCCGAATTTCGACCCGGACTGGGAAAAGAACGGCCACATGGAACAGGCGGTGCGGATGCTGGAGCGCTGGTGCCGCGCCCAGGCGATCGACGGGATGCAGGTCGAGGTCATACGCATCGCCGGGCGTACCCCGGTGCTCTTCGTCGAAATTCCGGGCGACTCGGACGATGTCGTGCTGCTTTACGGTCACTACGACAAGCAGCCCGAATTCACGGGCTGGGCCGATGGCCTGGAGCCCTGGCAACCGGTTATTCGCGACGGCAAGCTTTATGGGCGCGGGGGCGCCGACGATGGCTATGCCGTATTCGGATCGCTTACCGCCATCCGAGCATTGCGGGAACAGGGAATACCGCACGCGCGTTGCGTCGTACTGATCGAGGGTTGTGAGGAGAGCGGCAGTTTCGACCTGCCGTATTACATCGAGAAGCTCGAGGCACGCATTGGTGCGCCCAGCCTGGTGGTCTGCCTGGATGCCGAGTGCGGCAACTACGATCAGCTGTGGTGCACCACTTCGCTGCGAGGCAACCTGGTCGGTACCCTGACCGTAGAGGTCCTTACCGAGGGTGTGCATTCCGGCGGCGCGAGCGGCATCGTGCCCTCCAGTTTCCGAATCCTGCGGAGCCTGCTGAGTCGCCTGGAAGACGAGGCAACGGGTCGGCTGACGCTCGACGCACTGCACGATGAAATCCCGGGCGACCGGCAGGAACAGGCCCGGCGCGCGGCCGACGTGTTGGGCAAAACGGTGTATGCGAAATTCCCGTGGATCGAGCGCGCGTCGAAGCCGACCGAGAGTACGTACGAACTGATCCTGAACAATACCTGGCGGCCGACGCTGGCGGTGACAGGCGCAGACGGGCTGCCGGCATTGCAGAACGCAGGCAACGTGCTGCTGCCAGGGACGACGCTGAAGCTATCCTTCCGCCTGCCGCCGACGACCGAGCCGGCCGCAGCGGCGTCCGCCGTGCAGCGGTGCCTGGAAAAGGACCCGCCGGCATTCGCGCGCGTCCGGTTCCGTACCGAGTCCGCCATGGGCGGCTGGAATGCGCCGGCTATTGCCGGCTGGCTGGCCGACTCGATGCGGCAGGCATCAGAAGCATTCTTTTCGCAGCCCTCCATGTACATGGGCACCGGCGGCAGTATCCCGTTCATGGGATTGCTCGGCGAGAAATTCCCGGAGGCCCAGTTCCTGGTCACCGGCCTGCTCGGGCCGAATTCGAACGCTCACGGTCCGAACGAGTTTCTCCACATCGCGACCGGCAAACGTCTGACCGCCTGCGTCGCGCGGGTACTGGCCGATCATTACCAGCGATAACGCGACGGCCGGCGAACCGTTCCGCGCACAAACGCATACAAAGCGGCGGCAGGACTTGCACTGCCGCCGCTCAGGCACGCCCTCGCAGAAACTGCGGTGCCGGTGTGCCGCGCCTCAAGGGTAGACGCGGTAGTGAAACTCCGGCACGACGACGTCGTAATGCGGTTGCAGGAACATCACGATATCGATGAGCTCCTGGACCGTCATGTAATCGTTATAGACATACATCTTCGACTCGCCGTCCACCGACACGACTTCTTCGGCATAGCCGCTCGCCAGCTTGTGTGATGGATTGATGATTGAAGTAACCAGCTCGCCGTAGGTCTTTACCTTCGTGACCGGCCCGCCGAGTTCGACAAACGGCGGGTCGGCGAGCGGAACACGCGGAAGCTCTTCGCCGCGGATCGTGTGACACTGGTTGCACTGCATGTAAAGGAAGGCTTCGCGGCCCGCTACCGGGTCACCGTCGGGGAGTCGGAATCCTTTCTCCGACATCGGGTCACGGTCACAGCCGGCGACGGCTGCGGCAAGCCCGGTCAAAAGCGCTAAGAACATCAGTTTTTTCATGGCGCTGCTCCGCAAAACCAGATCTGCACGATCGTCGATTCATTAATAGCACAGGCGCCGAAACCGCTGGATAAGGGAAAACCGCAGACGCCTGCGGCTTCGTGCAGGCCGCAACACCGAGCGGCAATCAGTCGCCAGCTTGGGTCTGGATTTCCCGCAACGCCGCATCGAGTTCGGCGAAACGCTGCTCCGCTTCGCGTCCGGGCGGCTGGTCGGCATTACTGATCATCTCGTACAAATAGGCAATCTGGGCGACCAGCATCGGCTGCATGTAGGTTCCCTTGGCCGTCTCGAGCTGCTCGAGCAGAGCCTGCACCGTTTGGAGGCGGGCGTCGCTGTCAGCCTCCAGTGCTGCCTGCTCCCGGCGCGACTCCAGCGCCTTCTTCTCGTCATCGAGCTTTGCGACCAGGCGTCTGGCATCGTCGAGTCTCGCGATGATTGCGAGCTCGAGCTCGACCTGCCTCGCTATGTCCTGGTTCGACACTCCGCTTTCGATCACGCGCGGGTCGGTCACCAGTCGTGCCTCGCGAGCCAGCGTGTGCTCCCCTGCAATCAGCCTGATCTCGTAGGCTCCCGGAGCCGCCAGTGGTCCGTTGCGGTAGCGGCGTGCTTCGTCCTTGTGCCAGGCACCCGCATGCGTCATATCCCACCGGAAGCGATTCGTGCCGACGTTCGCAGTCAGTCCGGGTTCGCGTATGACCGTAACCCGGCTGGCACTCATGTCCTCGATTACGACCTCGCCCGACTTGTCATCCTCCGGTTTCGATTCGAAGCGGTTCACGACCGCGCCGGCAGAATCGACGATTTCCAGGATCACCCGGTCCGTGCTTCCGGCGGGCAGGTAATAGTCAATGATCATCGCCGGCCGCGGATAATCGGGCATTTCTGCGGATGCCGGCATGCTGAAGGTCTGCCGATAGCGGACAGTTGCCATCGGTTCGAAGAGGACGGGTTCTTCGGCCAGACGCGCGAATTCCGGCTGGCTGAGAGTCGTCACGTTGTCGAGTACCCAGAATGATCGGCCCATGGTCGATATCGCCAGGTCGCCGCGATAGACCCTGATATCGGTGACCGGCGTCACCGGGAGATTTTGTCGAAACGCTTGCCAGCTTGCGCCGTCGTCCAGCGATACATAAATGCCGCGCTCGGTACCGGCATACAGGAGCCCGGCCCGAGCCGGGTCCTCGCGCACGACTCGCACGGGTTCGTCTTCGGGGATGCCATTCCTGCCATTCGTCAGCAGCCGCCAGCGACTGCCATAGTCGTCCGTTCGATAGACATAAGGCCGCCAGTCGCCGAGCTGGTAGCGAAGAACAGCGATGTACGCCCTCGCCGGATCATGCGGTGAGGGCTCGACTGAATCGACACGACCACCTGGCGGCAGACGCGAAGGCGTCACGTTGGTCCACGTCGCGCCGTCGTCGCGCGTCACGTGCACCGGCCCGTCGTTTGCACCGACCCAGATCAGCCCACGCTGCAAGGGGGACTCCCGCAATGCATAAATCGTGCTGTAAAATTCCTCGCCCGTGATGTCGCGCGTAATCGGGCTGCCGGAAACAACCTGTTTGTCGGGCTCGAACGCCGTCAGGTCCGGTGAAATTGTCTCCCAGTTTCTCCCACCATCCATCGTCCGGTGCACGTACTGCGAACCGTGGTAAACGACTTCCGGATCGTGGGGCGACACGTGTATCGGAGAGACTCTCTGGAAGCGATAGCGCAGGTCACGCGGATTGTGCCCGTACATGTTCGACGCGCCGACGTAGAAGCCCTGCTCCGTCCCGGTACGCTTGTCGAACACGCCGAAACGTCCCTTGCAGTTCGCAAAAACTATGTTGTGATTGCCGGGCTTCGGAACGGCCGGGCCGGTCTCGCAGCCTCCCGTTTCGATCAGCCATGCGGCCGGGTGCTGCACGCGGTACGGTGCCTGGCTGGGAACGGCGATCGTCGATCCGTTGTCCTGCTGCCCCGCATACAGCCAGTACGGATACTGGTCGTCCGTCTCGACCTGGTAGAGCTCGGCTGTCGGCTGGTTGAACTGCGTCGACCAGGTCAGCCCGCCGTTGTGCGTAACGTTCGCGCCGCCATCATTGGCCTGGATGAACAGGTCCGGATTGTCGGGATTGATCCACATGTCGTGATTGTCGCCATGCGGGGGCTCGATTTCGCTCCATGATCGTCCGCCGTCAATGGACTTGTAGTAATTCGTCGCCATTACGTAGACGACGTCCGGATTGACGGGATCCACGTCGATGTTGCCGTAATAGAACGGCCGGGACCGCAGGCCGGCTTCGCTGGAAACCTGCTCGAAGGTCTCACCCTGGTTCTCCGAACGGTAAACGCCGCCTTCCTCGCCAGGTGCTTCGACGAGCGCGTAAACGATGCTCGAGTCCGCCGGCGAAACGGCGAGATCGATCTTGCCGATCAATCCGCCGGGCAGGCCGTCCGTCAGGCGTTTCCAGCTCCTGCCGGCGTCAACAGATTTGTAGATGCCACCCTCGTCATTGTTTCCGCCGCTGATTATCGTCCAGGGCTGCCGTAACGCCTTCCAGGCCGTCGCAAATACGATCTCCGCGTTGCCGGGCAGCAGCTCGACGTCCGAAAAGCCTACCGAGTCGGAGTGAAACAGGACCTTGCTCCAGCTCTGGCCGCCGTCCGTCGTCTTGAATACGCCACGCTCCGGGTTCGCGTTGAAGGCCTGCCCTATGGCGGCAACCCAGACGATGTTGTGATTATCGGGGTCAATCTCGACGGCACCGATGTGCCCGGTAGCCTCGAGTCCAATGTGCTTCCAGGTCGAGCCTCCGTCCATCGACTTGTACATGCCGTCGCCCGCTATGACGTTGCTGCGCAGCCCGTCCGAGCCCGTTCCGACATAGACGATATTCGCGTCACTCGGCGCGACAGCAATGCCGCCGATCGACGGGCTTCCGAAGTAGCCGTCCGACACGTTTTGCCAGCTGGTGCCGTAATCAGCCGACTTCCATACGCCCCCTCCGGTCGCGCCGAGGTAGAACGTTCCCGGCTCGGCCGCCGTCCCGGCCACCGCGGTAACTCGTCCGCCACGCGCCGGACCTACGTTGCGATACTCGAAAATGCCGAAATTATCGGCGAACGATGCGGCGCCGACCGTCGCGAGCACGACGCCGACAAACGAGGGAACAAATGGTTTCATTGACCAGCATCCACGCTCGAAGAGACCGGGCGAAACTAACACTTCCCCCGGGGCGCGACAATCTGCGCGGCAGCCGGACAGGTCGAGTACCGACTACAGGTCGTCGTTCGTGTCCGTCAGCCGGACCGGGTAGTCGGCGAAGAGCTCGGCAAAAGCGTCGATAATACCCTGCATCTTGTGGTCGTTGCCCCGGGGCTGCCCGTGCGGGTCATGATGGATGCGGCTGAGCCGGCCGGACCACACCATCTCGTCCGTTGCCGCGTCGATGACGTCCACGGAAACAGCCGCCATGAAGTGCGTCGCGATGCCCGGATCGACACCCTCGCCGAAGTAGTCTTTCTCCTCGGTGTCCGGCGTCAGGAAGACCTGGTCGAAGATCATGTTCACCCGGAGGTCGGGCCGGTCCAGCGTCTCGGTCAGTCCCTTCTGTGATAGCACGGTCGCAAGGCCCCCACGCAGATAAGCCTCCAGAAACCCCGGCACGTTCGTCAGTCCCACTGAATACGTTTCGTACAGGTGGAACTCGGCATCACAGCAGACGGTGACCTCCGTGCTGACCCGGGTGGGCCGGGCAGCGCATGCCGCAAACAACATGGCCATGCCGAGCCCGAGTAGGACTAAAAACTTGCGTTCCGACTGCATCACGACTCCTCCGCGGGCGGCATACCGACCGCTAACCAGTTGCGCCCGGCGCCCTCAAGCAGAAATTAACGGCAAGCTATCCTGCACGACATACGCACTATCCGCAGAGAGATACGGGCAAATGGAAAATCGGCTCGTCATGTATACTCTTGATCCGCAACACTGCATCCATGTACGGACACTGCCGGTGCCGCCAATCGATCCGGTGCCTGGATCGGAGTAACGACCCCGGCCCGGCTCCAGCGGAGTCGTTTGCAGGCATGCGGTATTGAAGAGCCGGACCGGTGTGCTTCAGACCGCGACCCGGGCAAGCGGCAAGAACAGCGGGGCCGATCGGAGGCGACAACACTTGAATGAACCAGAAGCAGTCAAGACGGAAAGCCTGTCTATCATCATGCCCGCCAGGAACGAGGCCGCCGTAGTTGGCGGTATCGTATCGAGGGCACGGAAACAGTTTCCCGACGCGGAGATCCTGGTCGTCGATGACGGTTCCGACGATGATACGGCGTCGGTTGCGGCCAACGCAGGAGCCAGGGTCATCCGGCACCCGGTACGCCTCGGCAACGGCGCGGCAGTCAAGTCCGGCGCACGAGCAGCCACCGGCACGCTGCTGGCATTCATGGATGCCGATGGACAGCACGCGCCGGAAGATATCGGGCAACTGCTCGATCGCGTCGACGCCGGTTTCGACATGGCTGTCGGCGCGCGGGACTCGGGTTCGCATGCCAGCGTCGGCCGGCTGTTCGCAAACGGCTTCTACAACAGCCTTGCGTCGGCGATCAGCGGACACCGTATCCTCGACCTGACATCCGGTTTTCGGGTGGCGAAGGCCGACCTGGTCCGGCGTTTCCTTTACCTGCTGCCGAACGGGTTTTCCTATCCGACCACGCTCACGATGGCATTCTTGCGTTCGGGACACCCTATCGACTTCGTGCCCATCCAGGCATCCCGACGAGTCGGTAAAAGCCACATACGCCCCCTGCGGGATGGCGTCCGCTTTTTCGTCATAATTTTCAAGATCGCGACACTGTACTCGCCACTCAAGATTTTCCTGCCCATCAGTGCAGGCTTTTTCCTGACGGGTCTCGGTTACTATGGCTACACGTATGTGACGATGGGGCGCTTCACCAACATGAGCCTGCTGGTATTCAGCGCGTCTGTCATTATTTTTCTCATCGGGCTGATATCAGAGCAAATCACAGCACTTACCTACAGCAAGTCCTGACGCACCAGCGCCAACTCTCAACCAGCCTCTCCCTGTTGTCGTGCGGCGCTGACTGCGGCTGTGAATACCACGTCGGTCGAACTGTTCAGCGCCGTCTCGGCTGAGTCCTGCAGCACGCTGACCACGAATCCGACGGCGACGACCTGCATCGCGACATCGTCCGATATACCGAACAGACCGCAGCTCAGTGGGATCAGCAGGAGGGACCCCCCGGCGACGCCCGACGCGCCCGCCGCTGACAGGGCGGCAACGACACTCAGCAGCAGCGCCGTAGGAAGGTCCACGCCGATGCCGAGCGTATTTACGGCCGCCAGGGTCAGCACGGTGATCGTTATCGCCGCCCCGCCCATGTTGATCGTCGCTCCCAGGGGAATGGAAACCGCGTAGATATTGCGGTCGAGGTTCAGGCGCTCGCACAAGGCCAGGTTGACCGGGATGTTCGCGGCCGAGCTGCGCGTAAAGAAAGCAGTGATGCCGCTTTCGCGCAGTGCGGTCAACACGATCGGGTACGGGTTACGGCGAGCTGTCAGCCAGACGAGCAGCGGGTTGATTGCCAGTGCGACGATCAGCATCGCTCCGATCAGTACAGAAAGTATCCGGGCGTAACCGGCAAGCGCAGCGAGCCCCGATTCCGCCAGGTTGCCCGCTACCAATCCGAATATACCGAGCGGTGCGAAGCGAATGACGACTTTGACGATGCCGGTTATGACTTCCGCGAGATCGGCGAAAGCTCGCCTCGTGGTTTCGGCAGAATGCCGCAGCCCTACACCGAGCGCCACGCCCCAAACGAGTATGCCGATGAAGTTTCCATTCGCGATCGCGCTGACTGGATTGTCGACGAGCTTGAATAACAGGTTGTTCAGCACCTGGCCTATTCCCTGTGGCGGGTTGAGGTCGAGGCTCGTGACGCTCAGGAGCAGCGTGGTAGGAAACAGCGTACTCATCATTACGGCGAGGAAAGCCGCGCAGAACGTGCCAACCAGGTAAAGCATCACGATCGGTCGTAGCTCTGCCTGGCTGCCCGCTTCCTGGTTGGCTATCGCGGAGGCTACCAGGATGAGAACCAGCACCGGCGCCACGGCTTTCAGCGCCTGCACAAACAGGTTTCCGAACAGCATCGCCGCGCTCGCTGCATCTTTCGATACCAGCGCGAGCAGCACGCCCAGCAGTATGCCCGCCGCTATGCGCAGGACCAGGTTGCCACCCATGAAGCGTTCGATGATCGTCGACTTGGACATCGGCTGATTCTTCCGTTCTTGTTGTTGGTATCGGGATAATTGCCAATCGCGGGACAATTCGCGCATTATCTGCGAATTTCCAACCTGTGGCGACAAATCGCCGACGGTTGATCGAGGGAAAATGAGTCGATGGAGCATCCTGCTGATCGTCGCCCTGGTCAGCCATGGAGTCAGCCCGGCCGCCACTGCGGCCGACAATGCGGGCGGCGGCTGGGCGATCCTGTCGACAGCGGACCACTTTAAAAGCGACGGCGCACAGTCAAGGTGGCGCTACGCATTCGACACTCAGTATCGATACTTCGACCGCGCGGACGGGCTGACGACCGTGCTGCTGCGGCCCTCGATAGGCTACGACCTGCGGCCCGGCCTCGCCTTGTTCGCCGGCTATGCTTATTTCGAGTCGGAATTGGCCGACGGCACCAGCCGGCACGAAAACCGGGTATTCCAGCAGCTCAGCTGGACCGCACTGCGCCGTGAACGGGCTACGCTGTCGTTCAGGACCCGGCTGGCGCAGCGCTTCATCGAAGGTGGTGATGACGTCGGCATCTGGCTGCGCCAGATGGTCCGCCTCGACGTTCCCATGGACGCGGATCGCCGCATGCAGCTGGTTATGTCCGTGGAGCCTTTTTTCAATTTGAACGATACGGACTGGGGGGCGGAGTCCGGATTTCTGCAGAATCGCAGCTTTCTCGGCGTGAGCTTCGGCGCAATGCCGAAATTACGCATCGAGACGGGTTACATGAACCTGTACGTGCGCCGGCGCTCCGCCGAAGACCTGGCGAATCACATCTTCGTCGTCAACTTTCGAGTGGACCTTTAGCAGGGTGTTGAAAAACACCCTGCTGGCGCGAGACAAGGATGTCTCGCCCGCGGTTCAAGCACGTAAGTGCTTGAACCGTCGGGAGCGAGTCCGGACACGCGCCGGACTCGCGACGTTGAAAAAGGTCTGGACGACCTTTTTCAACATCCTGTTAGAGGCGGCCCGTCCGGGCCCGGCGCCGGTACGGCAGTCGCCCCGCCCGACCGGCGAGTCACCTGGTTCTCGGGCGGGCTCGAGGCTAGTTGCAGAGTTCGTCGACGCGTGCCTTGGTCTCGGACAGCGTCTGTGCCGCTTCCTCGTCGGACAGGTAGATGCGCTCGCCATCTACCGTGCGGTACAGGCGGGGCGCTTTGACGTAGGAGTCGTAGACCTCTTGCGCGCGTTTGCAGTAGTAAGCCTCGGCCATCTCCCGCTCGGCTCGGTCGGCGGCCGTTTCGTTTCGATATTGGTCGTCGTCGCGTTTCGCCGCAGGCTTGTCTGCCCCTATTTCGGCGAGGTCGCCGGTCGAATGCCACACGAGCTGAACGCTCACCGCGTTCTCGTGATCCGGTTTATCGCTGTAATGGATTTTCCCGGTCTCGTCGACCCAGGTATAAATCGGCCTGTCCGAATCGACGAAGTGCGTGTTGCCCTGCGCGTCCACCCACTTCCAGATATCGGCGTCGGCGGCGGCGCACAGCATCAGGCCAAGAATGGCTGCGGAAAGTCGTGTCATCTGTGGAGCTCCTACTGGACCGAGTATGCCGCAGGCGTCACAGTCGGGGCCTTGACGCCCATCACAGATAGACGGGCTCGGGTGACCCGAGGCGGCCGTGCTACATAATGATCATGGCCGGATCGGCGCTCGGGCCGGTCCGCCCGGGGGCGCGCAAAGCTTGCTCAGCCAATCGATTCAGAACTGGTCGCCCGGCAACGTCTCCCTGGACATGCGCTGCAGGTCGCTGTCCGGCTGACAGGAGCAGGACTTGCGGGTATTCCCGCGGAAACCGTACCGGCCGTCGCTGACGCGATGCGGCGTCTTGAGTTCACAGACCTGGACTTCGCCGGGATTGCAGGAATTACCGTTGGCCGCTGCGACACCGCCGTCGGGGGCAGCTCCCCCGGGCGCTGCACAGGCCGCCAGCAGGGCGAGCAGTGCCGACGTCGCCAGCAGCGCTGCTCGTGCAAGATCGGTCATCGTTCCCTCCCGCGGGGCCTGCCCCGTGCCGGGTCGGGCGCGAGTTCGGCCCGGAGACTCACCAGATGTTCCTGAGGTCCGTCATGGGTCGGCAGGAGCATTGCGCCATCGTGTCGTCCCCGCCGACACCATGACGACCGTCGCTGACCCGATACCGGCTCTCACAAATCAGGGTTTCGCCGGACGCACACTTCTGCGTGCGGTCCGCGCCGGCCGGCAATTCGTTCGCCCTCAGCAGACCCGGATCGGGCTCCGGGACCGACAGGTCTGCCGGGGCCGTAGCCGTCGACCCGCAGCCGGCGGCCGTCGACAACATGAACAACGTGATTATCGTCCACAGCGGCATTCTCATGGGTGCGAGCCTCGCCGGATGGTGCCCCGGCACCGAGTATAGCAGCGGGCCTGCAGGCCGAAGCGGCGCGGGCTCGCCCCTTGATTCCAATGGGTTATATGGCAGCCGTGCCGCGGGATCACCGGCGTCCGATCCGGCGCCAGCTTTGCGTCGCGGAATCCCGTCGCCGCCAGCCGTGGTATGGATGCCGCTGCAGCAAGCGCGGATCGCGGAACAGGAGGACCAGGACCGCTCCGGCCAGGAATCCTCCGGCGTGGGCCCAGAAAGCCACGCCGCCACCCTGCGCGCCGATGGAACTGACGCCGCTCAGAACCTGCAACAGAAACCAGTAGCCCAGCATGAAAACGGCGGGAACAGCCACGGTCGTGATGAAGAACCCCAGGAAGATCAGGAGGTGCACGTGGACGCGCGGATACAGGAGGATGTAGGCGCCCATGACGCCGCCGATGGCACCGGACGCACCGACCATCGGTATGGGCGAGCCCGGATTGCTCGCGACCTGCGTGGCAGCCGCCGCCAGGCCGCACAGCAGGTAGAAAACGAGGAAGCGCAGGTGCCCCATGGAGTCTTCGACGTTGTTGCCGAATATCCACAGGAACCACATGTTGCCGATGATGTGAAACCAGCCGCCGTGCAGGAACATGGACGTGACGGTCGTATACCAGCCCGATCCAGCGCCGATGACGCACACGGACTGCGGGCCGATGGGAAATTCGGTGCCCGGGGCGACCGTGTGCAGCAGTTCACCCGGAATCAGGCCGAGCCTGCAAACGGAGCCGGACAGCGCAGGTTCCGCTCCCATACCCTGGACCAGCACCCAGGCAGCGGCATTCAACGCGATGATCAGGATCGTCGCGTAGGGCGTCAGTATGTGCGGGTTGTCGTCACGAATCGGGAACATGCGTACCTGGCGCCCCGTCAGCAGTCAGTCCCTGCCTCGGCGGAACATAGCACAGCCGGACCGGCAGCAGACCCTCGTCAGCGATCGGCTGCCAGTACGTCGGTTTCGTCCGCAGCGTCGGACCCCGTGCCGGTTTCGTCCTCCCCGCCACGGCTCAAACGTTGCTCGAGCCCGAACTCCCGAGCCAGCCAGCGTATTGCGGCTCTCGCCTGGCTGCTCCCTGCGAAATCCTCGCCGAGCACGATCGAGTTGCCGTGCCGGTCGTCGGCGAAGATTGTGTAGTGGACGACATGACGGCTGCCGGACTGCGTGCGCTTCGAACTCGAATAGCGAAAGCCTGCAAACTCGTCGCGGCGAATGCGCCGCCGTCGGACCGGGATAGCGAGAACCCGGCGCTCCGACGTGATCTCGATCGGGCCCGCAGTCACGCGCAGCGAGTTCAGCATGCCGTATAAGCCCGCCAGCATGACCATCGCACCGACCGCGACGAATACGCCACCGAACACCGATTGTCCTTCGCTGGTCGCAAGGAACCAGCCAGCCGCTGCGAAAACGCCCCCGAACAGCAGTGCCGCGAGGGCACCGGCCGAATTGCGTCCCATAGGGAAATATACTTCCTTGCCGGCATAGCTATCCGTGCTCCGCAGGCGACGCTCTACCGCCGCGTCATCGAGTTGCTCCTGCCGCAGGCGGGCCGCGTCGACGACCCTGGCGGGCAGCCGGCGGGATTGAGCACCGGTCGCGTATACCGGTATGTCGTAATCCCGATCGATGTCGGCGCCTGGCATGTCGGCGTGCATGTTCAGGCGCCACACGAAATAATCATTGCTGTCCCGCTGAGCGTCCGACGGATTCAGGCCGGTCGGCGGCTCGAAACGAAACGACAACCGCGTGCCCCGCGCGCTCGGCTCCGCGTGCGCAGTGCGGGCATCTTGCCAGAGCGCCTTCTCCCGGCGACTGCGATTCTTGCCGCTGCCGGACAAGTAGCTTCGCAGGTTGGTCAGCGTCAGAGAAAAATTGCGATTGGGATCGAAGGGCAGCCGCAGGTCCACGGTGCCACCGACATGCCCCCCTATCGAACCGGGAAACGGGTCGAGCACCACGGGGGCCGGCCCGAGTCGCCCCCACTCCTGCGTCTGCCGAATCGCCCAGCCGATCAACACGAGGCCGATTGTCGGAAACAGCAGCCCGATCAGGACGACGAAATTCTGCTTCTCGACGATTTCCCGGTAGGCGACGAAGGGCAGCGGCGCGGAGATCGCATTCCAGAAGACCGCGAATCCCCATGCGACGTAGACCGATTTCTTTGAATTCGAGAATACCGATTCGGACTGCCATGCGTCATTCAGCAGCCAGGGTTTTTCCTCGTAACCCGGCGCATCGGAGTCCCTGGGCCTCGACGCGAGCAGCGAATATGCGAGCATCCCCGCCCCCGCCCCGCCGAACACCAGCAGGAAGATCGACTTGAATCCGACCAGGCCCCAGCGCAGGTTCCGGTCGATGACAGATTCGGCGGGCCTCGAGGGATTCACGTGGACGGTGATCGCCACACCCTGCGACCAGGCTTGCTGGAGCCGCCTTCCCGTGTCGCGCTGGTAGTCTCCGACGTTATCGGCGCCAGCCGCAATGCCGACCCGGTCGCCGCTATAGTGCTGCCCGGCGAATGAGTAGTCATACAACGCGAACGCAAGGTAGGTGTCAGAGTCGTCGCCTTCGTGGGTCTCATATCCGGCTCGCTGGAGCCTAGCATCGGCGGGAACCCAGTCCTGCATGCGCCACGCATCGTGCAGGTTCGAGCCGACGGACCAGAGCATCCACAGGCCGACACCGAGGAACGGCAGCGAAAAGACCAGCAGGAATATACGTCCTTTCATCGTCGCCTCCGGTGCCCGTCGCGGGGATACTGACCGGCTATCGGCCCGATCATTACAGACTATCGACTACCGGTTCGGCAATTTACGCGATGATGGCACGCTTCGCCGTGAGTCCCGTCGCATTGCGGGATCAGCCTCGATTTTCTCAGACCACGTGTTCTGCAATGGCGCGCCCGAGCTCGTCCGTGCTCGCGGATCCGCCCATGTCCCGCGTCAATACCCGACCTTCGCGCAATACCGCCTCTATTGCGCCGAGGATGCGATCGTGCGCATCGGAATGGCCGAGATGATCGAGCATCATCGCGCCGGCCCAGATCGCACCGATCGGGTTCGCGATGCCGCGTCCGGCGATGTCCGGCGCCGAGCCATGCACAGGCTCGAACATCGACGGTGCGTTGCCTGCGGGGTTGAGATTCGCCGAGGGCGCGATGGCTATCGTGCCGGTACAGGCCGGCCCAAGGTCCGACAGAATGTCGCCGAACAGGTTGGAGCCGACCACTACGTCGAAATGTTCCGGCATGCGCACGAAATTCGCGGTCAGGATATCGATGTGGTACTGGTCGACCCGGACGTCGGGATATTCGTGGGCGATCTCCGCAACCCGCGAGTCCCAGTACGGCATCGAGTGCATGATGCCATTCGACTTTGTGGCCGATGTGAGGTGCCGTGCATCGCGACCGGCGGCCAGCTCAAATGCATACCGCAGGATCCGGTCGGTGCCCCGGCGGGTGAATACGCTCTGTTGCAGCACCAGTTCCTGCTCGGTGCCGGCATACTGGATGCCGCCGATCGACGAGTATTCGCCCTCGACATTTTCCCGCACGACGATGAAGTCGATATCGCCCGCTTTCCTGCCGACCAGCGGGCAGGGCACACCGTCGAAGAGGCGCACGGGTCGCAGGTTGACGTACTGGTCGAACTCCCGCCTTATCGGCAACAGCAAACCCCACAACGACACGTGATCCGGCACGCCGGGGAAGCCGACAGCGCCAAGATAGATGGCATCGAAGCCACGCAGCCGCTGGATCCCGTCTTCCGGCATCATGCGGCCCGTGCGCTGCCAGGTAGCACAGGACCAGTCGAATTCCGTCCAGTCGAAAGAGATACCCAGCGGCGCCGCTGCGGCCTCGAGGACGCGCATGCCCTCCGGAATGACTTCCTTGCCGATACCGTCACCGGGAAGGACGGCAATACGGATGTGCTGGTTCAACAGGTGGGATCCTCGTTGGGGGCGGTTCGCGTGCCGTCTGCCACGCAACTATAACGCGTCGCTCGCCGGGAACTCGCAACCCGGGATACCGTATCCTCGATAAGGGCAGCTATCCGTTCGGCTGGCCGATCAGGGCGTACAGCAGTTGCTCGATCCTGGCCCTCATCTCGTCGGGCGAGGCGGAAGCCGCCGTGGCCTGCGGGCGCACATCCGTCGCCGGCGCGTCCGCTCCGAGCTGGCGAGGATCGAGTTCCGCAAGCGCCGCACTCGCGGCGGATTGTGCTCCTTCGATGCTCTCCCTGATGTTCCTCGGACCGCTCGCACAACCTGCGACGTAGATGCCGGGCCGCGACGTGGCGACACCGGCGCCGTTTGCGCCGGAGACGCGAATATAGCCGTGATCGTCTAGTTCGACCTCCAGCGCGGAGGCCAGCGCCTCGAGCCCGGAAGGCGGCTCGACGTCGGTGCACAGTACGACCATCCCGTATTTCTCCTGTGCAAACTGACGGGACGACAGGTCTTCGTAGGAAACATCGAACTCGTTCTCAGGGTTCGCCTCGACCCTGAACGAGGCGCCCCAGCGAACCTGGACTCCCGACCTGGCCGCCAGCTCCTGGACCTCCCGATAGCTCTCCGGATCGCTGAGCGGCGACAGCACGAGCACGGCGACGGTCTCGATGTCCTGCTCGAGCAGCTGGCGCACCTGGCTCGCAACGATATACAGCGCAAAGTGCGACGGTTCATCCAGCACGATGAGCACGCTGTCCGGGTATTCCTCGTTGGATGGCTTCGAGGCATATCCGCCAGTCGGACCGGGAGACTCGAGCAGGCGCTGCAGCTCCGCCGACGTCAGTATGTCAGGATGACTGCCGTAGCCGAGTTCCCTGTAGCGCGCACCGTCCTCGACCTGGAAGCCGGGCGCCAGCACGACCGCGCCGACGTGCTTCTCGTGCACGGTTTCGAGCGGCACATCGAAGTGAATGGCATCGTCCTCGCAAGCCTGCACGCAACGGTTGCACGGCAGATAATTCGGCGGCGTATTGAGGCAATTCTCGATGTCGATGACGTAGGGCTCGGGATAAGTCTCGCCCATCGGAGTATAGATCGCCTTGCGGAAGGTCAGGCCGGCGTCATATTCGTTCGCCAGCACGACCGGACAGACCGCGCGGCAAAGCTTGCAGCGCGTGCACGCATCGGTAACGAAGCGCGCCCGCTCGCGCACGCCGACGGTGAAATTCCCCGGCCGGCCCTCGATGCCCGTCACCGTTGCCTGCGTGATGATCTCGATCCTGTCGTTAGCGGTCAGTGCTTCGAAAAGCGGTGTCCGAGCTCCCTCAGCGCGATCGCCGATCGCATCGGCAGCGGTCATGGTGGCCGCAAGGCGGCCACCGATGACAGGCCCGCGTTCTACGACGATCGCGCGCGCACCGGCATTGGCGCATTCGATAGCCGCATGCAGGCCCGCGATTCCGCCGCCGACGATGAGTATCGAGTCGGTCATGCCGCCGCCTCTGCCTGCGCCCTGGAGTAGCCCGCATCGAACGCGCGCAGGTTCAGGTCGAGAATTCGCGGTTTCACGGTCGCCCGGATTGCCTCTTCCGCTGCTTCGCGGCTGATGACGCCGGTCTTGCCAACCAGGAAACCGAGCATGACGATGTTCGCAGCCAGCCTGTTCCCGAGTTCTTCCGCGATTGCCGTGGCCGGCAGTCCGAACGCGTTCGCTTCGTCGGGCACCGAGTGGACGAGCGCCGTGTCGTAAATAAGCAGTCCGCCCGGCCGCAGGGCCGATCGGAACTTCACGTAAGCCTCCTGGAAAAAGGCGACCAGCACATCGGCCTCGGTGACGAAGGGATAGTCGACCCGCCCTTCGGAGACGACGACATCGGAGCGCGAGGCGCCGCCGCGCGCCTCCGGGCCGTAAGACTGTGTGCACACGGCATCTTTCCCGTCGAACAGGGCCGCGGCCTTGCCCAGCAGGCGGCCGCACAGAACGATGCCCTGCCCGCCTACTCCGCCGAATCGCACCTGTATCGTCCTGGCCGCCGCCTTGCTCATGTCCGCTGATCCGTGGTTCGTTCTTGCATCATCCGAGGAAATGCTTGCGCTCGACGTCAACGAAATTCCCGACGACGATCGGCTTGGTGTCGTCTATCAGGTCGATATCGAATTCCTCGAGATTCGTCGCCCCGTGACGTATCTGGCAACGCTGGCGGTAGATTTCGACCTCGTGCAAGCCGTCGCCAATTTTGTTCGACTTGCCGAAACTCGTCGGGCAAGGCGCCAGGACTTCGATGAAGCCGAAGCCTTTCTTGTTCATCGAACGCAACACCGCGTCCTGGAATTCCCGTACGTGCAATATCGTCCAGCGGGCAACGAACACGGCACCGGTCGCCTTCGCCAGGTAGGGCAGGTTGAAAGGCTGCTCTATCGCGCCATCGGGCGCAGTCGTGCCCTTAGCGCCGATCGGCGTCGTCGGACCAACCTGTCCGCCGGTCATGCCGTAGTTGAAGTTGTTGATGCAGATCACCGTCATGTCGACGTTCCGGCGCGCCGCATGAATCAGGTGGTTCCCGCCGATGGATGCCAGATCGCCGTCGCCGCTGATCACGGTGACCTTGAGCTCCGGCTTGTGCACCGCGATCCCCAGGGCAAACGGCAACGCCCGGCCGTGGGTCGTGTGATACGAATCGACATTGACGTAGCCGGCCGCCCGTCCGCTGCAACCGATTCCCGATACGCAGACGTGCTGGTCCTCGGGCAACCCGGAAGCGGCGATAGCGTGGGCGTAGCCGTGGATGACGGTCCCTATCCCACAGCCGGGACAGAGTATGTGCGGCAGCCGGTCCGCCCGCAGCAGGTTGTCGATCGGGTGGATGTTGGCGGCCGGCTGTATGACCTGCTCGGTGACACTCATGATCGAATCAGCTCCAGGATGGCGTCGGGCTTCAACATCGCCCCGCCGGCGTGATTGAGGCGCAATACAGGCAGCTGGGTGAGCCGCTCGATTTCCCGGCGCAGCTGCCCGAGGTTAATTTCCGGCACGATGAATCGCTTGACCTTGCCCCGCTCGATGAGTTCGCGAATTCGCCTTTCCGGGAACGGCCACACGGTAATCAGTCGCAGGAGGCCACAGCTTATTCCCTCGGCACGGGCTTCATTGACGGCATGCCGGGCCGAGCGCGCCGTGCAGCCGAAGGACACGACCACCGTTTCCGCATCATCCAGCGCAATTTCCTCGTGCATTTCGATCTCGGACGCGTGCAGGCGGATCTTGTCGACGAGCCGGTTGACGAGCTTGTCGTGGATCTCCGGCGTCAGTGCCGGGTATCCCTTTTCGTCGTGAGTCAACCCGGTCATGTGTACCTTGTAACCGTCGCCCGCATGGGCCATAGGCGGCACCATGTCGTCATCCGGCGCGTAACCGAGGAATCGCCTTTCGCCCGGCGGAAAGTTCGGCCCCTTGCGACGCACGATCGGGATCTCCTCGGCTGGCGGTATGACGACGCGCTCCGCCATGTGGCCGACGACCTCGTCGAGGAGGATGAACACGGGAACCCGGTACTTGTCGGCGTCATTGAATGCCCGCACGGTCAGGTCGAAACATTCCTGGGGCGAGTCCGGGCAATAGGCGATGACGCCGTAGTCGCCGTGCGAACCCCAGCGAGCCTGCAGGATGTCGGACTGCCCCACCATCGTCGGCAAACCGGTCGATGGCGAAGCGCGCTGTACGTCGGCGATGACGCAGGGTACTTCCATCATGGCCGCGAGGCCGATGTTCTCCATCATCAGGCTGAAGCCCGGCCCGGACGTCGCGGTAAAGCTGCGGGCCCCGGCCGCCGAGGCGCCGATGATGGCTGCGATGCTGGCGAGTTCGTCCTCCATCTGCACGAAGCGGCCGCCGAGAGGCGGCAGTCGGCGTGCGATCAGTTCGGCGATTTCGGTCGAGGGCGTGATCGGGTAGCCCCCGAAAAAATCCATACCGGCCGCCAGAGCTCCCTCCGCGCAGGCGTGGTCGCCCACCATGAAGTGCGTGCCGGTCAGCACGCGAGAAGGTTTTTTTGCGGGTACGCGGGCTGCGGCTGCGTTATCAGGCATCGACATCAGCCTCCGGTTCTCCGTCAGCCGGGACTTCGGTCGTCCAGATCGCGAGCTCGGGGCAAATCAGGTCGCAAAACCGGCAGTGCACACAGGCCGTTTCCTTGCCCTCGGCAACCATCGGGAAATGGTAGCCCTTGGCGTTCGTCTCTTCGGAATAGACCAGGACTTCGGTCGGACAGTAGGTGATACAGAAGTTGCACTGCTTGCAACGCTCGGAAATGACATGCACCTGGCCCCGGGGTACCTGGGCCAGAGACAGATCGATCGGCTCGCGGCCGAAATTCCCTGAAATCTTCGTCAACCGGAACTCCAGCCTGGCCGGATGAACAGGATCCACGTGCGCAGATTATGCTGCCACGCGCTAGTATTCCACAGCGTCA
>JAOUIH010000036.1 GCA_029884165.1 Gammaproteobacteria bacterium | reverse complement strand
ACATGAGATCAGGCCAGGGCGGCGCAATCCTCGTGATCGCGCTGATATTCCTGGTGACGATCACGATGCTGACGGTCGCCTCGATGCGGTCGAGCAACATCGGGCTGTACATGGCCCAGAACGAGGAGTCCCGTATCGCCGCGGAGCAGGGCGCCCAGGCGCTGGCCGACGCGATCGTCTCCGATCCGGGCACCACCCCGGTGATCGGTGGTTCGGGCTACACGTTGTGCACGCCCGGCGAGGCCAACTGCGACCGCATCGATCTCTCGGTCGACAACGAGCTGCTCGCGGCGGCCATTGCGTCGAACGATATCAGTGCGCGCGTGCAGCGACTCGGGCCCGCGTTCCGGCCGCCGCCGCGGATCGTCGAGTCGAGCATCGACAAGTTTTCGAGCGCCATGTTCGAGGTAACGACCACCTACGACCGCACCGACGAGGCGCTGGGACGCCGGCAGGTGACGGAAGGCGTGCTGGTCCTGGTGCCGGCATTCTGATGCCGGCCAACAGAGTGAGCAACGGTATGGATACCCGAATCTTCAAGTGCCTGATGACCGCCGCCATCGCCGCGCTGATCGCGGTGATCGGCGGGGCGAGGGCGGACGATACCGACGTCTACCTGAACCCGGGCTCCGGGCTGCCGTCGGGCAGCGAGCCCATGGTGATGTTTTCGCTGGACTACCGGCCGAACCTCGGGGCAACCGCCTGCAACAACGGCGAGTGCGACACGCTGATCAAGGAAGGCTACATGAGCGCAACCGGCCCCTACACGTTCTTCGACGTGCTGAGGGGCGCGCTGCGCAAGGTCTTCGAACCTCTGGACGGCGTTCGCGTCGGCCTGATGTTGAACCACGACAACGTAAACAACTGCGTGGGTTTCGGCAGGACCAACTGCAGCAACGGCGGCTACATCGCGATGGGCTTCGAGGAGTTCGAGGCGAACGACGCGAACGGCGCCAAGGCCCGGTTCCTGAAGATACTCGAGTCCATGCCGACGCCGCAGGGTAACCTGAGCCATTCGTACCAGGGCAAGGAGCTGTTCTTCGAGTTCTTCCGCTACCTGACCGGCCAGCACGTTTACAACGCGCACAACGGCTACACGGATTTCGGAACGGACAACAAGTCGAACCTCGACGTCGACTTCCCCGGCGCGGACTGGGACGGCAGTATCGAGAAACCGCCGGCCAACAGGCCGACCTACGAGAGCCCCCTCGACGGAGCCGGCGCCTGCTCGAAGATATTCACCGTCAACACGATGTTCCAGGTGTCGAACCAGGACGACGATTCCGACGATGCTGTAGCCGAAGCAATTGCCTTCGGCGGCCTCGGCTCGCCGCAGCGAGAATTTTCGGACGTTGTCCAGTACCTGAACGACGCCGATCTCGCGAACGGAGCCTACGGCACGGCGCCCGATCTCGACGACAAGCAGAACGTGGTCTCGTACTTCATCGTCGACCCGCGCTTCATCAATACGACGACAGTCGGCTATGCGCGGGCGGGCGGCACGGGTACGCCGCTCCCGCTCAGCGAGAACCCGGACGATCTGGTGGCGACGCTGACCGAGATCTTCAAGCAGATCCTGTCCGTCAGCACGACCTTCGTCGCCGCTTCCGTGCCGGTCAACGTCTTCAACCGAGCGGAGATTACCGACAACGTCTACATCGCATTGTTCCAGGTCGACAAGAACGCTCGGCCATACTGGGTCGGCAACGTCAAGAAGCTGAAGCTGCTCGGCGCGAACAACACGAACGACACGGCCGCACTGATCGATGCGAACGGCGTCGGCGCCGTTGCCAGCGACGGCCGCATCCGCTTCGATGCGCTGACCCACTGGACCGTTCCGAGCCGCCTCCCTGCAGCCGACGCGGATGTCGGCGAGGTCGACGGCCGGGACGGCCGGACCGTCGCGCGCGGCGGCGCCGGGCAGCGCGTGCCGGGCATGATCCTCGGCAGTCCGCAGGAGGCCAATGGCCTCGGCGGACGCACGATCTATTACGACGCCAGTGCGACCCGGCTCGAGGGGCTGAACGTCGACCTGACGACCGCCGCGGCGCTGCAGGCCAACCTCGGTGCGGCCACGGTCGCCGAGGCGGCCCAGTTGATCGCGTATGCGCGCGGCCTGGACGTCGACGACCTGGATGCGGATGGTGTGCGCGCCGAGGCCCGCGACTGGATTTTCGGCGACCCGCTGCACTCGCGGCCGCTGCCGATCAACTACGGAACGCGCGGCGGCTACACGGCCGATAACCCGGCAATTTACATAGCCGTCGCCTCGAATGACGGCATGCTGCACATGCTCCGGAACACGACGGCCGGCGGCGCCGAGAGCGGCCAGGAAGTCTGGGCGTTCATGCCGCGTACGTCGATGCCGGCACAAAAGACGCTGCGCACCAACGCTACGGGCGTCAAGCACCCGTACACGATTGACGGCGCGCCGATCGCTTTCATACAGGACCGGAACCAGAACGGCACCATCGAGGCCGTGGACGGCGACAAGGTCTACGTCTACATCGGGCTGCGGCGTGGCGGCAAGGCCTACTATGCGCTCGACGTCACCGACCCGGAGAATCCGCGGCTCATGTGGACGATCAACAAGAGTGGTGACTTCTCCGAGCTCGGCTTCACCTTCTCGGATCCGCGGGTCGGCCTGGTCGACACCGGCGGCGGCCCGCGGCCGGTCGTCATGTTTGCGGGCGGCTACGACCTGAACAAGGACCGCCGCGGCGTCGTCGGCACGAACGACAGCGAGGGAACGGCGATCTACGTCGTCGATGCCGAGACCGGCAGCCTGATCTGGAAGGCGCGCGGCGGCAGCGGCGGCGCATCGGCCCGTGTCTTCGAGCATCCACTGCTCGTCGACAGCATCCCGTCGACGCTGAGCGTCGCGGACACGGACGGCGACGGCCACACGGATCGCATGGTCGTAGGCGATACCGGCGGCAAAGTCTGGCGTGCCGACATGGCCAGCACGGATACCGCGGACTGGAAACTCGCCCTGCTGGCATCGGTCGGCCGCCACGCGCCGGGCGCGTCCGGTATGGCGGATGACCGGCGCTTCTTCCATCGGCCGGACATCGTCCCGGCTGCCGATGGGCTGGGCATCTTCGACGGCATCCTGATCGGTTCCGGCAATCGAGCGAATCCGCTCGACGACGGCGGCCTGGCGCGCGACTTCTTCTACATGATCAAGGACCGTAATACGACGGCCGGAACGGGCGCCAACACGGGCTACGTGCATGGCAGTTTCGGCGACGTCACGGACAATTGCCTCCAGCAAGGAACGAACTGCCTCGTGAACCTCAGTTCCGGTTGGCGCATGTTGATGGAGAATCCCGGCGAGAAGATCCTCGCGACGCCTCTGACGGTGACCGGCAAGGTATTTTTCACGTCCTACCTGCCGCAGGGCGGCAGCAGCGCGTCGCTGTGTGCACCCTCGGAAGGCGCCGGGCGCCTGTATGCCGTCGGTCTCCAGGACGGCCGCGCCGTGATCAACTACGACACGAGTGACGACTCGTCGGACGCGCCGGACGCCCCGTCGACCAAGGAAGACCGATACATCGAGCTCAATTCGGCCGGCATCCCGGCGGAGGTCGTGTCGATCCCGCCGAACAAGATCTTGCGGCCGGACCTGCAGGTCGAGGCGATCGATGCGACGACGCGCTGGCGTACGTACTGGTACGTGACCGAGGATGCGGACCTCTGACGAGGTGCCGAGGCAGCTTAGGCAACTGGCAACGAGACAACTGACAGGAACAGTCCATGCAACGCAAACATAGAGGTATAACCCTGCTCGAGCTGATGGTGGTCGTTGCCATCATCTCGCTGATCTCCGCATTCGCCTACCCGTCGTACGTTCAGTTCGTCGTCAAGGCCAAGCGCGGGGTCGGCAAGTCGATCCTGCTGCAGGTCGCCGATCGGCAGCAGCAGTTCTTCATGGACAACAAGCGCTACGCCGGCACACTGACCCAGCTGGGTTTTGCGAACGACCCGTTGGTTTTGGCCGACGACGGGAATGTCGTTGCCGCCGGCGATGCCGCGAGCGTCTACTCCGTCACGCTGGCGAATACGTCTGCCACGACCTATACGGGCGTCGCGGCGCCGCAGATGAACCAGGCCGCGAAGGACACCTGTGGCAGCCTCTCTTTGACACACACCGGCCAGAAGTCCGCCAGTGGCGGCGGGCAGGATTGCTGGTAGGTCGGCTGCCGCGCCCCGGGGGGGCAGGCCGGGGATGCGGATAGGAAAAGGCCCGGTAGTACCGGGCCTTTATTTTGGGCTTCAGCCGGCCAGTTTCCTGACCATGTTGTTCAGCCGGCTCTTGTGGCGGGCTGCCTTGTTCTTGGTCACGATGCCCTTGTTGACCATGCTGTCGATGACCGGCACCGCGTGCTGGTAAGCGGCCGCGGCCGCCTCGCGGTTGCCCTGCTCGACCGCCTTGATCACCTTCTTGATCTCGGTCCGCATCCTGGAACGCAGTCCCATATTGTGGAGCCGCGTCTTTTCTGCCTGCCGCGCGCGCTTCCCGGCTGATTTGATGTTTGCCACGCTAGTATTTCCGTTGGATTCGCTGTCTGCCCGCAACCGTCCGAGCGGTCCGGGCCCAAAGAGCCGCGTATTATTCGTGGCTGCCCGTTGAAAGTCAATGTCGGGTCCGGGGCCGTGGGAGGGCCCGGCCATGGGGGCCTAAATCACTGATTTGCTGCCGCATTTCACGTTAAACTAGCGCCATTTCCGGAACCTCCCAGAGCCCCGATGTCCGCGGACGACCGAAGCCACGCCGGATCGCCCAAGCCCGGGCCGCGCCTGTCTGCGCGCAAGCTCCTGCGGTCCACGTCGGTCGTCAGCGGCATGACGCTGCTGTCGAGGATCCTCGGGCTGGTCCGCGACATCGTGTTCGCGCGGATGTTCGGGGCCTCGATCGTCATGGACGCGTTTATCGTGGCGAACCGGATACCGAACATGCTCCGGCGCTTCTTCGCCGAAGGCGCATTCTCACAGGGTTTCGTCCCGGTCATGGCGCGCTACCGGGAGCGGCACAGCGAGACCGAGGCCAGGGAGCTGATCGATGCCGTCGCCGGTACCCTCGGGCTGGTCCTGTTCGTGGTGACGCTGGCCGGTGTCATCGCCGCGCCGCTACTCGTCGCCGTCGTCGCGCCGGGGTTCATCGGGGACGACGGTCGCTTCGAACTCTCGGCCCTGATGCTCCGGTTCACGTTCCCTTACCTGCTGTTCGTGTCGCTGACGGCCTTCGCGGGCGGCGTCCTCAATACCTACGGCCGGTTTGCCGTGCCCGCCTTCACGCCAGTCATCCTGAACGTCGTCCTGATCGGCTTCGCCGTCTGGGTCTCGCCGCTGCTGGCGGAGCCCGCGATGGCGCTGGCCTACGCCGTCTTCGTCGCCGGCCTGGCCCAGCTGTTGTTCCAGCTGCCATTCCTGGCGAGGATCCGCGCGTTGCCGAGACCACGCTGGAGGCCGGGGCACGAAGGCGTGCGCCGCGTCGGGGAGCTGATGCTGCCGGCGATCTTCGGATCGTCCGTCGCCCAGATCAATGTCCTTCTCGGAGGCGTCATCGCCTCGCTGCTGGGGGTCGGGAAAATCAGCCTGCTTTACTACTCGGACCGCCTGATGGAGTTCCCGCTCGGCCTGTTCGGCATCGCCCTCGCGACCGTGACTTTGCCCTACCTGTCGCGCCAGCACGCCGCCGCCTCGCTGGACGACTTCGCGCGGACCATGGACTGGTCCATGAAGCTGGTCTGGCTCATTGCGGCACCGGCGGCCGTTGGCCTGATCGTGCTGGCCGAACCCCTGGTCGCGACCCTGTTCTACGGCGGTGAATTCAGCGGGTCCGACGTCCAGTTGACGGCGCTGAGCCTGCAGGCCTTTTCGATCGGCCTGCTGGGATTCTCGTTCGTGAAGACCCTGGCGCCGGGCTACTTCGCGCGCGAGGACACGCGGACGCCCGTCAAGATCGGCCTCATCGCGCTGCTCGTGAATTTCCTGCTGAGCGTCGCGCTGGCGTGGGGCCTGACGCGCATCGGCTACGAAGGCACGCATGCCGGCCTCGCCCTGGCGACGTCGGTTGCCGCACTCGTGAATGCCTGGCTGCTGTACCGCGGGCTGCGCCGTGACGGTATCATTCGCCACTCGGCAGGCTGGGCCGGTTTGCTCGTCAAATGCATGGTGGCTAACGTGGCGATGGTCCTCTGCCTGGTCTGGCTTGCGCTGCCACTGGACTGGTGGCTCGACGCGCGCGGGCTCGACAGGGCGCTGCGGCTGTGTGTCGAAATCGGCGCCGCGGTGACCGTGTATTTTGCCCTGCTGTTCGCCCTGGGTATCCGGACGCACACGCTGCGATTACATACCGACTGATGCATATCGATTCAATGAGACTCGCGCGCACAACCCGTTCGTTTCCCTACCGGCAGGTGGAGCCGGGCACCATCGTCACGATCGGCGCGTTCGACGGCCTGCACCTCGGGCACCAGCGTCTCCTTCGGCACGTGTTTGCCGAGGCGGAGCGGCGGCATCTGCCGACGGCGGTCATGAGCTTCGAGCCGATGCCTAAAGAGTACTTCTCGGCAGCTCGGCCGCCCGCGAGGCTGATGCGATTCCGGGAGAAGTACGACGCGCTGCGGGCGGCGGGCGTGGATATCTTTTTCTGCCCGCGCTTCGGCGAGACGATGAAAAACATTGGCGCGGACACGTTCATTCGGCGGCTGCTCGTGCATACGCTCAACGTGCGTCACCTGGTCATAGGCGATGACTTCCAGTTCGCGCGGAATCGCGAGGGGGGGCTCCAGCACCTGCAGCGTGCCGCACGGGCACTGGATTTCACGATCGAGCAGGTTCCCAGCGTCGTCGTCGGCGGCGAACGCGTCAGCAGCACCTCGGTGCGCGAAGCGCTCTGGCAGGGCGACCTGGAGCGTGCCACGCGGCTGCTCGGCAGGCCCTACCGGATGTCAGGCAAGGTCATCGGCGGCCAGAAACTCGGGCATGAGCTCGGCTACCCGACGGCAAACGTCAACCTGCAGCGCCGCCAGAGTGCCGTGATGGGAATCTTCGCGGTGCGGGTGCACGGCCTGGCGGACGGGCCCCTGGACGCGGTGGCCAGCGTCGGCACCCGGCCGACCTTCGAGGGCATAAAGCCATTGCTCGAGGTGCACATCTTCGATTTTGACGAGGACATCTACGGCCGCTACATTCACGTGGACTTTATCGCCCGGCTCCGCAACGAACTGAAGTTCGACAGCGTGGATGCCCTGGTGGAGCAAATGCACAAGGATTCGGCGGAGGCCCGTGCCATACTGGCGGCCTGAAAACGACAGGGGACGATGGAATTGAACGAGGCAGCGGGCAACGAGGGTGGCCAGAATCGGGCGTTCGTGCTGTGGATGTCGCTGGCCGGCATTATCGTACTGCTCGATCAGCTGACCAAGTTCGCGATCCTGAAGTGGGTGGGCCTCTACGACAAGATCACGGTTAACTCATTCATAAACATCACCCATCATCGCAATACGGGCGCTGCTTTCAGCTTCCTCGCGGACGCCGGCGGCTGGCAGCGCTGGTTCTTCACGGTGCTGGCGATCGTCGTCAGCGGCGTGATCACGATCTGGATCTATCGGCAGCGCAAGGACGGGCCCGCGATATTGCTGGCCGGACTGGCGCTGGTCCTGGGCGGCGCGGTGGGCAACGTCATCGATCGCGTGCGCCTGGGCTACGTCGTGGATTTCATCCAGGTGATGCTGGCCGGCTGGCCGTTCCCGTCCTTCAACGTCGCCGATTCGGCGATCACGATCGGCGCCGTCCTATTGATCATCGACGCGCTGTTTTACTCGGGCAAGAAGGCCACGGTGCCGCCTCCGGAATAGCGGCCCACCGTCTTCTCCTGTTCGGTGTCGTCGGACCAGAAAAAAGGCACCCACAAGGGTGCCTTTTGAGCGCTCATTCCGTTCCGGTGAGCGTCAGCGCGTTCGCGTCCAGCAGTCCGCGAGCGGCGCGGACGCCTTGATGCCGGTGCCGTTTATCGTGAAGGTCAGGCATTTGCCGGCCTCTGCGTCGGCATTCTGGTAGGTCGCCGTAGCCGTGAAGTTCGCAGCATTTGCGGCAGTGACGGTGACGACGTAAGAGCCTGTCTCGGTCGTGAAATTGGCAGCGACCGGGAAGCCGAGGTTCGTCATGTCGGCGGTAAACGTGCTGTTGTTCAGGTAGAACCGCTCCTGGTTCGTCGCGATCTGCAACAGCGCCGCCTTGGCCTCGTTGCGCTTCGCGCGCGCCGCGAAATCGCGGTAGTTCGGGTAGGCGACGGCGGCGAGGATGCTCAGCACCACGATCACGATCATCAGTTCGATCAGCGTGATACCGCGCATTCGGCGCCGCCCTGCCCGTCCGTCAGTGATTCGGTTCATCATTCGATCCCGTCCTGGGTCCAGAGCGTGCGGACCGGGAAGTTGGCGTAGCCGGGGTCGAAGCACTCGACGCCAACGCAGCCGATCGGTGGCGGCGCGCAGGCAGCGCCCGTGCAGTTCGGGTCCGTCGGGCTCGGGAACAGGAAGGTCGGGGAGGGCGCGATGCCGCCCTGGGCCAGCTGCTCCCGGCGCGCGGCGTCTTCATCACCGGAGGCTATAGCGTCGAGGTTGTTGACGACCGGGTCGCCGTTGACCACGCTGACACGGTAAAGGAAATTGGTGCCCCGGCCGGCCGAGCAGCTCGACTGCGACATGGTGTCCGGCGTGAAGCTGACGAAGAAGATCTCGTCGTTGAAGGTCACGGAGTCGGCCAGGACCTTTTCGTTGGCCGGCAGCGTGAACATCCAGCCCCTGGCACTGGCGCCGACGACGGCTTTCACACTTCCGCTGACTTCGACCAGGTCCGCCTCGGTGATCGGGACGTAGTTGTCGTAGCTGGTCTGGTCGAGCTGGTTGAATACGGCCGGGTCGCGCAGCGAATAGAATCGATCCGTCGCCGTCAGGTCGAACGGATGAGCCCGGTAGCCGGAGCCGATGCTGATCGCGATGAAGCGCTGGCCCTGGACCGGGTCACGGAATATCGACAGGTCCGGCGCGTTGTAGAATCGCCGCGTGTCGGCTGCGGTGGGCGAGCCCAGTCCTTCGGCGCCGAGACGCGCGATCACGCCGCCGTTGACCAGGTTGGCAGGGGTTTCGCCCCGCTTGACGTCGAAGCGCCAGACCTGGCCGGAGACGTCCACGGCGTACATGCGATCGGCGAAGCGATCGCCGTTCATGTCGACGACTCGTACCTGGTTCGGGAAGGCGCGGGTCATCCCGCTGAATACTTTGGTCGCAGCGATGTCTCGCCCGCCCCGCCAGATCGTCTGGCCGCTGACGAGGTCGAGGATATGGATACCTGCGCCGCTCGCATCCGCCACTGCCGGGTGGGCCGCGGTGTCGTGTACGGTGTCGTAGCCGCCGCCGATGACCAGGACGGCCTTGTCGCTGTTCAGCCCGCCAGCGTTGATGTCCATGCGGGCTACGGCCGGCGTCGACCAGCTCTCGCCGGCGCTGGCCAGCGTGCGTGTCCAGAGCAGTTCGGGCGCATTCTTGTCCGTGACGTCCAGGGCGTAGTAGGTCATGCCGCCGCGGCGCATTCCGAAGATCACGTACACGAAGTCGCCGTCACCCGGCTCGATGATGCCGTCATTGTCGCGATCCGCAACGACCGGCACGATGTTGCCGTCGACGCCGTACTGCTTGTACTTGGCGCTCGGGTCGAAGAAGAGTCGCGTCATGTTCGGCAGCAGTTCCCTGGGGACGAATGACCACAGCTCGGTGCCGGTCGCGCCCGAGATCGCATGCACGTAACCGTCATTGGTTGCGGTGTAGACGACGGTATCCGGGGCTGTCGGCGTGCCGCCGTAGACGATGGCCGCGGGCCGCGAGTGCAGCGGGTCGCCCATCGCGTAGCGCACGGTCGTGGCCGCGTTGCCGTCCTCGTCACGCACGTCTTCGCCGAGCATCCAGCGGACGAGCTGATCGAGCGTCGGCTCGCCGGCCGCGCCGGTCAGGCCGAAGTCATTGGCGTTATATGCAAGCAGGTTGCCGACGGAAATGGCATTGCTGGCGCCCGCCAGGTTCGAGTCGAAGCCGTTGTTCGTGAACAGGCGGCGGCCGGCGGGAACCGGCAGCTGGCGCGCCGCTCCCCCGAGTGCGACGTTGTTGCCGTCGTCGGCACCGACCGTCCAGATGCTGCGCGAGGTCTCGTAGAAAAAGCCTGTCAGCGGATCGACGGCCGCGAGACCGTCCGCGTCGACGATGACACCGTCATCGATGCTGTATTTCTTCAGGTTGCCGGGCCAGTGGGTCTTGGCGCGCGCGCCGAACATCGTCAGGTACAGGTCGTTCAGGTTCTGTGTGCGATTGAACGTGTTGACCGTGACGGCCGGTGCAGAGAAGGACTGCGAGCGATCGTTGATCTCGCCCACGATCCGCAGCAGGGCGATCGTCAGGCTCTCGACGTCGTCCGCGACGAAATACTGGCCGCCGCCGGCCAGCGCCGTATCCCGGAGTATCGGCAGGTCGACTGTAAAGCCGATCGTGTGCGTCGTGACAGACTGCGTGCCGTCGGTGCCGAGATCCGTGTCGATCTTGCCGAGGTACTCCGCCGTTTCGACCAGGCAACGCCCCTCGCCGGCGGCAATACTCGCGTCGGCTGCGAAGTAGGTGTCCTTCGTCGTAATGCAGGTCGCGCTGCCGGTCGTCGCGGTCCAGTCGCGCAGCGTCGGCGCCTTGACCGGCCCGTCGAGATCCGTGTTCGGTACGCCGTCCGTCAGCAGCACGTTGTAGTTCTTCGCGCAGGCGGCGAGTTCCGGCTGCTTGTAGGTCATCGGGTTTGTCGACGACAGCGCGTCCGGGTCGGTTGCCGCGAGTTGCGCGACGCCGTAATCGGCCGTCGTTCCCAGCCAGTAGCGGGCGCTCTCGTACAGCGACTCGGCCAGCGGGGTGCGGCCGGACGCGGGCAGCGAGTCGACCGCGGCCAGGATGTCCGCGCGGTTCGTATCGAGGTCGGTCATCGCCTGGATGACACGGCCGCCGGCGTCGGGGTTGAAGCGCATGATGCCGACGTTCATGTTGTTGACCGAGTTGAGGACCTTCTTGGTGACCTCGCGCATGATCGCGTTGCGGCTCAATGAGACGGTCGTGGCGGAATTCTTCCAGTTGATGTAGTTGCCGTCGTAGACGGTGTAGCTCAGGTTCCTGGGCGCGCTGCCCCAGCCCACTTCGTCTTCGCGCTTGTTGGTCCAGGGGTTGGACAGGTTGGCGCCGGCCCCGGCCCAGAGCCGGTTGACGTCGCCGTCGCCGTGTGTGCCGGAATCCGCCTGGCATTCGACCGGGCCGGTGTGGTTGCCGGGCTGGAGATACTGCCAGCGCTCGGTCGTGCTGGCGACCAGGGAGCCGTCTATGAGCACCGCGTCGTCGGCGCGGTACTGGATCATCGTGTTCGTGAACGTGCCGATGCCGAAGATCTGGTTCGACGCAAAGTCGCAGTAGAACGCGGTCTTGTCGATCCACTGCTCGTTGGTTACGTCGCAGGTCGGCAGGATGTCGATGTCGGTCCAGTACAGCGCGTTCGTGTCGCAGGCGCCGCCGTAGACGGTATTGCCATCGTACGGAGCGCGGGTGGTCTGCAGGTCGCTCATACTGCCGGAGGTATCCAGGATGAACATGACGTTGGCCTTGGGCCGGTTCGACGGGTCGGGGCCCAGCAGCAGCAGTTCGGTGTCGTCCGCGAGCGCCGGTGCGCCGACCAGGAGCGCGAGCGTGCAGCCCATTCCCATCCATGCGGTGTTGCGTGCAACGATCTTCATGATCCTATCCTCGCAATTCTGTGCGTTTGCCGGCTTACAGGTCGATGCGCACGGTCGTGACCGTGTCCGACTCGAGATGGTGCGTGACCATCACGGTTGCGCTGGCGCGATCGCGGACGCGCGCCAGCGTCTTCCGGAAATCCTTCAGCTCACGGGTGTCGCTGTTGACGACATAGTCCGTGCCCTCGGTGACTCGAAAAGTGAGGGTCTCGCATTCGTCGCATACCCTGAAGGTCAGCGTCCCGTTCCGCGCCCCCGGCATGCGGAACAGGTTCAGCGGGACTTCGTAGGTCCGGGTGATCAGGACCCCGTCGGCGCCTGCGACCATGCTGGAGACCAGCAGCAGCGCCGGAATGATCTTTTTCAATGCGTTCATCAGAATTACTCCCAGTCCCTGGTCGTCATGTCGCCCGTATCAGAGCGTCGGCGCCTCGGGCCCGACTACGTAAAAAGCCTGTGTATGCTGCGCCGACGCGTCGCGGTCCGTCGTGCTGCCCGGCAGACGCCGCGATTCGGCGGTCGCCGTGGCGTTGAAATGGTAGGCCGCGATGCCGCTGCCTGCTCCGAGGCTGAACGCGCGGTCGGGCACCAGCGTCGAGTCCTCGAAGACGATGACGGCGCTGACCGTGTCGTTGGTGTTGATCGTCTGCGTCAGGCTGGTATTCGCGAGCGTATTGAACCGCCCCTGCGACAGCGCCTGTGTCAGGCCGGTCTCGGCGGCCTGGAACGCGTTCTCGTAATTCTGGTCGTTCCGCGCCATCGCCAGCTCGGTCGTCGCGGTGTTCATGCCCGAGATCGCGAGCACGGTGATCACGACCAGCAGGATCAGGCCGACGACGAGCGCGGCGCCCTGCTGTGATTGCGGTTTCCCGGAGTGGTTCATCCTCGTTTCTTCCCTAGGTGCGCGCATTGCGCAGCAGTATCGTCTTGGAGACCATCAGCCGCCGGAACTGGTCGTTCGGCACGCCGAGGTCGACGTCGCCGGGTTCGTAATCGGCCAGGTCGACAATGCCTATTTCCGGCGACAGCGAGCGCACCACCAGCCAGACGCGCGCGGTGATCACCCGCGCGGCCGGCACGTAGCCGACTGCGCCGGGCGTGATGATCGCATCGGCCGGGTTGACGTAGCGGTCCACCGTGTTGTCGCCGTCCATATCGACGCCGAACTGCAGCTGCAGGTTCTCGACGCCCGGCGCGACCTCGATGTCGTCGATGACTGCGCCGCCTCCCGCCGAGCCGAGGGTCTTGCGGCGCAGCGTCGGTACGCCCGGGATCAGGGTCGAACTCGCCGCCACGTAATAGCTGCTGACCATCAGGTTGTGCGTCTGTGACGTTACGGCGTCGAAACCGGCCGGGATGGCACCGTCGTCCATGACTTCGCCCTGGATGCGCGTCGACTGGACCTGCAGGCGGGCTGCGTCCAGCGGCACTGCCGCCACGGTCGCGCGGCGCACGGTCACGGTATCCGAGTTCCCCTGGCCGCCGCCATTGGCCGCGCAGGGCAGGGCATAGGCGTTGTTGCTGCCCTCGACGGATCGTTCGAGATCGAGCGCCCAGGCCGCACCGCAACCGGCGGGTGCGGCCAGCCCCTTCGGGTTCGGGTCGATGCTGAGCGAGCGGCCCTGGATCATGTCGGCACGGCTGGTCCGGCCGAAGTTGCTGGCCATGCGCAGGTCCGCCTCGATCGTGTCCATCGCGAACTGCGCCGTCTCCTGCACGCGCGCGATCGAGTCGTTGATTACGTAGGCCTGGCGGCTCTGGTTGTAGACCTGCACAGCGCCGATGATCAGGAACGAGCCGATCGCCAGTGCGACCATCAGTTCCACCAGCGTGACGCCCGCCATACGGCCAGCAAATCGAATCGTCGCCATGGTCAGGGCCCCGCTACCGGTATCGTGAGCCGGTACTGCGGCGGCGGGTTCTGGCCCGCCTCGTCCCAGCTCACGGTGATCTGGTACGTGTTCGGCACGACGCCGTTGTTGAACACGATGTTGACAGCGCCGTTCGGCAGCGAGCCGGCGGCCTGCTGTTCCCACAGCAGGATGTCGTTCTGCGCCATCTCCGCCGGTGAGCAGTCGACGCCGCCGCCGACGCAGTTGAAATCGGCCGCGGCCGCCATGTAGGCGACGCCGCCGCGCGGGTTGGCGCGGATCCGGTCGGCAATATCGCCCGCGAGCGTCACCGCCTGGTGGCGAAATATCGACGTCCGGCCCGCCTGCATGCTGTGGACATACAGACCGGCGATGCCGAGCATGCCCACCGACATGATCACCAGCGCGATCAGCACCTCGACGAGCGAAAAGCCGCCGATGCCGCATCGCTGAATTCCCGGTTTGAATACTTTGCTCATTGCGCTCCCAACCTGTAGCCGGCGCTTACGGGCAACCGCCCAGCCCGTTGATCTGTGCGACGTCCCGCAATACCGTCGCGCGCCCGATCGGCGTGATGACCAGCGCCCGTGCGGACGAGTAGCCGCCTGCCGCGACCTGGTTGCCGCGCGAGTCGCAGAGCATTGCCGTCTGCACCGCCGGGACCCCGCCGACGTTGCCCCGGCCCATCCCCGAGGGTGCGAAGGAGAAATAATTCGCGCCGCCGTTGGTCGTGATGTTCAGCGTGGTATCGATCGCCGGGTTTGCGCGGATGATGTTCTCGCCTGCGCCGGCACGGGCCAGGTCGCCGTTTGTGTCGATGAATACGATCCAGCCATCGTCGAAGGTGCCGCCGCAAACGGCCGCGGCATTCATCGAGTTGGCCGAGGCGCAGATCGTGATGTTCGTCTTGGCCCGGGCCGCCTCGGAGCGCGCCAGCAGGAAGCTCGCGTGCAGGTCGTTGGCGGTCGCCGTCAGCCGGCTGTTACGCGTGAATTCACTCAGGTTCGGTATGCCGAGCGTCAGGATGGCGCCGATCACGAGTACCGTGATCAGGAGCTCGTACAGCGTGAAACCGCGTTGGGATCGAATGCTCATGGCGCCACTTTACCGGCGATGGGGCGCGGCGGCAGGGGCGTCCGACGGGCGGTCCGGAGGGGCCGACGAGCGGCAGGTTTCCGGACCCGCAATTTAACTTAATGCGCACACGCATAGGGCTGCCCGCGGCTGTCGGCGCGGGCCACGCGGGGCCGGCCGGTGTAGCTGACGACGACGGCCCTTGCGACCGCCCGTCCGCGCCGGTCGCAGACGATCACGGTGCCGTTGGTCGCCCGCTCGTGCGTCGATCGGAACGAAAAGCTGGCCCGGTTCGACTGTAACAGTACCGTGTCGTCCGCGGCGTGGGCCTGGATCAGGGTTTCGTCGTCGCGCCGCTCCCCGAGGGCCGCCCGGTCCCTGTTCGCGAACACGATCCAGCCGGCCGACCAGTCGGCATCCGGGTCGCAGGCCCGGCCGTCGCGGCTGGCGCAGATCGTCACGACCCGCCGCCGGACGATCGATTCCTGCCGCGCCCGGTGGATGGCATGGAACAGGGCATCCGTCTCGGCCCGGAGCCGCTGGTCGGCGACCAGCGCGCCGAGCGAGGGCAGACCCAGGCCGAAGACGATCGCCGCCAGGGCCAGTGTCATCAGCAGCTCGAACAGGCTGTAGGCCTTCTGGCAGCCAGGCGGACTCATCGGCGGACCTCCCTGTCCGGAAACAGCGGAGGCTCGCACAGCGACGCCTCCGCGGCAGCCGTCGAAAGCCGATCCTTCGGCCAGTTTTGGGTCCCAGCCGGCCTGCGGCTGGACCAATGCGAACGATTTTCGCTTATACTCCGCTGACCGCAACGGTCTGAGGGTAAGGGCATGTCCCCGCTGGACATTTCCGAAAAACTGCAACGCCACGGTATCGCGCCGACGCCCCAGCGCGTCGAGATCGCCGAGGCCCTGTTCGACAAGCCGCAACACCTGTCGGCGGACCAGATACTGGACATCCTGCGGCGCAAGGGCAGCCGGGTCTCGAAGGCGACGGTCTACAACACCCTGCATCTTTTCGGCGCCAGGGGCCTGGCCCGGGAGCTGGTCGTGGACGCCAGCCGGACCTTTTACGATTCGACCACGCACGCGCATCATCACTTTTACAACGTCGACAGCGGGCTGCTGTCCGACATACCGGCCGAGCAGGTGCAGTTCCAGAACCTGCCGGATCTGCCCGCGGGCACCGAGCAGGAAAGCGTCGAGGTGCTGATCAGGATCCGCGGGCGCCAGCGCTGAAAAAGGCCGGCGTCGCGCTGGCCGAGGCCGGGGCCAGGCGCTATACTCACGCGCCTTCGCGGGCCCGGCCCGCCACGAGACCCACAGAGAAATCTGACTCCTGCCGGAGTAGCTCAGTTGGTAGAGCAACGCATTCGTAATGCGTGGGTCGGAGGTTCGAGTCCTCTCTCCGGCACCAGACACCCTTGCCAGGTAACTGATAAACAATAATAAACTGACGTAGCGCCCGGCCGTGCCGCCAGTGGCGCCCCCCGAGAAACACCGCGACTCGCTCTGCAATGCGCACTGTCTGGCCGCAAAGGTGGCAATCCGGGGCCAATCGAGCGGCTCTCAGAATCGGTCTGTTAGGATTTTCGCATTCGCCGGCCGCCGGGGCGTAGCTGTCACTCCTCTTGCAGGATCTATACTCCAGGGACGGCAAAAGCAGCGCCAGCGACGGCGCCAGTGAGTTTCGACGTCAGGAGGCGCTGACAGCGCTTGCGAAGCTTTGGGCGCATCGTGGTTGCGCCCAGGGCAGCGCAAGATCGGCAGGATAAGCTGACGGAGTAATTGGCACCGCGGTGCAATCGACCTGCGGGAGCGGAGGATCGGTCAAGTATGTCTACGCGTCTCAATTGGCGTCTCTTGCTCGGCGAATTCGTCGTCATCGTGGTCGGCGTCCTCATGGCGCTCTGGGTAGATCAGCTCCGGGAAGCTCGCGTCAACGCGGAGCTGGAAGTCGAGTACCTGGAGTCGCTCGTGACCGATCTCGAAGCCGATCTGGCTTCATTCGACGAGGCCGAGGTGTGGATGCACAGGCAGGAAGCCGCCGCAGTGATCGTGCTCGCGCTGTACGAGGGATCGCCACCGACGGACAACGTGGCCGACCTGGTTGCGGCGGTGGAGACCGCCGGTTGGCAGTATTCCCCGTCCATTACCCGAAACACGCTCGACGATCTGCGGTCGACCGGGAATCTTCGCCTGATCAGGGACCCGGAACTGCGCAGAGCGATCGCCGCCTACTATGCGAAGGTGGACGAGATCAGCATACCGCTCGCGGATATGCGAGACCGAATCTGGGCCCAGTACGACGCCCGCGTCGCGAACGTGCTGGGGCCCGGGGTACGACTGGGCGTGCTGCAGCGTCCCGAAAGCTTTGGACACGGCATCACCTCGGACGCCCTCGCAGCTGCCGAGCCACCGTCTGTGGAGGAGCTGACCGCGGCCCTGCGGGCATTCCCGGAGCTCGAGATCGCGGCGAGCGAGGTCCTGTACCAGACCATCAACATGCGAGCGGGGCTCGGGCAGATGCAACGGGCGGCCCTGGAACTGAAGGCAGAGCTCGAACGATGGCTGGCTTCCGGCGATTAGCCGAAACTTTCCTGGTGAGGGAGCGGCACCGGTCGGCCGCCCATGCTGGCGTCAGGCCGCCGGGGGCAGCAGCGTGAGCGAACTTGCGCCTTACCTGCTGGCTGGCAGCGCGGCCGTGCTGTTCCTCCTCGGGCTGCTGCATCTTGTCTATACGTTCCATGGTCCCAGGCTGCTGCCGCGCGACGCCGAGCTCCAGGAGCGCATGAAGTCGGTGAGTCCCGTCATTACGCGCGAGACAACGATGTGGAAAGCCTGGATTGGATTCAATGCGAGCCACAGCTTCGGCGCAATCCTGTTCGGACTCGTGTACGGCTACCTGGCGCTCTTCCACCCGGCGTTCCTGTTCGAGTCGGCATTTCTGCTCGGTGTGGGTGTCGTATTGCTGGGTGCCTACACGTTTCTCGGCGCGCGCTACTGGTTCAGTATCCCGTTTCGCGGCATGCTGCTGTCACTCATTTTGTATGCACTTGCGCTCATTCTTGTCTCGGTCTGACAACGCCATCGATACGGGCCGCCCAGGGCAGGGCTCTTTCGTCACCTTGCTCGTGGCGGCCGGTTGTGGCGAGCGCCAGGCGTCATTTCGCGGCGGGTAACACATGCTATCGAGGCGGGTATTCATCGGCGGGGTAAGCGGTTCAGCCGTGCTGGCCGCGACGCGGGCGCTGGCGGAGGCGCGGGATCTCTGCGAGCTGAGCGTTGCCGAAGCCTCAGCGCTCATACGCGCGCGCGAGATCTCGCCGGTCGAGCTGGCCCGCGCCTACCTGGATCGCATCGATCGGCTGGATTCGGGGATCAATGCCTACGTCACGGTCACGCGCGAGCTCGCCCTCCGGCAGGCGGCGCAGCGGGCAGCCGAGATTGCGCAGGGCAGGTGGCGCGGTCCCCTGCACGGCATCCCGATCGGCCTGAAAGACAACATCGACACCGCCGGGATCCCGACGACGGCGGCGAGCGCCGTGCTGGCAGACCGGGTGCCGGCGAGCGATGCCCGCGTCTGGCAGCTGCTCGCCGAGGCCGGCGCGGTGCTGCTCGGCAAGCTCAACATGCACGAGTTCGCCTACGGCGGCACATCCGCGATCACGCATTTCGGGCCGGTGCACAATCCGTGGAACCCGGCGCATATACCCGGCGGCTCCTCGGGCGGCTCGGCCGCGGCCGTCGCGGCCCGGCTGTGCGCCGCGGCGCTAGGGACCGACACGCTCGCCTCGATACGCCTGCCGGCCGCCTACTGCGGCGTCGTCGGCTTCAAGCCGACCCACGGGCTGGCCAGCATACGCGGCATCATCCCGGTGTCCGAGACGCTGGATCACGTGGGGCCTTTGACCCGGACAGTCGCGGACGCGGCTCTGCTGCTGCAGGGCATAGCCGGCTACGACCCGGCCGACCCGGTGAGCATCCGCGTGGAACCCACCGACTATGCCGCGTTTGCGCGTGCCGGCCTGGAGCGGATGCGGATCGGCGTGGTGCGGAAACCGTATTTCGACGACCTGGACCCGGACGTCGCCAGCGCCATGGAGGACGCACTCGACGCTCTCGCGACGATCGGCGCCGGCCTGCGCGAGGTCGACCTGCCTCCGCACCCGGACTTTCCCGTATTGCTCGCCGAGGCGCATGCCTGGCACGCGCCGTACCTGGCCGAGGCGTCGAGCCGCGACCTGTATCACCCGGTGACGCTGGAGCGCATCGTCGCCGCCGGCGGGTTCTCGACCGACGACTACATTGCGGTGCGCCGGGACGTCGAACTCGCGCGGCGCGCGATTGCCGCCGTGTTCGAGGAGGTCGATGTCCTCGTGACACCGACGGCGCCGGGACTGCCGGAGACGATACGGAACGCCGTGAACCCGGCCGAGGCGACAGGCGCCGAGCCGTCGGTGCGCAATACGTTTGCGTTCAATATTTTCGGCATTCCGACGATTTCGGTGCCCTGCGGATACAGTGAATCCGGGCTGCCGATCGGCCTCCAGATCAGCGGTCCGGCGCAGGGCGAGACGCGTGTGCTTGCGCTGGCGCACGCCTACGAGCAGGCGAGGGCATGGCACACGCACAGACCGCCGATCGCCTGAGCCCGGCAGGCGCGCCGGCCGCGGTCGGCCTGCTCAGCCGAGCGCGTCGATCAGCCTCTCGACGTCGTCGAGATCGTTGAACACCGACGGCGCGACGCGGAAGTGATGCTCGAGGACGGTCACGGTGACGCCGGCGGCGCGCAGCCGCGGTGCGATCGTCTGCCGCGCATCCGGCGCGGCGAAGGCGAGAATCGGCCCGCGCGACTCGGCGGGCGTCAGGCAGGGATACCCGAGTTCCGGCAGGGCTTCGCGCAGGCGGCTGAGCAAAGGGCGGCGGTAGGCCGTGATCCGATCGATGCCGACGGCGAGCAGGTACGGCAGCGAATGACCGAGTTTGGCCGCGACCACGTTGGCCATCGTGCCCATGCCGAAATAGCCCATGGTGTCGTCCGCAAGCTCGTAGTCCGCGACCGTGTCTCCCGGCGGGTCGCCGGGCAGCACGTGGCTTTGCATGTGGGCAACCTGGTTGTAGCCGTACCAGGGTCGCCGCAGCTCGCCGAGTCGAGGCTTGCGCACGTACACGAATGCGAGGCCGAGATCGGCCATCAGCCACTTGTAGCTGGCGCAGGCCGCGAAATCGACGCCGCTCGCGCCGAGATCGAGCGGCACGGATCCGGCCGAGTGGATGATGTCGGCATAGACCAGCGCGCCGCGCCGATGCGCGATCTCGGAGACGAGCGCCAGGTCGTGCTCGAAGCCGTTGAAGGTCGACATCGACGAGACCGAGACGAGGCGCGTTCCGGGCGTCACAGCTTCGGCAAACTCGTCCATGTCGATCCGGCCGTCCCGTTGCCTTACGGTCACAACGTCCATGCCCTGCTTCGCTAGTTCCGCATACAGCGGGAACGAGCCGAAAAAATGCAGCGCGTCGGTGACGATGCGCCCCCCGGACTCCGGTATGCCCAGCGCGCGGACGAGCAGGTTTTCTCCGGCCGTCGTGCTGGGGACGAATCCCAGTTCGTCCGCCGACACGCCGATCAGCCGGGCGAAATTCGCGAGGACCTGTGCGCGTATGCCGCGTATGTCGTAGTCGCTGTGTTCCGCAAAGGTCTTGTAGTCGAAATAGGCATCCGCTGCTCTGCGCGCTCCACGCGACAGCGGGTGCTGGCTCGCCGAGTTCAGGTAGGTCTCGCGAAAGGGGAAAAACGCCTGCCGGTGCGGCAGCGGGGACGAAGGGTCGAAGTCGGCGGATGCCTCGGCGGCTGCTGCGACCGTCGCGCCGACCGGCAGCAGCGCCGCCGCGCTGCCGAGCAGGTATTCGCGCCTGGAAAGCTTCATGCTGTGGCTCCATGAAAGGACAGGGCAGGCCGGGACGGCCTGCCCGCGTCACATCATATACCCGCGCCGGCGCGCGAGGCACGCCGCTCAGTTGCCCTGGCCGTTGCCCCGCCGCAGCGAGTTGGTGTCGAGGATCATGTCGAAGCCCTGCATGTTGGCCGGGATGACGACCACGCTGCCGCCATTGTCGGCGAATTCGAGCAGCGCCGTGTTTACCTCGTGCTGCAGGTACTCGGCCGTCAGGCTCGAATTGATGATGCGATTCGCCTCGGCGATGCCCTTGGCGCGCTCGATCTCGATCTCCGCGTCCTTCTTCGCGATCTCTACCTGGACCTGCTTTGCCTCGAGGCGTTTCTCGGCCTCGACGGCGTCGCGGATCGCGGCCTCGATGCTCGGGTCCGTGTTCAGCGCCCGCACGACGACCCGCGTGATCTGGAAGTCGCCCGGGTCCGAGCGATCGAGCCGGCTCTGCAGCTCTTCCTGTACCGCGCTTTGCAACATCTCGCGCTGCTTGTGCAGCTGAAGGCTGTCGATCTCGGAGACCTGCTCGTAGATCGCGGAACGCGCTTCGCGCACGACCAGGCCCCAGGCAGGCAGGTAGGCGTTGTCGTCGCCCTGGACCGCCGAACCCGCGTACTTGACCATCAGTTCGGAGACCCGATCGGCGCTCGCCCGGTAAAAGACCGACACGTCGAGGTCCATCAGCGACAGGTTGTCGGCAGCCTTCGGCGTCAGGTCGTTGAAGTCGACCGCGATTTCCTTGGCGCTGAATTCCAGCGCCGTGGTCAGGAGCGGCAGCTTGAATCGCAGTCCCTGCTGTTGTTCCTCGTGGTTCACTTTGCCCAGCGTCCGTTCGACGCCGACGTTGCCGGTCTCGATCGTGTAGGCGCTCAGCGATACGAGAAAGCCGACCAGGCCGACCGCGATCAATAGCTTGATCAGGTTCACGACTCCATCCTCCGTATTCGGCTGCCCATCCAGCCCTTGCAATGCTTACCGGCATTGGACCACAGCGGCCCGCTGCGCCAAAGGAACCGCGTCATGTTTCTTCGTCCGCGGTCCCCGGCTCGAGGTCCAGGGTACCGAAGTCACGCAGGCGTGGTTTTTCGATGTCGCGCACGTAGCGCGCGTCGCCGAGCCGGAGGTGCAGCCCGTCGTCGCGCCGCTCGGTGACGACGAACGGAAACCGGGCCCAGCGCAGAAACCAGCGGCCCTCGCGGACCGCGCGGGCGCGTGCGAAATCGGCGGGATCGCCGATCCTGATGACCAGTTCGTCGATCGACAGGCCAGGCGTACCGACGTGCCGGTATTCGGCGAATCGGTACTCGTCATCGTATTCGAGCACGATGTCCCGCACGAACGGATTGAGCGGGACGGGCGAGGCCATCAGCCGTCGCGGCGGACGATCCGCGAGCGCCTGCAAGGCCGATGCTTCAGCGGCGGACGTTATTGCGCCGTTCATGCCGATGTATGCGAGCAGCACGACGATCCCGAGCACCGCCGGACGCCGGTACCAGTCCAGGTTCGCCCCGCGAAACACTCGTGCCGCAAGCAGCGCGGTGGCGAGTACCAGCCAGGCGATCCAGTCGATGATGAACAGCGTGTCGCCGTAGAACCAGCGATCGGCAAATGGCATCAGCCAGCGCATGCCGTAATTATTGAGCCAGTCGAGCATGGGGTGCGAGACGACGCCGATCGCCGCGAGAATGACGAGCCAGCCGGGGTCGGCGGGCCTTTCGCCTGGTGCGGCGGGTCGCTGCCGGTCCAGCCACAGCATGAGCGCCGCGAGCAGGAACGGCAGGACGACCAGCGCCGGGAGTCCATGCGTCAGCCCGCGCCGGAATGCGTAGGTGGCGGGGTAGCCCCAGAAATGCGCGACGGCGTCGATGTCGGGAAGATTGGCGGCGACGATCAGCGTCGCCCGGCCGTAACGGGTCCGCCGCTCCAGGCCGGTGGCCGCGAGCGTCGCGCCGAGGAGGGTATGACAAACCGGATCCATGTGCTTCGCCGTGCTTCGCCGTCTGCGCTACGAGCAGAGATCCTAACAGGATGTTGAAAAAGGTCGTCCAGACCTTTTTCAACGTCGCGAGTCCGGCGCATGGCCGCACTCGCGCCCGACGGTTCAAGCACTACCGTGCTCGAACCGCGGGCGAGACGTACCTGTCTCGGCCAGCAGGGTGTTTTTCAACACCCTGCTAACCGTCGTTCGTTCGGCCGGACTACCGTGCGGCCCGGCTGCGGTCCGGCCTGGACCGGGATCGTCGGTCCGCGGTGGCGGCGGGGGATCAACCTGGCGCGAACACAAAAAAAAGCCCCGCAGGAAACTGCGGGGCTGCCTGGCTGCCGGCGGTGGCGGGGGGCGCCGGCGGGTCTCGGCCGCGGCCGGATCAGGGCTCGAGGATATGCACGCCGATTCGGTAGGCGACGAAGCGGTTTCCGTCGGACTCGTACAGGCCGCGCGCAAACATCGACCGGGCCGTGCCCCCGGCGGCCAGCGCGTCGGCGAGTGCCGAAGCGAAATCCGCGAAGTCGGCATACAGCTGCAGGCTGTCGCCCGTCTTCAGCACGAACAGCATCCGGCCGGTCTCAAGCGGCACGATAAGGGTGCCGGAATCCAGTCCGGTAAGGTCGACCAGGACCGGCCCCTGCTTGATGTAGTGCCGCAGGTCGATGTCCGGATTGTGATTGTCGAGAACCAGTCCGTCGTTGCCGATCGAGAGGAAGGGAGCCGCGGTCCCTGCGGCTCCCCAGCCGACGCCCAGCACGCTGCGGACGCCGGCGAAGTCGACGACGGTACGGCCGGTGAAGTCCGGCGGGGCCGCGCCGAAGGCGTTCGGGAAGCCGTAGACGAGCACCGGCCGCCCGATGGCCTGGTTCGCCAGCAGCAGGTTGCCCGTGGCCACCTCGTAATTGGCGGGGTCGGCATCGGTCTCCGGTCCCGTCCCGGTGCCGGTGAAGTCGAAGATGCCGACACGCCGCCGATCGATCGCGTGCAGCTCGATGTCGAGCTGGCCCGGGACGGCCGCGTTGACGATCCCGGCCAGGTGCGTGACGTTCATGCGCACGGCGCCGGCCGTCGCGTCGATCCGTATGCCGGTGTCCGAGACGCTCACGTCGCCGCGCACGACGACATTCTGACCGACGGAGATCGCGCTCCCGTCGAGCGGCCCATCGAAGCCGGTCCGGAATATTTTCGTGTCCGGGCCTATGGTGACGGTGATGTCGCGATGAAAGAACGGCCGCTGGTCCGCGAGCTGGACGGTACCGCCGCGAACGACGAACGAATCGCTGCTGCGCGAGATCACGTTGCCCCAGGCAGCGTCGATATCGACGCCGGGGACGCTGCTGCCAGCAAGCACGAGTCGCGCGGTGAACTCGCGTGCCGCGACGTCGAGCGTGCCCAGCGCAATCGTCGGCGTCCTCGGCCCGGCCGCCTGCAGCGCCCGCAGCCCGTCGACGCCTGTAAACGTATCGCCGTTGACCTCGAATTCCGTCGTGTCGCTGACGAGCACCGCGGCGCGCCCGAATTCGCCATCGAGCAGGTGGAACGGCCGGATGGCAACCGTGTAGGTCATCTCTGCGGCATTCGTCTCGACCAGCAGGCCGCGCAGCCGGAAGTCCTTGCTGTCGACCGGCAGGATCTCCGCGACGATGAAAGGCGAAGCCACAGCGACCGCGGGCGAGGGCGCTACGTCGACGCTGTGGGACGCGTCGAGGTCGAAGTCGACGCTCAGGAGCGACGGCAGTCCGCGGACGATCTGCAGCCGATCCCTGTCTGACAGCACGATGCGGAAGTCGGCGCGGGTCAGCGGCGTCCCGTCCTCGCCGACCACGATCGCGGCCTTCGCCTCGCCGGCCGCCTCGACGAGCACCTCGGCAGCGGCATAGTCGAGCGTGATCCGTCCGGCCACGTAAACGCCGGGCGGTACGAGGGCGGCGGTGACGAACTCGGTGAGGTCCGTGTATTCAGTGAAGTCGATGCGCGCCCCGGTCGGCAGGGTCTCGACGATGCTGCCGTCGGCCCGCTCCAGCGTCAGCGAAACGACGTCGACGGCGTAGCTCAGGAAGTCCCCGTCGGCATCGGTCAGGCCGAGGATCAGCGTGCCGCATTCGGCGGCGGTCGCCGGGTCCGACGGATTGCAGCTGGCCACGGGTGCCGGAGGCGCCGGCTCGCCGGCGGGCGAACTGCCGCCGCTGCAGGCGGCGAGGTTCAGTGCAAGCAGGGCGATGAGCGGCAGCAGTCCCTTGGTCGGCGACCGGAGCCCCGGTCGACTGTCGATAAGCGTCATGATGAACTCCTTGTCTGGGTGCGCTCTGTCAGGTGCATGTAACGGCAAGCCCGGCCGGCGGTTGACCGGCTGCCGGCAATAACGCCCGTACGGCAGGAAGGTCCGCCGCGAACTTGCAAAAATACATAGGCTTAGCTTGTATTCCTTCGGTAACATGTCAAAATGCATTCAGCCGGCGCTTGGGGTTCGGGCTCGTCCGGCAATAGGTTAAATCGCGATTTCAGGCGAACAGGATTCGTTAGACTGGACTTCCGTCTGACGGCGGCAAGAGCGGGCTTATGAGCACACCGTCTCGCAGCGGCACATTGATGGGAACGACCTCCCCCCGGGAGGGCGAGCGCAACCGCGGCGCGATGGACTCGCTGCATACGAAAATCGCCGTCAACGTCCAGCACCTGGACTCCGAAAAGTATCTCGAACAACTGCAGGCGAACGTCGACGAACTGCCGGATGCCTCCGGCTGCGATGCCGCCTTCCTGGCCATGTACCGGGATGACGGCCGGACGATCGACACGGTGCTCTCGTCTACCGGCCTGTTCACGCGCTGCAATCCAGCGGCACTGGCTCGCCAGTCGCTCGGCGACTGGCCGTGGTTGGCTGAACGCCTCGGCAGCCTGCGGCTCGTCGAGATTGCCGATACCGACCAGCCGCCGCCGGGAGCCCAGTCGGACTTCGGCCGACTCGCGGAACTCGGCATGGGATCCTGCCTGATCGTCGGCTTCTCGATCGGCCAGGCGCCGGCCGGCTTCCTCGCCCTCGCGAATGAAAGGCCGGTCGATGCCTGGGACGCCGGCCTGCACCTGCTGATGAAGCTGCTCGGGGCCTCACTGACGTCAGGACTCGAGCGCATGCGCACGTCCGGGATCTTGCGTGAAGTCGCGCAACGGGACGAATTGATCAGCCTTACCGCGAACGACGGGGTCTGGGACTTCGACGGCCAGTCGAAACGAATCCGCCTGTCGCAACGCTGGAAGGAGATGATGGGTTACGACCGCGAACAGCAGGACGTGACCCTGGACTGGTACAAGCTCGTGCATCCGGACGACATGTCGCGCGTACAGGGCAAGATGCGCGAGCACCTGGAAGGCAAGACGCCGTATTTCGAAAGCGTGCACCGGATGAAGCACCAGAGCGGCGACTGGCGTTGGATGACGAGCCGGGCCAAGGCGCTGACGGACGAAAAGGGCCGCCTGATCCGGCTGCTCGGCGTCGAGATGGACATCACCGAACGCAAGCTCTACGAGGAAGCGCTGTTTCGCGAGAAGGAGAGCGCGCAGATTACGCTGCGCTCGATCGGCGACGGCGTTATCACGACCGATGCGGATTGCGTCGTCGAGTATATCAACCCCGTTGCCGAGGAACTGACGGGCTGGAAGGTGGACGACGCGAGCGGACGACCCATCGACGACATCTTCCGCGGATTTCACGAAGAGACCTGCGAGCCCCTGGAAAACCCGCTGTCTGTGGCGATTCGTCGCAACCGTCCGAGCAAGTCGGTGCGGCCCACACTGCTGATCCGCCGCGACGGCAACGAGCTCTATATCGAGAGCACGGCATCGCCGATCCGTGACGGCAAGGGCGAAGTAACCGGCGGGGTCCTGGTGTTCCATGATGTCAGCGAGGCCCGCGAGCTCAATCGCCGGCTCAGCTATCACGCGAGCCACGACATCCTGACGGGGCTGGTGAACCGGCGCGAATTCGAAAATCGGCTGGAGCGGGCGTTGAAGAGCGCGAAAGCCCGCGAAACGTCCTATGCGCTTTGCTACCTCGACCTGGACCAGTTCAAGATCGTCAACGATTCCTGCGGCCACAGCGCCGGCGACGCGTTGCTCGGTCAGCTCGGCGCACTGCTGAAGTCGAAGATACGCTGGCGCGATACGCTGGCGCGCCTCGGGGGGGACGAATTCGGCGTCCTGCTCGAGAGCTGCAGCCTCGAGGAAGCGATGAAGACGGCCGAAATCCTGCGGGCGGCGGTTGGCGAGTACAAGTTCGTCTGGGATGACCGCAGCTTCCGGCTCGGGGTCAGCATCGGCGTCGTGCCGATCACGGCGGACAACGAGGATGTCGCCGCGCTGCTGTCCGCGGCGGACAGCGCCTGCCAGGCCGCGAAAGAGGCCGGCCGCAACCGTATCCACAGCTTCCACGAAAACGACATCGACCTGATGCGCCGCCGCCGCGAGATGCAGTGGGCGGCGAGGATCAACAATGCGCTCGAGGAGGACCGCTTCGAGCTGTTCCGCCAGACCATACTTCCGTTGCAGGCGGAGGAAGAGGGAGCGCACTACGAGATCCTGCTGCGCATGCGCGATGAGAACGGCGGCATCGTGGCGCCGGGCCTCTTCATCGAGGCGGCCGAGAGGTTCAACCTCACGCCGAAGATCGATTTCTGGGTCATTCGTAACGCCTTCCGCTGGCTGGTCAGCGAGGCGGACGAACGCGAGCGCCTGGCGCTGTGCTCGATCAACCTGTCGGGTCAGAGCCTGGGTGACGAGAAGTTCCTGCCGTTCGTGATCGACCAGTTCCAGATGAGCGGTCTGGACGCGACCAAGATCTGCTTCGAAATCACGGAAACTGCCGCTATTGCGAGCTACTCACAGGCGAATCGCTTCATCAATGCGCTGAAAGAACTCGGCTGCAAGTTCGCGCTGGACGACTTCGGCACCGGCCTGTCGTCGTTCGGCTACCTGAAGCACTTCCCTGTCGACTTCCTGAAGATCGACGGAAGCTTCGTCAAGGAGATCCTGCACGATCCCATCGACCGCGAGATGGTGCGCTCGATCAACGAGATCGGCCACCTGACGGGCAAGCGTACTATCGCGGAATTCGCGGAGAACCAGGAGATCATCACGATGCTCCGCGGCATGGGCATCGACTACGCGCAGGGCTACGGCGTCGCCGAGCCGAAACGCGTCACGCGCGCCGTCGCCTGAGGCAGGTGGGCCGCTAGCAGGATGTTGAAAAAGGTCGTCCAGACCTTTTTCAACGTCGCGAGTCCGGCACATGTCCGGACTCGCTCCCGACGGTTCAAGCACTTACGTGCTTGAACCGCGAGCGAGACATCCTTGTCTCGCGGCAGCAGGGTGTTTTTCAACACCCTGCTAGTCGTTTTCGAAGCGCATCGACAGGTCGATGGCCTGGACGTGCTTCGTCAGCGCCCCTACGGATATGAAGTCGACGCCGGTTTCTGCCACGCGCCGGACGTCGGCCAGCATCATGCCGCCAGAGGCCTCGAGTTCGGCGGGCGGATTTCCTTCAACACGGTTGATGCGGACGGCTTCGGTCATCTGGTCCGGCGAGAAGTCGTCGAGCATCAGTCGTTCCACGCCCGCCGCCAGGCCCTCGCGCAACTCCGCGAGCGATTCCACCTCGACCTCGATGGACACGCCGGGGTGCAGGCTGCGGGCGGCGGCAACCGCGTTGCCTATGGAACCGGCGCTGACGATGTGGTTTTCCTTGATCAGTATCGCGTCAAAGAGGCCGATGCGGTGGTTGCTGCCGCCGCCACAGCGGACCGCGTACTTCTGCGCGAGCCGCAATCCGGGCAGGGTCTTGCGCGTGTCGAGTATGCGGCACCCGGTTCCCGCGACGGCCGCGACGTAACGCGCTGTCGCGGTTGCGGTTGCCGACAGCGTCTGGAGCAGGTTCAGCGCGCTGCGCTCGCCCGTGAGCAGCGCGCGGGACGGTCCATGCAACCGGCAGACTATCGATCCGGCAGCGACCGTGTCGCCGTCAGCGTGGTGCCAGTCCAGCTCGATGCGAGGGTCGAGCTGCCGGTAGACCTCGGCGACCCATGCCTGCCCCGCCATCGTCATCGGCTCGCGTGCGACAATAGTGGCCGTGCTGACGGCGGCGGCGGGCACCAGTCCGGCGGTCAGGTCGCCGGCGCCGATGTCCTCGTCGAGGGCGCGAGCGGCCACCACTCGGATGTCGGCAGCAAGGGTCTTGTCGATCGTCACGTATCGGGTTCCAAAAAGAAGCCCGGCACCGGCCGGGCTTCACGAGCGTCATTGGCAGCAGGCTTACATGAAGAAGCCGTGGCCAGCGCCGACCATGCTCATGATCAACGGGATCGAGAGCATCGTGTTGGTCCGAGAGGCGAGGAAGGCGACGCGCCTTGCTTTCGCGATCTCGTCGGCGCTCGCCTCGACGAGGCCGAGAATCTTTTTCTGGTTGGGCCAGATCAGGACCCAGACATTGAACAGCATGATCGTACCCAGCCAGGCGCCGATGCCGATGGTCATGGCATAGGGATTGACCGGATTCGTCAGCATGCCCAGGGCGAACGCGTCGTCGAGCATGCCGCGGTGCAGCAGGAACGCGGCGCCGGTCAGCCAGGTGAACACGGCGCCCCAGCGGAACCACAGCAGTGCGCGCGGCGCGACGTATTTGGTAATTCCGGCACCGCCCGGCCCGCCCTGGTCGCTGGCTGCCGCAGCCAGTGCCGGCACCTGCACGAAATTGAAGTAATACAGCAGGCCGATCCAGACGATGCCCGCGAATACGTGGCCCCAGATGATGATGGAATTGACGGGCATCGATCCGACGATGTGCGAGCCCGCCGTAACGAGCACGAGCACGATAGCGATGACCAGGCCGGCGACGATCGTGCCGACGATGGAATTCAGAGGGTTCATAAAGCTGTCTCCCAGAGATTTGGCTGTTCTTGGTATTCGGCGCGCCCTGCATTACCGAGAATGCAAATTGCCAGCAGAGCGCCGCCTATTATAAAGTCTGCCTCGAAAATTGCAGGGGTCCGCCGGGCGATTCGTCGCAAAGATGTTCCGGCTGACGTTTATCGTGTTGAATTGATTGAATATACCGCGTCCCGGTGAGGCCGGGATCGCGTTGGACCCCATGACAGCAGCCGCCACAGCCCGTTCCGAGTACCCGGCATCGCCCTGCGTCCGCATCTGCGCGCTGGACGAGCAGAACGTCTGCACCGGGTGTCGTCGGACCCTGGCCGAGATTGCCAACTGGGCCCGGATGTCGGCGGACGAACGGTGGCGCGTGCTGGCCGACCTGCCGGCGCGGTCCGAATGACGGGAGAGCAGCCGATGGCGACGGTATCCGGGGCGATGTGGCGGCCGAAGACGACGCGGCTCGCAGGCCTTGTTGCCCTTGTCCTGGCGCTGCCTGCGCTGGCGGCCTGCTCGTCGATGCTCCTGGGTGGATCCGGCGCGTCGGCCGGCAATCCGATCGGCCAGGACACGCGCTCGAGCTCACAGGCAAGCGCCGATGACAGGATCTCGGCTACGATACGCGCCCGTTACGCAGGAGACCCGGAACTGTCCACAGCCGGCTTGCGGGTGGAAACGCTGCGCGGAACCGTGATACTGCGAGGCGTCGTGTCGAGCTTCGACCTGCGGGACCGCGCCGTGAGACTGGCGCAGGACGTAGCCGGCGTGCTGCGCGTAGATAACCAGGTCAGCGTGCGGTCAAACCAGGGTACCGCTTGAATACGGGCCGCCTGGCCCCATTCGATCGGTTCGACAGGATTTTCAACCATCAGGGTGCTTTCCAAATGGACGTAAACAAGCGCATCGAAGAGCAGCTGAAGAGTCACCCGATTCTTCTTTACATGAAGGGCACGCCGGATTTTCCCCAGTGCGGATTCTCAGGCCAGGCCGTAGCGGCGCTGAAAGCGGTCGGCAGGCCGTTTTCCTACGTGAACATCTTCGAGGATCCGGAGGTCCGCGAGGGACTCAAGGCGTACTCGAACTGGCCGACTTTCCCGCAGCTGTACGTCAAGGGCGAGTTGATCGGCGGCTGCGACATCATGGTCGAGATGTATCACTCCGGCGAGTTGAAGACCCTGCTGGAGGAAGTCGAAACTGCCGCCTGAACGCCGCCGGCAGCGTCAGTTCTCCGACTCGATCGCGAAATCGTCGTTCGAGTCGGCATCGGCGGACGCCGATTCGAATATCGGCCGGAAGCGATTGACGACGTCGCAGAAGACGTCCGCCGTTATTTCCGCGTCGTACGCCGCGGAATGCGCCTGGCTTTCGTCCCAGACCAGGCCGGCAGCCTTTACCGCGCGGGCGAGCACTGTCTGGCCGTAGGCGACGCCGCAGAGCGTTGCCGTATCGAAGCAGCTGAACGGATGAAAGGGGCTGCGCTTGATCTGGGTTCGGGCAATCGCCTGGTTCAGGAAACCCAGGTCGAAAGCAGCATTGTGACCGACCAGGATCGCTCGCGTGCAGCCGCTGTCGCGGATGGCTGCCCGCACGTCCCGAAAGATTCTCTGCAGCGCGTCCCGCTCGTCGATGGCCGGCCGCAAGGGATGGTTCGGGTCTATGCCATT